>NZ_JAIKTU010000017.1:0-64965 GCF_019753795.1 Clostridium sardiniense | reverse complement strand
GTCCTGAGCCAGGATCAAACTCTCAATAAAAAGTTTAATCTTTTCACTCATAAAACTTACTTTAATAAAAAGAATTGCTGGTTGTTTAAATGTTTTATATATTCTGTTCAATTTTCAAAGACCATTTAATTTTTGTCCGTCGCACTCAAGCGACAAGACTTATTATATACGCATTTACGACATATCTCGACTTTATTTTTCTTGTATATAACTGTTATACCTATATTACTCCAATTTACTGCTTATTACTAACTATATCTCATACTGATACACTAGGTATAGTTTGTGTATTTATATATATCTTATACTATCATTTTTATATCTTTTACTATTAATTTATATTTTTTAGCTATATCTTCATAATGATGAATTATATTTTTATCTTTAAAGAACATGACAAACTTATAATCATAATTGCTCCAGATAGTAACCCCATCATTTATTATATAAAAAGTACTAAATAATATTCCTCTTACTGATATCTTCACTAATATATCTAAAACTTTCATATCATCTATTTTAAAGTAGATATCATCATTATTTGATTTTTCTCTAATCTTTATAAGTATATCTTTTTCATCTTTGGATAGCATACATATCATTCTACTAAACTCTTCATCCATCAATGTATTTCCATAATAATCTAATATGCTATTTTTATTTACTTCAAATATATGTCTAAAAAATTCAATAAAACAATTTTCTGCTTCTTCATTATTAGTAATAAACTCTGTTGTTATTATGGCATTGTTATAATTGTCAAAACCATCCAGTATATTATTAGGTCGTATCTCAACACTATTTATAAATGTATTTCTATCAAAACTTCTCATGCTAACCCCCACTCTTAAACCAGTATAAAAATTCTCATATTTTAATTTAATATTATATCAAAAACACATTATATTAAAGACAAAATAAAAGAGAAGTTATTTTAAAATAACTTCTCTTTTATTTTGTCTTTGTTTTTAGCAATTAAAACTAACGCTATTAGTAATATTATTACTCCAACTGCTAAAGAATATCTTTTTAGTATTAAGTTTATAACTTCACTATTATTTCCAAATATAAACCCAAGTCCAATAAGTATAGAATTCCAAATAGTTATTCCTATCGCCGAATATCCAATAAAAGCTATTGGTTTCATTTTAACAACTCCTGCTACAAGGGATATAAAAGTTCTTGCAAGTGGTACTAACCTTGATAATAATACAGCAATATTATCATATTTATTTAACCAGCTATATGCTACATCTGCTGATTTTTTTGTTTTAGGAAATTTTAAAGTTATATAATTTACTGCTTTAGGGCCAAAATATAGACCTATTATGTAATTTAATATAGAGCCTAATATTCCTGCTATTACAGAAACAACTAATATCTCAATAAAGCTTACACCATTTACTACCCCAACTATACCCATAAGCGGTAATACAAGTTCACTAGGTAATGGAAAATTTGCATATTCTAATAAAACAAGAACAAATACACTTATCATTCCATAGTTTACTACAAACTCTCGTATAATTTCTTCTAAACTCATAAATATCCCCCTAGTTATATATCTAATTATTATTTTAGAATATATCAGCAAAACAGCTTTTCTTCAATCTTACTTATGTTAATTATTAACCGTAAATATTAAATCTAAGTTAAATAGTATAATTACATTTTTATTTGTATAGTTATATCCCTATTAATCAATTTTATACAAACAAAAAAGGTAGATATTAAATCTACCTTTTTGTTTATATCTTATTACATCATTTTCTTTATATGTGACACTATTGGATCTGCTAAAGTTCCTACAACAACTTGAAGGTTTTTAGCATCTAATTTCATTATTCCAGTAGCACCCAATCTCTTTAATTCTTTTTCATTTATTTTTCCTGAATCTTTAACAGTTAATCTGATTCTAGTTACACAAGCATCTATGCTTTCAATATTTGAGCTTCCACCTAATGCTTCTAAAATCCCTGCCGCTTTTTCATCTATTGATGATTTACCTTTAATTGCTCCACGTTGAGCATCATCTTCAACTATTTCATCTAGGTTGTCATCATCTTCTCTACCTGGTGTTGGTAAATTGAATTTCTTAATTGCAAAGTAGAATACTACAAAGTATATTGCAGCAAATATTAAGCCTACTAAAATAATCATTAATGCTTTTGTTGATATTCCATAATTTAACGCATAGTCTATAAAACCAGCCGAGAAGGCAAATCCCATCTTCATCCCAAATATATTAGCAATAGCCAGCGCAATTCCTGTCATAAGCGCATGGAATGCATATAGTACTGGCGCTAAGAACATAAATGTAAATTCAATTGGTTCTGTAATACCAGTTAAGAATGCAGTAGCTGCTATACTAACTAACATACCTGTTACTGCTTTTCTATTTTTCTTTTTAGCTGCTGCTATCATAGCTAAACAAGCTGCTGGTAATGCAAACATCATTATAAAGTAGAACCCAGTTGTATATACTCCTGCAGTTGGATCTCCAGCAAGGAATCTATTTATATCTCCTGTAACAACAGTTCCATCAGCTTTAGTAAATGTACCAAATTGGAACCAGAATATTGTATTAAGTACGTGATGTAAACCAAATGGTATAAGTAATCTGTTTAATATACCAAAAACAAATGCTCCAACAGCTCCAGCTGCTGCCATTGTATTACCAAAATCATTTAACACTCCTTGGATAGGTGGCCAAACATATCCTGCTGCAACTCCTATTGCTAGACAAGCAAAAGCTGTAACTATAGGTACAAAACGCTTACCTCCAAAGAATCCTAAAAATTGTGGAAGTTGAATATCTTTAAACTTATTATAAAGTAATCCTGCAACAACCCCTGAAAGAATACCTGCTAAAACTCCCATATTAATTGTTTCATCAAATGCACCTGCTACATTTGTAAGTGTGAAATAACCAACAGCTGCTGCAAGTCCTGCAACTCCGTTATTTTCTTTAGCAAGCCCAATTGCTATACCAATTGCAAATAAAATTGCTAAATTATCTAATATTGCCCCCCCTGCTTTTTCCATCCAAACAATTCCAAGAACATCTGGAGCTCCAAGCCTTAACAAAATTGCTGCTGCTGGCAAACAAGCAACAGGCGTCATAAGTGCCTTACCTAATTTTTGTAATGCGCCAAGAACCTTATTATTTCCTTTTGACATATAATTCCCTCCAATATAAATTATTTATGCTTATGAATCGGTATTTATAATAATACAGAAAATAAATAATAACAAACAAAAAAAGCCGGAAAGAATATAATTATAGTAATATTCTTTCCAGCTAATGCCCAATTCGTTTATGGTAACACGCCGATTAATAAGCATATTTTATTTTGTAATCCTATTCTAATATATTTTTCCTATATTGTCAACGATTTCAAATAATAAATTTTAATATTTTTACAAATAATTAAATTGACACTTATTATTATTGAAGTTATAATAAAATTAAGACGTGTAACTGTTAGATCAGGCATAAGTTTATTTGTTAAGCTTATGCCTTTTTTTATTTTAAAGAGCATGTGGTATACTATGTTTAAAATTTAAACAACCTAATAATTGATATTTAAAAACATTTGTAAAATAGAAAGGACTTGAAAGTTATGTTTGGATTATTTAAGAAAAATAAAAAAGAAGAATCATTAAATTTTGTAGCTCCAGTTAGTGGAAAAGCTGTAGATTTATCAGAAGTTCCAGATCCAGTATTTGCTCAAAAGATGGCTGGAGACGGATTAGGAATTGACTCAACAGGAGATATAATCGTAGCACCTTGTGATGGAGAATTAACTTTAGTATTTAAAACTAAACATGCATTTGCTATGACTTTAGATAACGGAATCGAAGTACTTGTTCACATAGGAATAGAAACTGTATCTCTAAATGGAGAAGGTTTTGAACAATTAGCAGAACAAGGAACAAGAGTTAAAGCTGGAACTCCTATCATTAAAATAGATAGAGAATTCATTAAAAATAAAGGGCTATCATTAGTTACTCCAGTTCTTATAACTAACCCAGATACAGTTAAATCACTAGATGTTAAAACTGGCATGGATGTAGTAGCTGGTGAAACTGTAGTTTTAGAATATACTATTTAATAAATAATAAGAAAACTCATTGCTATCATGCAATGAGTTTTTCTATTTTACCATCTATTCATCTTTACAGTTCCTGTAACTTCTATTTTTTTTATATGCTAAAACTGATATCCCAAGTATAATTAAAGCACTTCCACCTAGTACATCATTAAATCCTTGTTTGCTTGTAACAGGCAGTTTCTTAACTTCTTTTGATAAATCCGGTTTTACATAAACACCTAAATTAATACTATTATCAGCTTCCCCTGATGATAGATTTATATCTCTGCTTTTATGTGATTGTGAACCATTATCTTTTAAATTAGTTACCCCTAAGTTTTTTGGTGTCTCAAATAAAACATAGTACTTACCAGGATCTAAATTGTCAAACTTATACTTACCATCATTATCAGTATTTGTTACTGATAGTAATTTACCATTTGAATCACAAAGGAATACATCTATTCCTTCAACACCCTTTTCATTATCATTCTGTTTTCCATCTTTATTGTTGTCATTCCAAACTTTACTTCCAATACTGCCTGACTTTATAACCCCTGCATTAATTACATTATCCTTGTCTAGATTTTTAACATTTATATTTTCACTAAATCCACCAGTATTTACATTACTAAAATTTGAACTTATATCAGTACTTTGCTTTGTAAAACTACTATACCCTTTAGGCATTGATACACTAATTTTATATTCACCCTTGGGTAAATTTTTAAAATAAACTCTGCCATACTTATCGGTAATTTGATCTTCAACACTATTTCCATAGATATCTTTAACTTCATCACCATTAGCGCTTAATAATTTTACTCTAGTATCTTCTATGAGTTTATCATCTTTATCTCTTTTACCATTATAATTTTTATCTTCAAAAACTCTAGCATTCACTTCTCCAAAAAAAGTCATACCTGCATTCAGATAAAGATAACGTTGGCCTTTATTTATATTAAAAATATCTGATACTCCATCTCCATTTACTACACTACCTTTAGCATATACTCCTATCTTTTTAGGTGAAAAATAATTATATCCTTTTGCTTTTTGCACCTTAATATAGTATTTTCCAGGTAATAAATTATTAAATTCATATATACCTAAGTTATTTGTTCTAGTCTCTTTTACAAATGTTCCATTCTCTAAATATAGCTTTACGATAACATCATTTATTCCGGATTCACCTTCATCTTGTCTACCATTAAAATTCTTATCTTCAAAAATATTACTCTTTATCTTAGCTTTATGAAAAGCTACATCAATATCCTTTTTTTTATCTCCAGATAATAAATTGTATATTTTTGTAAACCCATTCTCATCTATTACATTAGATGAACTACTGTCACTATTCAATATTATAGTTGGCGCATATATATCCTTTAAATCAACAAATTTTAGACTATATTCACCTGGCTCAAGATTATTAAATAAATAATGTCCACTTTCATCCGTTCTTGTTTCAAGACTTAACTTACCATCCTTGTATAATTTAACAAGGATTCCTTGGATTCCATGTTCACCTTCATCTTGCTTGCCATTCCAGTTAATATCATTCCAAACAAAATTACCTATAGTTATAGGCTTTGTCATTCCAGCATCAATGCTAAAGTTTTCTTCTTTATCTGCTATTTCTATTTTTGATGTAAATCCATCTTTATCGAAATCATTATCTAGATTAGTATCACCTGTTCCTTGTCTTTTGGTAAATAACTTAAACTCATCAGACTTATTAACCTTTACATAATAAGTTCCTGCATATAAATCATCAAACTCATATCTACCAAACGCATCTGTTTTAGTACTATTTATTATATTTTTATTTCTATCTAAAAGATATACATCTATTCCTTCTATTAATGTCTCATTATCTTCTTGTATTCCATCACCATTGATATCATGCCATACTTTTCCTCCTATTGCTGAATGATATACTGCATTTTCATTATCAGTTCCGGAATTTTCTAAAATACGTTGTGCCAATACACTTTTATAATCTCCTATTGTCATTGAATTATCATATGATGAATTCAATCTTTCTTTTTTATAGGCATCAGGTGCTATATGATATTTAATTTCTCTTAAATATGGATATGAATAATATAGGTCTTCTGTACCTTGAACACCTTTAATATTATTGTTTTTTATGGCTACACTATCACTATTATTCTCATTAGCATATACATTATTTGCTCCAACTGCTTGCAAGAGCTGTAATATTACTACAGTGACTAAGACCAAACTTAGCCACCTTCCAATATTTTTATCACTTTTCATACTATTATCACCTTGTTTTTTCTCGTGTATTTTTTTATTAATTATTTATTCAATCAAATCAAGCTTAACAATAAATCTATCAGGTGCAGGTCCTACATATCTAAAAGGATAACAAGTAACTAAAGTCATACTTGGGCCTTCTTCCTGAGCGAGTATTGATTCATCTTCTGGATTTGTTATATATGTCTTCTTAACTTTAAATTTATATGTGTGATTTAAACTTTGTACTTCAACTATATCTGAATCCTTTATATTTTCTAAGAATCCAAAAGTAGTTTCTCTATGACCTAATATAATTGCAGTGCCTTTATCCCCTGGATATATCCCGTTATCATAAAGAGTTGCACCACCTCTTAGATTTTCTTCTGTTGCTCCCATAAGTATTGGAATTTGCTCACCTGTCTTAGTAACAACAAGCTTTCCTATTATATCTTTTCCGTTCACTTTTACAATAGGATATTTTATTTTATTCCCTTTCTTTGTATCTTCTTTATTTGAGTTATCCTTATCATTTTTAAGTGCCTCTGTTCTTTGCTTGTCCCACTCATTTATATTCTTTGATATATCTCTTTTATCTAACCCAATTTCTATAAAAGGATATGCTATAAGTAGTAATCCACCTAAAATGAATATAACTCCAAATATAGTAAGAAGCTTACTTCTTTTTTTAGGGATTTTTTTACCCTCTTCCTCTTCCCTTTTTTTTCTCATTTTCTAACACTCTCCTAATAGCAACATTTTAATTATAACCTAAATACTTAATTATTTGTGTGTAATAATATTCTTACAATTACATATTTAGTATTTTTACCCTTTATCAGTTACATTTATCATTTTTTCAAACTCTAAATTTTAATTATTATTCTACTTTTATAGAATATCTAAATCTTTCTATATGCATTGCCAAATAAGCAATTTCATCTTCAACTATTTCCGTATCTAGTTCTTCTTCTAAGAATTTACCTATTCCTATTGCTATATTATATGATTTTTTATATTTTTCTTTTATCACTGATATCAAATCATTTTTTATTGGACTCTTAGTCATTATTCTCTCTATTGCAAATCTTATATGTGTTAAGAATCTTGCGTAATCTAATGATTTTCTATTTATCTTTATACTTAAAGTTTCTTCAACATATTCGATTATAGAACTACTTAAGTAACTATACTTTATAGTGTTTGAGAGTTTCCCATTATTCCTAGATGAATGTATGTGAAGTGCTATAAATCCAATCTCTCCATCTGGTATATTTATATTAATTGATTTTCCTATCTTTCTCGCTGCTTCTGCTGCAAGTAAAAATTCCTTAGGATATAATGTCTCTATCTCTACAATGAAAGGATTTTGAATCTCTTCATTATTTTGTAATCTTTTCGTAGCAAAAAATAGATGATCTATAAGAGCTATGTGAATATTTTCACTAAGGTCTTCCCCAAGACTCTCTGATATATCATAAATAATTTCCTCACATAAAGCAAAGAATTCATCATCTATCTTTGAAATTATTCTATTAAAATTCTTTATATTGTCTTCATTTTCAATTTTAAAAATTTTATCTACTTCAGTATCTTTTAAAATTATATTTCCAAATTTTTTTCCAAACCCTATACCTTTTGAAAATAATATTTTTTCTTTACCTTCAGACTTTACTAAAACTATACTATTGTTAAAAACTTTAGTTACCACCACATCATCCTTTAATAATTTGCCCATCTTTTCCCCTCACTTACATTTTAACCCTTTATTTTGTAATATGTTATATGATCTTTCCACACTCCATCTATAAAAAGATATTTTTCATTTATCCCCAATTCCTTAAATCCAGTACCAATTAGTACCCCTCTTGATCTCTCATTATCTAAAAGTGCTGAGGCTTCTATTCTATGAAGATCTAATTCTTTAAAAGCATAATTTACAACCAAATTTACAGCTTCTTTCATGTAACCTTTTCCCTGATAATCCTCGTCTATAGAATAACCAAGTATTCCACTTTTAAATACTCCATATACTATATTAGATAATCTAAGCTTTCCTATTATTTTGTCATTATCTATAATTGCTAAATCTATTGAGGTTCCGTTTAAGAATTGCTTGTAACTTTCATTTAATGAATTTCTTTGTGCTTCTAATGTATAGAATTCTTTATCTCTTGTAGGCTCAAATTTTTCAAGATGTTTTTTATTTTTAGTATAGTATTCTAATAATGCTTCATCATCATTTGGAGTTAAATTTCTTAATGTAACATTTTTACCCTCCAATTGAATCATCGATGCACAATTTTTATATATATAGTCTTCTCTATTAATTCCTAACATAAGTTCATTCTTATAAATTCCATTAGAATATATATTATCCGATAATATACCCTCTAAAATGAATCCTAAATCAAGAAATGGCGAAAGACTAATTCCTTCAATTATTTTTATGTTAACCTTAAAAATATTCTTATCCTTAAAAGTCGCCATTAATAATAACTCTAAAGTTTCTCTTAATAGGCTATAATCATATTCTCTATAAAATTTTAAATCAATATTACATCTTTTATTGCTCTGATCTAATTCTTCTATGGAAAATCTTCCTATGTTTATGCTGTTTTTATCCCTAATAAGATATTCATTATTACTTCCCTTATTTAAAGCTATATTTATATTGTAATTTGGTGACATATTAAATTCTCCTAAAATTAAAGTCTTATAAGAATATTATATATTATACTTCTACGTTTACAAGGTTTAACTTATTATATTTATAAATAATATTATGTTTATAATGTATTTAAATAATTTATACTTAATCACTAATTGAAATTTATATTTTAAAAATATAATTGCTCTTTATTAGACTAATAAATAAAGACCTCTTTAAATTTATTCAAAGAGGTCTTTAAATTAATACATCTAAACTTTATTGTAATTGAATCTTTAAAATAAAGTTATCCCCAATTTTATCAACATGTTGTTGATAACTTTTCATCTTAGCACAATATATTGTGCTTGTAATCTTGTTGTATATTATATTTTTTTGGCTAACTTAATCGACAAAAGTCATATTTTATCCAATTTTTGTAAAATGATTTTTGTTTATTAAAAGTTATCCACATAAATTATTTATCATTCATTCCTATTATATCTTTTATAACCTCTCCACCAATTATCATACCTGCAACTGGAGGAACAAAAGAAATGCTTCCTGGTATCTGTCTCTTTTCAGCACATTTTTTTGTACCACCTGTACAAACACAACCTGTTTTACACGTAACTACATCTTCAGTTCTTGGTTTAGTTGGTTGCTCTTCTGAGTATACAACCTTAAGCTTTTTAACTCCTCTTTTTTTAAGTTCACTTCTCATTACTTTTGCAAGAGGGCAAACTTTTGTTTTAAACACATCAGTTACCTTAAATTGAGTTGGATCAAATTTATTACCAGTTCCCATTGAGCTAATTATTTTTATATCATTTTCATAACAATATTTCGCAAGAGCAATCTTTGCAGTTACTGTGTCAATTGCATCAACTACATAATCAACATCATCTGTTATAAAGTCAGTTATATTATCTGGAGTTACAAAAGCTTGGTGAGTAATTACATTGCATTTATGATTAATACTTAAAACTCTTTCCTTCATAACATCTACTTTAACTTTGCTTATTGTATTATATGTTGCATGGATCTGTCTGTTTAAATTAGTAAGGCATACTGTATCATCATCAATTAAAACTAGATTTCCAACTCCAGCTCTAGTTAATGCTTCAACTGTAAAGCTTCCAACTCCTCCAACTCCAAATACAACTACCTTAGCATTTTTTAATTTATCTAAACCTTCTTTTCCTATAAGTAATTCCGTTCTTGACAGTGAATGTTGCGCCATATATTTTATCTCCTTTATTATCTCAAAATATTTATTTCTATTTTATTTTATATTATTACCTTATACAAGGTTTTTTTCTCCGGTAAAATATTCACTTAGGTTTACTATACTTTCTATTGAGTCTATAATATTGTATAAGTTATCTATTTTTGAGATAACTAATTGTTTTACGGAGGATTAGATTATGGTAATTGGAATAATAAGTGCAATGAGCGAAGAATTAGAAATTCTTCTAAAAGATATGGAAGTTACTGAAAAAAACGTTAAAGCAAACATGACTTTCCACAAAGGCAAACTTTGGAATAAGGATGTTGTAGCAGTTGTTTCAGGAATAGGTAAGGTTAATGCAGCAATATGTACTCAAATATTAATTTCAGAATATAATATTGGAACAGTAATTAATGTTGGAGTTGCAGGTGGTATCGGAATGGATATATATCCTGGAGATGTTGTTATAGCTGAAAACTTAGTTCAATACGATATGGATACAACAGTATTCGGAGATAAACATGGTCAAATTCCAAGATTAGATACTTTTGATTTCAAATGTGATGAAAACTTAGTATCAGTTTGTAAGGAAGCTTGCGATGAAATCGAAGGATTCAATACTTTCTCAGGAAGAATAGTTTCAGGAGATCAATTCGTAGCTAGTGTAGATAAGATTAAATGGCTTGAAAAAGAATTCGATGCTAAAGCCGTTGAAATGGAAGGAGCAAGTATTGCTCATGTTTGTTACCTAAACCACATTCCATTTGTAGTTATAAGATCAATTTCAGATAACGCTAATAATGGAGCACACATGGATTATGAAAAATTTACTCCAATCGGAGTTAGAAACTCAACAACTATTCTTAAAGGAATGATTAATAAGTTAAAATAAAAAAAGTCCATTAGGACTTTTTTTATTTTAACTTACAATTTATGAATAAATAATCCACTTCTAAGCTTTGGCTCAAACCATGTTGATTTAGGTGGCATAACTTTATTGATATCTGCAACATCCATAACATCATGAATATCTGTTGGATACATAGAAAATGCAACTTTCATATCTTTATTTACGCGTCTTTCAAGTTCTTTAATTCCTCTTATTCCACCTATAAAATCTATTCTATCTGATGTTCTAACGTCCTTAATATTTAGAACTCTTTCTAACAAATTTTTCTGAAGAATTGAAACATCTAATCTATCTATAGGATCATTTTCATTAAAACTATCTTTTTTTGCTTCTAATATAAACCATTCATTATCTAAATACATTCCAAAAGTATGCTTCTTAATTGGCTTATATCCGCCTTCACCCTTATACTTACTTATTTCAAAGTTCTCTAAAACCTTATCAATAAATTCCTCTTTATTAAGATTCCCCAAATCTTTAACTACTCTATTATAATCCATGACATAAAGATCTTCATCCGGAAATGCTACCGCTAAAAAATAATTAAAATCTTCATTACCAGTATAACCTGGTGTTTCTTTTCGTCTCATTTGTCCAACTTTTGCAGCAGATGCACACCTATGATGACCATCTGCGATATACATTCTATCTATATTTTTAAATAACTTTTCTAATCCCTCTATATCCTTATATTCATTTATAATCCATACACTCTGCCTTACACCATCTTCTGAATGAAAATCATATTCTGGGTCTTTTTTAGTATATTTATCTATAATATCGAAAATACTATTATCTTTTCTATAAGTTAGAAATATTGGGCCTGTATTTGCATTACAATAATCTACATGATTAATTCTATCTTCTTCTTTATCTGCCCTTGTAAATTCATGTTTTTTAATAACATTGTTTACATAATCATCAATTGATGCTGTAAATACTAATCCTGTTTGAACTCTTTCATTCATTATTTGCCTGTATATATAAAAGTATGGACTTTCATCCTGAATAAATTCTCCCTCTTTAATCATTCTATTTAGATTATCCCTAGCTTTCTCATATACTCTCTTATCATGAGCATCAATTCCAATATCTAAGTCTATCTCCGCTCTATCTATATGTAAAAATGAATATCTATTATTCTTAACTATTTTCCTCGCTTCTTCACTACTCATAACATCATAAGGTAATGCTGCTATCTTTGAAGCTAATTCCTTCACTGGTCTAACAGCCTTAAAAGGCTTAACAATTGCCATAAAACTCCCTCCATTTTTAAATATATTTAAGTATGCAGACTTAATAAACTTATTTAATATAGACTGCATACTTTTAATAGTATTTTATAAATTAAAAAATTCTTTAACTACACTAAATATCTCTTCACCAATTCTATCTTGTGCTTCTCTAGTAGAGGCCCCTATATGAGGACTTACACTAACTCTTGGATGATTTACTAATGCTTTATTTTGTGTTGGTTCTTTTTCAAATACATCAATTCCAGCTCCTGATACTTTTCCACTTTCAAGTGCTTTTAATAATGCATCTTCATCTACAACCTTTCCCCTTGAACAATTTACAATATATATTCCATACTTCATTATATTAAATTCATTTTCTCCAATTAATGATTCAGTATCCTTATTATAAGGAACATGAATTGATAAAAAATCTGAAGATTTTAATACATCTTCAAAATTAAAAAATTCATAGTGTAATTCATCATGTTTTCCTTCAATTGTATAATATATTACCTTCATACCTAGCGCTTCGGCTTTCTTAGCTAAACTTTTTCCTATCCTTCCCATACCTATTATTCCAAGGGTTTTACCATAAATTTCAGTTCCTTGATACTTCTTCTTGTTCCACTCACCATTTCTCATAGTTGAGTTGGATTCACCTAAAAATCTAGCAATTGAAAACATATGACCTATTGCAAGTTCTGCAACAGAATCTGAGCTTGCATTTGGAGTATTCCTAACAGTTATTCCAAGATCTTCAGCACATTTAACATCTATATTATCTATTCCGACTCCTGCTCTTATTGCAAGTTTAAGCTTTCCTTTTGATGCTTCATCTAAAACATCTTTAGTTAGCTTTGTAGCACTTCTAATTACTATTGCATCAAAATCCTTAAGTTTTTCTCCTAATATATCTTGATTATAATGAGTGTTTACAACTTCTATACCTAAAGCTTCTAACTTACTTATAGCACTTTGTTGCAAACCATCATTAGTTAAAATTCTATACATAAAATACCCCCTTACCTTAAACTATAACCCCAATATATCTTCAATATTATCTAATAATTCTCTAACATCCTCCACCTGACAATCCGCCATATGAGCTATTCTAAATGTTTTTTCCTTTAAATCACCATATCCATTAGATATAGCAAATCCTCTTTTTCCTAGCTCCTTATTTAAATCAGCAACACTTATTCCTCTAGTATTTTTTATAGTAGTTAATGTATTTGATAGTAGCTCATCCTTTTCTGGGAATAGCTCAAAATACTTCTTTCCCCATTCTCTAACTACTCTTGCCATTGTTAAATGTCTATTGAATCTATTTTCTAGTCCTTCATTGTTTAATATATAATCCAGCTGATAATCTAGTGCATACATATGAGAAATAGATGGTGTTGATGGATACTGATAATCCTTCTTTTGAATATACTTATAGAGTGATAATAAATCTAAATAAAAGCCTCTATTTGGAACCTTCTCTGCTCTCTCCCTTGCCTTCTTAGAAAAAGTACATATAGCAAGCCCTGGAGGAAGTCCTAAAGCTTTCTGACTAGATGTAATACATACATCTATACCGATTTTATCTACCTCTACTTTTGTTCCTGCTGCTGAACTTACTGCATCAACAATAAATACGACATCTGGATACTTCTTAATAACTTCACCAATTTCATATATAGGATTCATAACTCCTGTTGATGTTTCATTATGAGTTACTGCAACTAAATCATATTCACCAGTTTTTAATACATTATCAACCATTTCTTTTGTTATACCTTTGCCCATATCTACTTCAAAAATATCTGCCTGTACATTATTGTTAACGGCCATACCATGCCATCTTTTCCCAAAAGCCCCACAAGAAAAAACAGCAGCCTTTTTTAATGTGCATGATCTTATAGCCCCTTCCATGAGACCGCTTCCAGAACTTGTTGATAATAATATCTCGCTTTCTGTAAAAAATAGCTTTCTTAGATTATCACTTATTCTTCTTTGAAGCACTGATGCATCTTTACTTCTATGACCTATCATAGGCTTTGCCATCTGATCTAATACCTCTTTGCGAACTTCTACAGGACCTGGAATAAACAACTTTTTATGCATATACATTCCCCCTATTATTAAATCTCTTTTTTCGTTATTGCTTATTCATACATTCTACTATTATATTCCATAATTCCAAATACCATTAACAGTTTTTACTGTAAAATACTTTTCAGCAAAAATGTCTACATTTCAAATACATTTTTTATCCTAAATGATTTTAATTCTTTACTTATTAATAATATGATTTAGAACGAAAAAATTTCATTATCTTACAATAAAAAAAGTTCTTTATCTATAAATTTATAGATAAAGAACTTTTTTTATTGTAATTTAAGCGATATATAGTGAATTGAACTATTGTTTGTTTATTTAATAATCTTTTTTAATTAGTGTGTGAATCCATGTGCACCTTTATTTTGTTCATTTTTTTCTAAAACATGTGCATTATTAAGAGCTTTTATACCAGATTTAATATCATTTACTAATTGCTCAGCCATTGCATGACCTAAATCAGCACGACATACGATACGTTGGATTCTTACATTTTGTAAGTTTTCTGGTAATGGATAAGCAGGTACTTGCCATCCTTTCATTAATAATCTATCTGCTAGATCATCTAATGTCCATTCTACATTAGCATCTTCTTTTAATTTATAGCAAACTATTGGTAAGTTTGATCCATCATTGTAGATTTCAAATAATCCCATGTCCTTGATTTCTTTTGCTAAATACATCGCAACATCTTTTGTTCTTTGATGTATTTGTCTGTATCCTTCGAAACCATATCTTAAGAAGTTATAATATTGTCCTATTACTTGACTTGCACTTCTTGAGAAGTTTATAGCCATTGTTGGCATCTTTCCTCCTAAGTAGCTTACTTCAAATATCAATTCTTTAGGTAGGAATTGTTCATCTTTCCACATTACCCAACCGATACCTGGATAAACTAGTCCGTATTTATGACCTGAAGTACTTATTGATACAACATTCTTTAATCTGAAATCCCATTCAAGATCTGGTTCTATAAATGGTGCGAATAATCCACCTGAAGCACCATCAACGTGAATTGGTACTGATAATTTAGCAGTCTTATTATATTCTTCAACTACATCATTTAATTTCTTAATGTCATCATATTTACCAGTGTAAGTAATACCAAGTATTCCAACTATACCTATAGTATAATCATCAACATAATCCATTACTTTATCTATATTTAAGCTCATGTGTTCTTCATCTAATGGAACTAATCTCATTTCTATATCCCAATATACACAGAATTTTTCCCAACATACTTGGAACCCTGATGATATTACTAAGTTTGGTTTCTTATTAGTTACATCCATACCAAGCTTCTTAGCTCTATTTCTCCATCTGAACTTCATAGCCATACCAGCTAACATACATGCTTCTGATGATCCAACTGTTGAAGTACCTATAAACTTCATATCCTTTGGAGCATGCCATAAATCAGCAATTATATTTACACAACGATTTTCAAGTTCTGTTGTTTGAGGATATTCTGACTTATCAATAGCATTCTTTTCTAATGTTTCAGCCATTAATTTTGTAGCTTCATCTTCCATATATGTCTGACAGAATGTAGCTAAGTTTAATCTTGCGTTACCTTCATCCATTAATTCATCTTTAACTAATCTATATGCAACTCTTGGTTGTATCGGTTTCTTACCAATTGAATATCTTGGCATTTCTACATCTTCTTCTTCTGTACCAAATATTGGTGTTCTATAAGTATCCTTTAATTCTTTATCATCTCTACTAAATAACATAGTAAGACCTCCCTTGATTATTAATTATTTTATATTTTTATATTTATAACATGTTCATCTTTAGGTAGGCTGTGATTTTCTTTATAGTCTTGCCATTGGGTGAACAAAGCTACTAGCTTTATACTATTTCTTATTGCCTGAACTATCTCCCGGTGGAAGTAGCTTTTCTTCTTGATCCATAATATCTTCTGGATCTGGATTAATTTGATGTTGTCCTCTAGCTATAGGAGGAACGAATTTATTAACTTCATCGGCTTTTAATGCAACTGGTTCTTTAAGACTCTTGTGTGCACTCTTATCATGAAGTGCGTATATTGCAAATGGAAGTATAAGAACTATTATGAAGCATATTATAAGCATTGCTTCGTATTGCTTAGCACTTGCCGCATCTAATGATGCTGGTGGTACGAAGGATATAACGAATGCAAATATTGACATTATAAAACCTACTATACTAACTATCATTTTAAATACTGTTCCACCTGGTATTTGGTAAGCTCTCTTTAAATTCTTCTTCTTTAGTACTAAATTAAAGTAAGCTATAAAGAATAAGAAGTAACCAACTAAGTAAACAACAACTGTAAGTGACATCGCAGTTAAGAATGAAACGTTGTTACCACCGCCTCCGAATGTTAAAACTGCTGCCCATATTGTACATAAAATACCTTGTACCATAATTAATGGAACTGGAACATTATGTTTATTAACTTTTCTAAATACTTTTGGTAAAATTCCCTTTTGAGCTGCTACATATAATCCTCTTGATGGACCAACAACCCATGAACTAACTTCTCCCATAACTCCAACTGCAATCATTAATGATATAATCTTTACAATCCAAGTTCCATGAGAAGTAAAGTGACCTATTAAAGCTGCAAATGTTTGTATAACACCAGAGCTTAAGTTTAATTCTGATTGTGGTATAACTGCTGCAACTGATAGACCACCCATAGTATCTAAAATTATTGCAACAACAACTAAGATTAACATTGCTAATGGGTAATCTCTCTTAGGATTTTTCATTTCATTTGCATGAGTAGCTGATGCTTCAACACCCATATATCCTAATATAAATGATACGAAAACAACTAAAGTATTTAACTTGGTAAAATCTGGGAAGAATGTTCCCGCACTAATTTTTACATCCATTGGATTACCTTGTGCTATATAAGCTATTGCTAATCCAAATAGAATTAATGATGGTATTACTATACCTATTATAAATCCTGTTTTAGCAATTTTTGCTGTATATTTTGTTCCTGCTAATTGAGTAAATGTTAATGCCCAAAATACAATTAATACCCCAATAAATTTAACTGTTGGATCTGTATTAAGTGCTGGAAAATCAAATACATATGACAATGCTCCTAATATGAAATATAGCATTGTAATAAATCCAATTGATATTTCAAAGAACTGAAATGCTATTGCTGCGAATCCATATCTTTCTCCTAGTGTATTTCCAACCCAAGCAAAAACACCACCTTCTTGCCATCCTTCAACTGTCGCCATTTCTGCTGCACATAAAGCTACTGGTATAAACCATAAGAAACCACCAGCCAATAAGTAGAATACTAGAGTAAATCCGGATGTTGCAAATGTTGGATATTCATATGAAGCCATTACCATAGATGCTGTTATTGCAAAGAACCCAAATAAGCTTAATGACTTAGCGCTCTTTGGCTTTGAACCTTTATCCATAATTTCACGACCCTTCAATATTTTGTTTTTATTAAAAGGCTTAATCTTGTCGACAGTATTAAGCAAGTTAGGAACTTTTTTCTTGTTCCTGTCTATGGCTAAAGTATAGCAACTGTTATTTTTTATGTAAAACGCTGTTTTTAAACCCAAAATATTCAAATCAACTGTAAGATTTGATTATAGCAATAAATCCCTATAAATAATCTCGCATTCTTCCCTATTCTTAGTTTTATTACTAAATTCGTTCTGCAAATTTTACAAATACCCCTTAAAGCCTTTAAAATAGCCACTTAACGCATAAAATTAATAAATTTCATATAATTATTAATTTTAAATAATGGCTATATCACTAATGTTAAACGTTTACTTAGATATTTCATTGTAATCAATTTATATCTAATAATTACTTTTTATTTAAAAACTTAACTTTCTTTTATATATGGTTACAATTTTATACATTTAAATCATATATTGGATTAATTATTAATAGTCAATGACCTAGTATTCATAGTTGTTTACTCATATATGCTATTTTTTTCTTATATTCTTTGTTTTTTTACCATTCACACTTAAAATATTACCATTTATGCAATAAAAAAAAGACCAATACTCTTTTTACTTGTTATAGTAAACTATTGGTCTTAACAAATTTATTAACCTATTTATATATGCTTAGATATTTTTTTTCTAAATAATCTAAGAAGTACTTGCAACTTAAATCTTCATTGCTAATATTTTTTATAATTTCACTAGGTGAATACATCGCGCCATACTTATGGACATTTTCATATAACCACATATGAATTCCACCTAACTCTCCATTTCTTATATCATCATATATTCCTTGGTATTCCTTTTTCATTGTATGAAGCATTTGAGCTCCATAAATATTTCCTAATGCATAACTTGGGAAATACCCAAAAGAACCATCTGACCAATGAATATCTTGAAGTATTCCTTCACTATCATTTTTAGGCTCTACCCCTAAATAATCCTTATATTTTCTATTCCATACTTCTTTAACATCATCAATATCTAAATCTCCATTTATAAGAGCTTTTTCTATTTCATATCTAATTATTATATGAATGCTATATGTTAATTCATCAGCTTCTGTTCTTATAAGTGATGGCTCAACGTAATTTATTGCTTCATAAAATTCCTCTAAGCTTATATCTTTAAACTCACTAAATTCGTACTTTGCAAAAGGGAAAAAGTATTCCCAGAATTCTTTACTTCTGCCTAATATATTTTCATAAAACCTTGATTGGGATTCATGAATACTCATAGAAAGTGATGTATCGAGTCCTGTTCTTTGAAGATCATCTGGAACATCTTGATCAAATATACCATGACCACCTTCATGTATAGAACTAAATAAAGCTGATGTAAAATCTTCATTATCATAATTTGTTGTAATTCTTACATCCTTATTCCCAAAACTTATTGTAAATGGATGCATACTTTCATCAAGTCTTCCTGCTTTAAGATCATATCCCATTTTATTTAGAATAAATAAAGCAAACTTTTCCTGAGAATTCTTATCAAACCTTCCAAGTAAAAAGTCTCTGTTAACCTGCTTTCCGCTCTTTTCTATTTTATTTAATATTTTTATTATCCCATTTTTAAGCTCATCAAATATCTTATCAAGTTTCTTTACAGTTAAACCTTCTTCATACTTATCTAAAAGTGTATCATATTTATTATCTTTATAGCCCCAGTATTCTACGAATTCCCTTTGAAAATCTATCATCCTTTTCAGATGAGGCTTAAATATTTCAAAATCCTTTTTTTCTTTAGCTTCTTCCCATGCACCTTCTGATAGCGCTTGTGCTATTACGAATTCTCTATATCTCTCCTCTGGAATCTTCTTTGTTTCATCATACTCTTTTCTAGCATGTTTTATTATTGCCTTATCTTTTTCTGATAAACCTTCTATATTATGAACAAAATAATCTAAAAGTTCTCCCATTCGATCTGAAGTTGTCATCCTAAATATCTCTCCAGATATATGCTCTATAATACCTGAACGTTGTTCTATTGCTTTTTTAGGCATTTTAGTTTGCATATCCCAATAAATAAGCTCTAAAGCCGAATTCATTTTAGAAATACTTTCAATATAACTTTTAAGTTCATTTAACTTTGTTTTTCTCATAAGCCCCAATTCATCTCCTTTTAATTAATATTCAGGTCCAAAATATAATACAGATTCAGTTTCTCTACAATATTTAGTTACTATACATTCACTTAATTTTCTTGGACACTTAAAGCAAACGCATTGTAGATCCTTTCCATCACAATTTCCGCTTCTTTTTTCTGGACAATCTCCGCAATTTACTGCAATTCCTGCTGACATAAAAACACTCCTCTTTTGATTTATACTCCTATTATAGCAAAGAAAAACTATATTCTTCTAGTTATCCTAATTATATTCATATTTATAATTTACTTTTAAATTAGATAAATTAATTGTATTAGAATATCAGCATTACAAAAGGGCGATTTATTTGAAGAAATAATGTCAGACTATATCCATTTATATCTGCTCCATAAACTGTTCACCCTACAAACATAGTTAAATTTATTAGAAATCTTATTACTAAACTAAATATTCAAAGTATTTCCTAATTTAAGAAATCTAATTTTTTTGGTAGTACTCTTTGGGTTAAACGAAGATAATAAGGTACAGTAAGTTCAGAAATAATAAAAAATACATATAGTACTAAAATTTAAGCAATCATTGTCTACTTATAGCCACATACACAACAAAAACTTTATTTTACTAAATTTACTATAAATGTACATATTAATAAATTTATGTTAACTTTAATATTCAATTCAAATGCTATATTGGATAAAATGAAAAAGTATAGTAAAATATAACAAAAAATAATATAAAATCAAAAATATAGGGGGAAATATGATAAATAAAAGAAAAATTTGTAGTTTTTTAGCAGGGTGTTTAATAACTTCTTTAACTTTTCAAGGTTCAATGGTCTTCGCAAGTGAAAGTATTAACAAAAATAACATAATACAGACTGAAGA
This sequence comes from Clostridium sardiniense, assembly GCF_019753795.1. Classification (NCBI taxonomy): domain Bacteria; kingdom Bacillati; phylum Bacillota; class Clostridia; order Eubacteriales; family Clostridiaceae; genus Clostridium; species Clostridium sardiniense. The sequence continues at coordinate 43,992 of NZ_JAIKTU010000017.1, read as the reverse complement.
CCAAAGTAATGCTAATTACATGTTTCTATCAGATTTAGGGTATATTGAAAATATGTCTAATACAGCCTGGGGGAACATAAAAAAAGATAAAAATACTGATGGAGGTAAAATTGCTTTAAATGTTGAAGGTGAAGTTTTACAATTTAACAAGGGAATAGGTGCTCATGCAACTTCAAATGTTGTTTTTGATGTTTCAAAATATTCTCAAACATATTCAAGATTCACTACATATGCTGGTATTGATAGATCTCAATGGGATAAAGGTGATGGGATAAAAGTCGCTATTTTTACATCTAATGATGGTAAGCAATGGACTGAAGTAGCAAAAACAAATGTTCTTAAGGGAAATAAGAATGCTACATTTATAGATGTAAATATTAAAGGTGCTAAATATTTAAAACTTTATGCAGATAAAAATGGAGATAATGGAAATGATCATGCCGTTTATGGTTCTCCAAGGATATTAAAGCCTAATTATGATATTAATACTGAGTATTTAGATAGTATCAAAAGGGTTACACAATATGATGAACTAATAAAAAAAACGTATACAATTAATGATGAAATTTCTGGAGATTATGAGAAGTTATTATTACAGAGAACTTTTGTAAAAAGAGCTGGATTTAATACTCTTCAAGAGATTGCTAAATTAGGAGATAAATATAAAGATACAATTAATTGGCTTGTAGATAATAAAAAAGCTCTTAATCTTTATGTAACTGGCGGAGAGCTTGAATGGGGTGGAAATTATTCTACATCAATTAAAGCTTTAGCAGATATTAGAGACAAATATAAAAATGATTTTAATGATACTAAAAATGGTGACCTATATTTAAAAATGGCAATTGCGACATCATTAAGTCACTCTAAATCTATTGGATTATGGACAGGCAATTCAAAAGCTTCTAATGCATGTGAAAGATATAAAATATATAAAGATCTTTATGATAATGGACTTATGAATAAAGGTGGATATTCTGGATTATTTAAGGATTTACCTGTTGAGCTTATGAGATGGGTAATGAATAATAATATTGATGATGAAGAAATAAACTGGCTAGTAAATAATGCATTAGATAAAAAGGCTAAAAATAAAAGTTACTTAGATGCATATACATATATTACTTACACTAATGGATTTAATTATAATAAGGATAAGTATTATGATAAATCAAAATTTGATGAATGGAATAAAAAATATAACATAGAGTCTTTATCTGATTATGGGAAACGTGGAACTCATAAATTATGGATGGTATTTGAAGAAGGTTCAGTATGTGGCGGGCTTGCCAAAACTTACGCAAATCTTGCACAGGTATTTGGAACTCCTGCAGCTGTTATAGGACAACCTGGACATGCAGCAGCTTTAACTTACAATAAAAATGCTCAAGGTAAAGGTATATGGAGTATTAAAAATGATATTTCAGGATGGGTAAAATCTGAAAAGGGAGAAAGAATGCCTTTAGGATGGGGCTCTAAAGATTGGGATTCTTATTATTCTGTTAGTTATATACTTTTAGCACAGCATGCTCTTGATGATTATGATAATTTAATAAAGGCATCATATTATAATTATCTTGCAGATGTATATAATGGTAATCCTGAAAAGCAAATAGATATTTATAAAAAAGCTCTTACAATTCAGAATTATAATCTTGATTCTCTTGTAGGGCTTATTAATGCATATAAAGGTTCAGGTAATAAAACAAGTAATGATTATTTATATCTTGCTAAAAGAGCATCGAATGGTCTTGAATTTTTCCCACTACCATATGTAGATGTGATGAAACTTTTAGATAAAAATATAACTAATGATTCAGATAAAGTAATTTTTGATATGCTTAAGACAAAAACACTTAAAAGAGCTTCAGAAGCTACTGCATCTGATTCTGTTCAAGCTAATGCATGTAAAACTATGGCAAAACACCTTTTAGGACAAAATAAAGTAGAACTTGCAACATTCTCCTTTGATGGTAAAAATGCTGATAAAATTAAGATAAATGATATTTACTCAAATTCATCAATTAGATGGGAATATAGTGTAGATGGATGGGCTACAAAAAAGGAAACTAATTCAAAAGAAGTTACATTAACTAAAGAAGAACTCGAAAAAGTTAATTCAAAACAAGATATTCAGATTTCACTTGTAGGAACTCCACAAATTTATACTATTGATATTACACAACATGATGCTCCTTCAAAACTATATGTTAATGACCTTGAAAATCAATTTAGAGGTATTAATGGAAACTTAGAATATAGTGAAGATGGTGGAAACACATGGAATAAATATGATGCTTCTAGTACTAGATTTACTGGAAACAAAACAGTTCATGTAAGATACGCTTCCTCTGGAAATAAAATGCAGAGTAATACAGTTAAATATAAATTTACAGAAGATAATCAGCCTGATACAAGAAAATATATTCAGCTAGAAGGTATAACACTTAATAGCTATTCTTCACAAGAAAATAATAGAGAAGCTGCTGCTTTAAATATGATAGATGGAAATATAAACACAGGATGGCACAATACATGGAATGGAGAAAAAAATAAATATTATTCTGTTAAGTTTAATAAGCCACATTATATTACTTCTATAGAGTATAAACCTAGTAATGTAAATGGAAGATTAAAAAATGTAGATATTTATACAAGTTTAGATGGTATTAATTGGACAAAATCTGGTGAAGTACGTAATCTTCAAAACAATGATAATGTTAAAACTTTAAACTTAAATACACCAACAAATGCTAAGTTTGTTAAACTTCAAGCTGTAAATAGTTATGGGAATCCAGAAAATGTTTTCTTTACAGGAAGAATGCTAAATTTCTTTGAAGATACTACAAAAAAATAAATAATAATCCAGTTATAAAATCCGAAAATAAAAAGAGAGCCTATCTATATAGGTTCTTTTTTTGTACAATAAATTTATTAGGTCAATTCGTTATAAGTGAAATGAAGCTTTTTCAAAGGATGAAGTAATTAAAAATACTGTTCTAATAGCATTTAATTACAAATCTTTCTCTAGCTTTGAAGAACTATAATTAGTTATAGATTATTATATTGACTATTATAATAATTACCGTTGTCAATGTAACCTAAAAAAGCTGACTCCTGTTCAATACAGAAATCAGCTTTTAGCTTATTAACTCTCTTTTTTAAAATCTACTTAACATAGGGGAAACTTTATAATCTCTAACTTTTTTATATTCAAATATACTATACAAGCATATCTCTCTTACTAAATACTACATGGGCTACTATATATGAAACTATTATAGTTCCAATCATAAGTATAGCACCAAGTTGCGGTGTAAAGTTTACGTTAGAATAATTGTATGCTATATTACCTTGAATCACTGCCGGTGTATTGCCGTAATTTAAGAATATAAGATGTGCATATTCTCCAATTTTTTGGCTCATCATAGGTAACATTGTAGCTGCTACTGAAACAATTACTGAAACTGCCATTGTTATCATACTACTTTTAAATAAAGCAGATATCATAAATATAAATGCACAACATGCAATTATAAATAATACTTGCAGTAAAAAGCTCTTAAGTACAAACTCACCCATTGTTGAGTTATATCCTGAATTTGCAACTAAATCTAATTGCTTAAATCCTTGCTGAATTAAAACCTCTTGATTAATCTGATATTTTAGAGCTAATTCAACTGGCATCTTCATTGCATCAAATCCTGTAAAAGCTCCCATTATACCAAATGTTGCAATTTCAAGTCCACATATCATACTTACTACAGTTATTATTATGGCAATAAATTTAGATAACACCACTTTTCCCCTTGAAATAGGTTGAACTAATAAGAATTTAAGTGTTGCTGGAGTACATTCCCCTGAGATTATATCACTCATAAATACTGCAATTCCTGCAACTAGTATAACCATACCAAGCATCATCATAACTTGTATTCCGAAATTACTAGGATAGAATTCCCACTCTTGTATTGGCTTTATATCATTATCTAAGAAATATTGGTTTCTTTCAATTTGCTTATTAATATTATCTGTCTGCTCTTTATTAACATGTCCTTCTACTTTTGCTCTTTCCAATTCACTCTTTAAGCTAGCAATCTCTGATTTAACTGCAATCCTCCAATCAGGAGCTTCTTGACCTATAAGTTTCTCTTGAATCTTTCTATCAGCTTGTAATCTTTCTATATCATTTTTAGCATACTCTACATTGCTTTTAGCATTTTCTATTTCTTCTTTACTAGAAGATTTATTATTTTTAACTTCATTTAAATAATCCTCATTATGCTTTAAGTTATCTTTACTCCATCCTAATTGGGTATCTATATTTTCAATTTGCCCCTCAGGTGATTGCCAATGAGCCATTTGATTTGCACTTATTTTGGCCATAAATATAAATCCTACCATAGCTAATGCAAATAATCCAAATACAACCCAAGTCTTACCTCTTCTTGTTATCTTAATAAGTTCATTTTTTATTAGAGTAAATATCATTATCTTATACCTCCTTCAACAAGCTCCATATATCTTTGCTCTAAGCCTTCTCTGTTTTTAAATATTTCTTCAATTAAAATATCTTCTTTTACTAAGGCTTTTACAAGTTCCGGAGTTGTACCTGAATCTATAACAATATTTATTCCGTCTTCTGATTTCTCTGAAGTTAATACAAATGGTTGATTTCTCAATACCTTAAGCACTATTTCATCATCATTCTTTGCAACTAATGTAAGACTTTCTTTTTCTGTTCCTTGTACAGCTTCATTCATATTTTCTACTGCTTTTATAACACCATCATTAATAAATGCTACTCTATCACAAAGTTGTTGAACTTCACTTAATATATGTGAAGATACAAATACGGCCATTCCTCTTTCTCTTGAAGCGCTCTTTACTATGTTTCTAAAATCTATAATTCCTGATGGATCTAGTCCATTTGTTGGTTCATCTAATATTAAAAGTTTTGGATTTCCGATAAGTGCTGCAGCAAGACCTAATCTCTGTTTCATTCCAAGAGAATATTTCTTTACTTTATCATTTATTCTGTTTTCTAATCCAACAAGCTTTATTAATTCTTCTACCTCTTCCTTTGATACTTTTCTTATTCTTGCAATTTGCATAAGATTTTCTCTTCCTGAAAGATACTTATAAAGCTCAGGATTTTCAACTACAGCCCCTACATCCTTTAATGCTTTCTCTTTATTATCTTTAAGATTTGCTCCACAAATTCTAACTTCACCTGATGTTTGTGATATAAGCCCAACTAACATTCTAATTGTTGTTGTCTTACCAGCACCATTAGGTCCTAAGAATCCATATATTTCCCCTTCTTTAACTGTAAAGTTTAAATTTTTTATTATCTCTCTCTTCCCAATAACCTTTTTAAGGTTTTTCACCTCTAAAACATTCATTAACTACCCCTCCAGTGATTACTATAATATAATTCTAAACATTAAATCTTAATATAAAGAGGAGTATTTTCTTATTAATTTCTTAACAATTCCTTAATTATCCATATATAATTGTAAAAACTCTACCCTTAATTATTAAGAATAACTCAATAACCTCTAATATTATATTGTAAAGACAATACAAAATTTCTAATGGAATAAACTTAGATATTAAAAAAGCTCTAAGTAATTAATATTTAAATTTAACCACTTAAAGCTTTAATTATTTATATATTATTTTGGATTATTTGTTATATCTTTATTTAAAATTTCATATTATATTTTTTTAAAAATCTTCTTATTGATTCTATCATCACATCAGCTCCACCTTCTACATCTGATTGAACATTTAATGCTAATAGCGGTTCATGAAGGGATAATCTTAATAGAAACCATCCATCTTCTTTTTCTGATGTACACATAACTCTTACTCCTTCATAATTTTTTTCAGGTAATTTCCATGAAGTATGACTCTTAACCAACGACTCTAAATCCTTTAGGATCCCCTCTCCAAATTCTCTATAGTTATCTTTTTCTATATTTATTCTATATTCTACTTTTTCTAAAGGTTCTTCAAGATTATCTATAAGACTTCCAATCTCTCTTCCTTGTTCATGCAGCTTTGAAACTTCAATTAATATTTTTGATACTAAAAATGCTCCGTCATCTAAAAAATAATTTTCTTTTATAGCTGCATGTCCTGAGGTTTCTATTGCAAGATGACATTCTATGCCTTCTTTATTTAATCTAATACCTTCATTTATTACATTTTTATATCCTCTTTTAAATCTATGATGTCTTCCACCTTTACTTTCAATGAATCTTCCAAGACCTTCAGTTGTAACTGAATCTGTAACTATAGTACTATTTGGATATTCTTTAAGAATTATTGTTGATATCAATGCTATAAGTGCATCTTTATTTATTGGATTTCCATTTTTATCTACAATCGCAGCTCTATCAACATCTGTATCGAAGATTATTCCCATATCACTTTTAGTTCTCTTTACAGCTTCACATATTGATTCTATAGCTTCTTTATTTTCAGGATTAGGAATATGATTTGGAAAATTGCCGTCTGGATCTAAAAATTGACTTCCTGATGTGTTTGCTCCTAATTCTTTAAGTACCTTTTCGACAAAGAACCCACCAGCACCATTTCCAGCATCTACTATTATATTTAATCCATCAAGAGGTTTATCAAAGTTACCCTTACTATCTGCACCAACTCTTATTTTATCTACTAAAATTTTTGAATAATCATCAATAAGATTTCTTTTTTCTAGCTTACCTATATTCTGTGTAGTGATTTTATTAACCTCCGATAAAGCTACTATTTCATCTATATCAGATTTTTCTACTCCACCTTTATCTGTAAAAAACTTTATTCCATTATAATAAAAAGGTAAATGACTTGCTGTTATCATCGCTGCACCATCACACTTATATCCATCCATTATAGTTGACATAAACATAGCTGGCGTTGTAGCCATACTACAATCATAAACGTCACAACCTAATTCCCTTAGTGTTTCTATAAATACTGCCTTCAACTCTTCTCCTGATAATCTTGAATCGCATCCTATAGCTACCTTTAAAGAATTTGAATTCTTTTCTTTTACAAGCCAATTATAAAATCCTGTTGCTATTTCTCTGACTTCATCTTTAGATAAGTTTACTTCCTTGTATTTATTTTTAATTGCTATACCTCTTATATCAGTTCCATTCTTTAATTCTTCTAACCTTTTGTTCATTGCTACTCCTTATATTTAAACTATTACTACCTTAAGATAATATATAATTTCTATCTAATCTTTTGTTACACATACCTAAACCTTTACACAAGCTGTATAAAGGCTTATCACAATAAATAATATATAATACTTTTTAAATTTTTACTGTAAACATTTAATTAAAAAAATTTCTACTCTATTTGTTAATAGCATATACTTTTTATTATTAAAATATTAATTTTTAAAGACATAAATCCAAAGCAAACTAGCTATATAAAATAACTGTAACAATAAGAACTAGAGTATACTCTAGTTCTTATTTCAGTATCAATTCCAAATAATTTTTCCATAAAAATACTAAAATTATTTTACCTTTAAGATTATTTTAAATATAGATAAAATCCTCATTCTTATTATTTTTACAAATATATGCAAATATTCATAAAGCGTTTATTGAATAGCAAAATTCAAAGTGCTATGCTTTGGTTAAGCGATTTAAGATGATGTGAATAACTAGAAAATTAATACTACGAGGTGATTTTATGATTAACAATAATGACTTAGAAGAATTAGTAGAAAAGAATAAAAAGTATATTAAGGATGGTCATGTAGCAACATACATTCCTGGTCTTGCAGTAGTGGACCCTAATCAATTAGGTGTTGCAATTTATGATTTAGAAAGTAATAAAGAATATTTTGCCGGTGATTATGATACAAGATTTGCTATAGAAAGTATCTCTAAAGTTCCAACTCTTATACTTGCAACTTTAGATAATGGATTAGAAGAAGTATTTAAGAAAGTTGATACTGAACCTACTGGTTTTGCATTTAATTCAATATTAAATATGCAAATAAATCATAGAAATAAACCAACAAATCCATTTGTAAATGCTGGTGCAATTGCAACAACATCTTTAGTAAAAGGAAAAGATACCGAAGAACGTTCAGCTAGAATTTTAGAATTCTTCAAGAAAATCATGGGTGATGATGGTGTTAAATTAAACACTGAAATTTATTTATCAGAAAAAAGAACCGGAGATATAAATAGATCATTAGCTTACTACATGAAAGGTAATAATATGATCGAAGGAGATGTTCCTGATATACTTGACTCATACTTTAGACAATGCTCTATGAAAGTAACAGCAGTTGGTCTATCTAGAATGGGTGCTGTTCTTGCAAATGAAGGTGTATGTCCTTGGAATAATGAAAGATTATTCCCAATTGAAACAGCTACAGTAGTTAAATCTTTAATGACTACTTGCGGATTATATGATGAATCTGGTACTTTCTCAGTTCACATTGGCCTTCCATCAAAGAGTGGTGTAGGTGGAGGAATACTATCAGCAGTTCCAAGTAAATGTGGTATTGGATTATTTAGTCCTGCATTAGATGTTCCTGGAAATAGCGTTGCTAGTATTAAATTACTTAATGATATCAATGATAAATTAAAATTAGATATCTTTAGATAAGCAAGAGGTATTAAAAATTTAATTAAGATAAAAGAACCAAGCTAAATTAATTTAGCTTGGTTCTTTTTTATAAAAATATTTGAAATAATATAAGAGCTGCTACACCAGGTATTCCAAATATACCAGCAATTAATGCGGTAATAATATTAATAGCTATATGGAATCCAAATCCCGCTCCGATTGTGTTTACTATATATAGTAATACAACTCCAAATATTCCGTTTAACAACAATTTAATTGGCCATTTTAATAATCTTATAATAACATATAAAACTACTAATCCAATAAGCCCATATACAAGTAACTTAGCATCTAACATTAAAAACACCTCTTTATTCTGCTAGTCTTAGATTTTTATTCATAATATATTTTCTATTAGCTTTAATTCCTTTTTTCTTAGCTTGATCCATCAAATATGAATATCTTTTTTTAGCGGCTTGCTCTGTATATATAGCCACCTCTATAAGTAATGGATCTTCTACATTTTCAAAAATACTATTTGCAATCTCCATTTCAGCCTTTGCACCTTCAATTGCCATTAGCAAGTCCATTTTTTCATTTCTATAACCAATTACACCCTTAAGATATTTAACTATAAAATTTTTATTCATATACTAACCCCTTAAAATTCATTTATAATTAAATTTTATCCAAAAATTGTAATTAGTATGCAAGCTATTAAAAATTTAGTAACACATTTTCAAACATCCTCATACATTATTATCATAAGAAGCTTTTCACTCATTCTCAAACAAAACTTCTAACTCCCATCTATATTAAGGACTCAATTTTTTGAGTCCTTCTTTTTATATTTGAGTTCTTCCCTCTAATGCTTTTGAAAGAGTTACTTCATCAGCATATTCTAGATCTCCACCCACTGGTATACCAGCTGCTATTCTTGTTACCTTAACATCTAAAGGTTTAAGTATCTTTGCTATATACATAGCTGTAGCTTCACCTTCTATATTAGGATTTGTAGCTATAATAACCTCTTTAATTTCTTCTCTCATTCTAGAGACTAATTCTCTTATTCTAATATCTTGTGGTCCTCTACCTTGCATTGGTGAAAGATTTCCATGAAGAACATGGTAAACTCCATTATATTCTTTAACTTTTTCCATAGTCATTATATCTTTTGGTTGTTCTACTACACATATAGTACTCTTATCTCTGTTAGGATTCGCACATATAGCACAAGGATCTGAATCAGTAAAATTACCACAAACTGAACAATATTTAATTGTTCCTCTAGCCTTTACTAATGCTTCTGCAAACTCTTTCACTTCATCCTCTGGTAAGTTTAATACATGAAGCGTTAACCTTTGTGCTGTCTTTTGACCTATACTTGGCAACTTAGCAAATTCCTCTATTAATTTCTCTATCGCAACTGGATAAAATTCCATAACCCTCTTCCTTTCAAATCTCTATTTTCAATAACTATCACTAAAAACTATAATAGTAGTTTAATATAGTTTATACCATTTAACAACTTAATAAAGATTAAATAAGAATTAATTTATAATAACTATTATAAACACCCTGATATAATAACTAATAATAAAAACCCTTCAAATTATATTAATTTAAAGGGTTTTTATTATTTATTAAACTATAAAACTTTTCTATTACTTACTTTATATGTTTTATATATAAGGATTACTCCTACTATTAATAATATAGATCCTATTATTGCATATATTGCTGTATAGTCCCCTACATAATATACAATCATCGGCATTACTAATATTCCCACTATATTATAAGTTATATGGCCTATCATACTTCCTATTATAGAATTAGACCAAGTAACTATGACTCCTAATATTATTCCTAAAACTATTGTATACATAGTTTGTACCGGATTAAAATGAAATAATCCAAATATTATTGCTTGCAATATTATGGCTACTATTACATTAAATCCTCTTTTTAATTGATCAAATATTAATCCCCTAAACAAAATTTCTTCAAATATAGGTATTATTATGGTTACACTTATCATTGTATATATAGAATTATATGCAGTCATTAATCCCTTTGATGTATCACTATAGCTAGTGAATTTATCTCCTACTAAAGCAACAAAAGCTGATGATAATACTGCAAATCCTAAAGTAGCTAAAATTATTATTGGAATATAAGATTTTTTTATTTTATTAAATTTGCATCTTTCCCAAAGATTTTTCTTTCTTTTTCTAAGCATTAAGACATATATTAAAAATGTTATTAATGCAGAAATTACAGCTAAAATAAATTGATTATTCATTATTTGAGTTCCCATCATATTTATGTCTGACTGACTCATTATTGCGCCAGCCATTATGATAAACCCATAAATCATGCCTACTAAAGCTTGCATAATAAGATAAATAAGACCAAATCCTATAATCTTTCCAAAAACTCCAAGATATTTTTTCATTACATTTCCCCCTATTTCTCATTAGTTCATCTATATATTACCATATTATTTAATTATTCTTCATTTATGTAACAAAAGGTTTTATTTGTAAATTAAATGTTTATTTTTAAATATAAAAAGACCAACTAAAATAGTTGGTCTAAAATCTTATAAACTAACAGGATTACTATCTAACTTTTTAATTTTCCTATTAAATTGAGCAAATAATACAATTCCTGTTATACATGTAATCACTTCAGTTATAGTTGATGACCAAATAACACCATGAAGTCCTAAGAAATGATGAGCAATTATAACTACTGGAATATACAAAATCCCTTGTGCTACTGCCATTATAGTAGTTGGTGCCGCTTGTCCAGACGCTTGAAAAACTCCCATAAGTAGTCCAGTAAATCCATTAAATAATGCTGAAATTAACATAGCTATTAAAATATAAGTACCTATGCTTACAACAGATGACTGATTAGTAAATAATCTAATTATAGGTACTCTTAATATATATACTATTGCTACAAATAACAATGAAATTATACCTATATATTTTGCTGCCTCTTTGATTGCTGATCTTAATCTTAAGAAATTTTTATTCGAAAAATTATAAGCTAATAGTGGTATAATCCCTAAAAATATTCCCATTGATAAAAATTCAGGGACTTGTACAATACGTAAAGCAACTCCAAACGCAGCTATGACATTATCCCCATACTCCATACAGTAATTATTTAAAAGCAGTGTTGTAACAATCATAAAGGACATTTGCAAAAGTTCTGATATACCTATTTTATATATTTCCCATTGCTCTTTTAATGAGAGTTTAAATCCACCAATAAAACCTCTAAGGTGTTCACTTTTCTTTTCTAGATAGTATATATAGTAAATTGCAGAGGCAAGATTCGCTATTGACATTGCAAGTGCTGCTCCAACTACATTTAAATTAAAAAATAGTATTAATAATGGATCAAATATTAAATTGACTAATGCACTAACCCCCATACCATACATTGATTCTTTTGATGCCCCTTCTGATCTAACTATTTGTTCTAATGCAAAATTCAAAACAATTGTAAATCCACTAATAAACAAAGCTATTGAATAATTTTTGGTTAAATTAAAGGTTATATCATTTGTACCTAGTAATTTCATAAGTGGGTTCATTACAAATAAAGAAATAGTTGCTATAATAATTCCTGCTACTATACTTGCAAATACAGTATAACTAGCCACTCTTTTTGCTTTATCTATCTCACTTTTAGCAATTAAACGAGTTATGTAAGTTCCACCTCCAACACCAAATACATTTCCAAAGGCCATTAGTATAGTGAAAATTGGAAGACCTAATGTTATTGCAGATAACATCTCAGTATTATGTAATAGTCCTATAAAGTATGCATTAATAATATTATACACAGTTCCAATTGACATCCCTATCATCATTGGAATTGAAAGATGTCTGATCGCTTTCTTTATAGGTGCTTTTTCTAAATAATATTCATTTGTTATATCTATAGTATTTTCCATAATAAAATACCTCCTTATAAATAATTAAATATCTAATAATTAGATTTAATATAGTTAGAATTCTAACTAATTAGTTAATAGTAGCTTATAGCTACTACTTAAAGTTAATTATAAAGAATGATTTATTTTAGATAATAATTTTTCTAAAGTCTTACGCTCTTCAACTGTAAGGGAAGCTGTAATACTTGATTCAACCTTAGAAAAAGCTTCATTAAAATCATTAATTAATTCTTCTCCTTTAGATAAAAGATAAATATTTTTTTGACGTTCATTATCTTTAGGAATACGACGCTCAATGTATCCTTTTTTCTCAAGTCCCTTTAGCATGCTCGTAATAGTAGCACCTCTTCTGTTAAAAACCTCAGCTAAATCTTTTTGAATTATTCCTTCATCTTGATGGTTATATATATAATCAAGAATCCTACCTTGTTGAGAATTTAATCCAAGTTGTCTTATGCTTTCATCAGCTTCTATTTTAAGCTTTATACTAATTATACGAAACAAATCTGAAAAAGTTGTATCTATCTTTTCATTATGTTGGTTCATAAATATCAACTCCTTTATTAACTAATTAGATTACTAACTAAATATTAAATACAGATTAACATCTATATATCTAATTGTCAATACTCTAATAGTTAGAATTCTAACTATTATCTTTTATCTATACCTATAAAAATAAAAGAGTGCCGAATTTATCGACACTCTACTAAAATCAAATAAATAGTTTATTATTTTTATTGATTAAAATAATCCTGGTATATTCATTCCACCAGTTACTTTACCCATCTTGTTTGCAGTTTCTTCTTCTGCTTTTCTTAATGCTTCGTTTACCGCGCTTAGAACTAAATCTTCTAACATTTCTACATCGTCTTCATCAACAACTTCTGGCTTTATGTTAATAGCTAATATATCTTTTTTACCATTTGCAGTTACAGTTACAGCTCCGCCTCCAACTGATGCAACGAATTCTTGTTCTTCAAGATCTTTTTGCATTTGCTCCATTTGCTTTTGCATCTTTTGCGCTTGTTTCATTAAGTTATTCATTCCTCCCATGCCGCCTGGGAATCCACCTTTTGCCATATATATGTCCTCCTTAATAATAAAATCTAATTTTAATTATATAGTATTTTTTATAACTTTACTATACATAACCTATTAGTATTTATCTATATGTTCCTTATATAATTTATGCCTTAAATTTTTATAGTGTACCAAATAGTATTAGTCTTTATTCATCAATAATCTCTAAAAAATCTGCTCCAATGACATCACTTAAAACTTGCTCTGGAGCAGCATTTTCTTTTTGCTCATCAGAAACTGTAAATCTAACTCTTACATTATTTCTTAAAACTTCTGAGAATACTTCATTTACTAATTTATTATTCTCAGCTTTTTCTAATCTCTCTTTATTAAATGAGTACTGATCAGTATATTGAACCGTTATAACTCCATCTTTGCAGTCAACAGGCCTTCCTGTTGTTATTGATGCATATACTATCATTGCTCTTCTATTCTTTAATTCTTCTAGTATATCTTTCCAAGCTGATTTTACACTTTGAATACTTACATTAGTTGAAAGAGTCTCATCTCGTTTAACGTTATTTTCTACAGATTGACTAGTGTTTTGATTCTTAGCTGTTACTTGCCTTTTTAAATCATTAATATTAGCTGCTCCATCTGTACTTACAGCTTGATTAGAGGCTGCAACTTTTATCTTCCCTGATTTTAAGGCTGATTCTAATCTATTTAATCTACCAAGTATAACCTCGTTTGATGTATCATACTCAATTTTACATATCTTAATTATAGCAAGTTCTAGGTAAAGTCTTGCTTGCTTTGACATTTTCGCATTGCCTTCAGCCTCTTGAAGTATCCTTATACTTCTCATTATTTCCTCAACTCTTATTCTGTCTCCTTGCTCTTTTACTAAAGCAATATTCTCAAGAGACATATCAAGTACTTCTTCTGGGTTATTAGTAACTTTAATCATAAGAAGATTTCTATAGTGAGCTATTAAATCCTTAATAAACAGGAATACATCTTTACCTGCATAAACTATTTTATCTATTATAGTCATTGCATCCTCAATGTTTCTCTCTATAGTAGCTGATGTTATCTCAAATAAATATTCATTAGTAACTAATCCAAGCATTGATACTAGTTCATCATAATCTACATTACCATCACCCATAGCAATTGCTTGATCTAATATACTAAGTGAATCTCTCATAGCCCCATCTGATACCCTCGCAATAAGATCTAAACTCTTATCCTCTGCAAAAACGCCTTTATTTTCAGCAATTTCTCTAAGCCTTGCTGTAATTTCTTTATTACTAATTCTTTTAAAATCGAATCTTTGACATCTTGAAAGTATTGTTATAGGAAGTTTTTGAGGGTCTGTAGTTGCTAGAATAAATATTACATTTGCAGGTGGCTCTTCTAAAGTTTTAAGGAATGCATTAACGGCTCCTGTTGAAAGCATGTGAACCTCATCCATTATATAAACTTTATATTTAGCCTCTTGAGGAGGATATTTCGAGTCATCTATAATATCTCTTATTTTATCTACCCCATTGTTTGAAGCTGCATCTAATTCAGTAACATCTATCGCAAGTCCTTCATTTATCTTTTTGCACATTTCACATTCATTGCATGGCTCTCCATCTCTTAAATCAGTACAATTTAAAGCCTTTGCAAATACCTTAGCTGTTGATGTTTTACCTGTTCCTCTTGTACCACAGAAAAGATATGCATGTGCTATTCTTTCGTTTAATATTTGATTTTTAAGTGTTGTAGTTATATGTTCCTGACCTACTACATCTTCAAATGTTTTTGGTCTCCATTCTCTATATAACGCTGTATATGCCAAGGTTTTGTCACCTCTTTTTCTAAAGTTAAAGTCTATATTAATTATACACTAATAAGCACATTATTTATACAATTTATAAGGATAATGGCTCTTTCACTTAATACTTTTTAAATTTACTATACTTTTCTTGAATTAATATTTATATATTTATTAATTCCTAACTAAATACAATCTATTATAAATTGTAAAACTATAATAACAAAATTGAACTTTTAATACATATTCAAACTTTCAAATATTTATTGTTATAGAATAGTTTAAAGAGCTATTTTATGAAAACTTAAGAAGGTGATTAATATGAAAAAGAAATTACTACCTTTTCAAAAAAGAAACTTACTATTCTTTTTTGTAGGATTAATACTAATATCTTGTAGTTTATATTTTATATATTATTCAACTACAAATAATTATTTATTTGGTTTTAATAATAAATACTTAAAGGATATAGCCAAGAACCTAGCTACATTTGCAGAGATTTGCTTTTTCTTAGTTATAGAACTATTTATTTTAAGGTCTATAATTAAATCTCTTAATAGCAATTGTTTAAAGATATTAAACTCATTTTTAAACAAATTTAAATTAGATATTCCACAAGAAAAACAATATAAATTTCTAAAAAGTGATATATTAAAAAAGACTAAATCTTTTATTATATTTATATCTAAAATATTTCAAAAATTTCATGTACCAATAGCTGTATTAGCAGTATCTATAATATTGATACATGCGTATATCTTTTTGCATTTAGGATTTAAATGGACTATAGGATATATATTAGGAATATTAGCACTTACAGATTTAATATTAATGCTTATAACTGGTATGTTTAGAATATTTAATAAGGTTATTCATGTACACAAAGTTTTAGGAATAATATTCATAATATTAATGTGTCTACACATAGCATTGGTTTAATTTATAAATCAATGCTTTTTTTCTGTCACAAATAATCCTTTTTATATGTTAAAATAATATGATAATAATATGCTGATAAAATGAAAGGAGAATTTTAAATGAGCTTATATGATAAACAATACCTTGATATTGTGGAAAAAATTCTAGACCACGGATATTACGACCAAAATAGAACTGGAGTTGCTACATATAAAATTCCTCATCAAATACTTCAATTTGACTTAGAAAGAGAATTCCCTATATTAACAACTAAATTTGTTGCCTTCAAAACAGCTGTTAAAGAGCTTTTATGGATATATAAAGATCAATCAAACAGTGTTAAGAAATTACAAGAACAAAACGTTAAGATTTGGAACGAATGGATGATGGATGACGGAACAATAGGAACATCATACGGATGGGTTGTTAAAAAATTTGATCAATTAGATAAATTAATAGATGCACTTAAAAATAATCCACAAGATAGAAGAATGATGATTAACCTTTGGCAAATTCCATATCTAGATACAGGAGCTCTTCACCCATGTTGTTTCCTTACTATGTGGGATGTAACAGATGGTAGATTAAATTGCATGCTTGTACAACGTTCAGGAGATATTCCGCTTGGAGTACCATTTAATACTACTCAATATGCAGTTCTTGTTCACCTAATAGCTCAAGTAACTGGATTAAAGCCTGGATTATTTACTCACGTTATAAACAATGCACACATTTACGAAAACCAAATTGAAGGAATGAAACTTCAATTAACAAGAAGAAATGAAGCTTATGATGCCCCAAAACTTTGGATTAATCCAGAGATTAAAGATTTCTATGACTTTACACCTGATGACATTAAATTAGAAGACTATAAATACCACCCATCAATAAAAATGGAGGTATCAGTTTAATGTTATCAATAATAGTTGCCACTGCTCAAAATAATGCAATAGGTAAGGATAATTCTCTTTTATGGCATATTTCAGAAGACCTTAAAAGATTTAAAGAAATAACTTCAGGTAATAAGATACTTATGGGAAGAAAAACATTTGAATCTCTACCTGGAATACTTCCAAATAGGCCACATATAGTTCTTACTAGAGATATTAATTTTAGTGTAGACTCTGATAAAGTAACTGTAATTCATAACTTAGATGAAGTTATAAGTAATTATAAAAACTCTGATGAAGAAATATTTATAATTGGTGGGGGAGAGATATATAATTTACTTATGCCTTATGCAGATAAGCTATACTTAACAAAAGTTAAGAAAGATTTTAATGCAGATACATTCTTTCCACAGATTAATATGAATAAATGGGAAGTTATCCACACTTCTGGTGATAAAACTGATGATAAAAGTGGATTAATTTTTGAATTTATAGATCTTATTAGAAAGTAATTTTAAGCTACCTCATACTTGAGGTAGCTTTTTTTATTTTTTATATAATATAACCAATAATCTAATTATTAAGTGTTATAAAAGTATTTTCTTTAAATTTTTCAATGTATATATAGTTATTTCTCTATAGTTTCTAAAAAGTACCTACTTGTAATAAAATTTATCTAATACTATTATACAAACTAAGGAAAACTAATATTAATATAAGTAATGTATAAATGAAAGGTGGTAAAATTATGGAAAATATAAAAAATTCTATTATAAAGGCTTATAATTTTAGACATGCTTGTAAGGAATTTGATTCTTCAAAAAAGATTTCTGATGATAATTTTAAATTTATACTTGAAACAGCTAGACTATCTCCTAGCTCCTTTGGATTTGAACCTTGGAAATTCTTAGTTATTCAAGATATAAGTTTAAGAGAAGAACTTAAACCGCTTTGTTGGGGAGCTCAAGGTCAACTACCTACAGCAAGTCACTTTTTAATAATATTATCTAGAAACATAAATGAAATGAAATATGACTCTAAATATATATTAAACTTTATGGAAAATGTTCAAAAATTACCTAGTGATGTAATACCTATTAAGAATAAGTTCTATAAAGATTTTCAAGAGAATCAATTTAAACTTTTAGAAAGCGATCGAGCAATTTTTGATTGGGCATGCAAGCAAACTTATATAACATTAGCAAATATGATGACAGCTGCAGCTCAAATAGGAATAGATTCTTGTCCTATGGAAGGCTTTGATAAAGATCAAGTTGAGAATTTACTTATAAATAAAGGTATATTAGATAAAAACCATTTTGATGTTTCTTGTATGGTTGCTTTTGGATATAGAAAAGCTGATCCTCAATTTGCTAAAACAAGGCAGTCTCTTGATAAAATAGTAGAATGGATATAAAAAATTAATTCATTATATAAATAAATCTATACAAAATATATAGTTATAAATATTTTGTATAGATTTATTTTATCTTTAACAAGAAAAAGAGGGCTCTTTACTTCTTGGCTTGCAAAGTTCCCTCACTTTCTTATCCTATTGTTTTTGTCCTATATTGTTAATCCTATTGAAGAGTAACCGAATTAAATTATTTTATTGAATATGTACTTTAATATTCAAAATTAACATTAAAAAACCGTGCACCTCGCTTCGACAGTAGCTTATACGCGTTACCTATGCAGTTAGCTCAGGCCAGATTTATCCACGGCACACGGAAGGATCCACTTATTGCTGCTTCCTTCCGGACCTGACAAGATTCATGGGCTCCCGTTGCGTGGGACCCAGCCATCAACACCACTTACATAGGGCAGGCCGTACAAACTAAAGCCTCCCCGAGGAATTCGACCCTGCTGTAGCGGATTGCAGGTTACAGGGCACCGCTAACTCCCCATCTAGCACGGTTCTGGCGGAGAGAGTGGGATTTGAACCCACGGTAGAGTTTCCCCTACACACGCGTTCCAGGCGTGCTCCTTCGACCACTCGGACATCTCTCCATAAAGTATTTAATTATTAAGCTTAAATAGTTTTAACTACAATTAAACTTAATATACTAAATCCGTTATAAAACGATATTTAGTTTTGATACTTTTTCATTCTATCATAAATACTATTTTAGTTCAATAGAAAGATTTATCCTTAAAATTCTTATATTTTTATTGTTGCAATATTTTTTTAATTGAATTTAATTTTACTTATTAAATTATAATAAACATATAAAAATTAGATAAATATTTCTACCTTTTGTATGTTTATAAATAATATTATAATTATTTTTTATAGAATTTATTTT
Organism: Clostridium sardiniense; assembly: GCF_019753795.1. Classification (NCBI taxonomy): domain Bacteria; kingdom Bacillati; phylum Bacillota; class Clostridia; order Eubacteriales; family Clostridiaceae; genus Clostridium; species Clostridium sardiniense. Next base: position 24,444 of record NZ_JAIKTU010000017.1, on the reverse strand, counting down.
TTAATCTTTTTATCATCACTCTTTTTATTACTATTAGCTTTTCTCTCTTCAGCATATAATTGCTTTTTTATTTGTCCATTTATTAAAAATATAGGCATTAAGAGTACGAATATAGCTATTCTAATTACATTATTATGTATAAATATCATTGATATTAGTCCAATTATCTCAATAACACTTAGTATATGAGTAAGTTTATTTGAAAACATATAATCACCTCTAATATACATTATAATAAAATAGCTCTTAAATACCTAGTTTATATAAATTAAAAAATCCTCCTCTACCTATTTGTATTAAGCTAATCAAAGGAGGATTTTTTAATCTCAATATCAGAAATCGTTTACCCAAATTGCAATATCATCTTATTTCCTTTATAAACTAAAGCCATATACTGAAAAGTACTCCTGCAACTACTAAAATTAGAGCTCCTCCAAGCCTTGTAGCAATCTGAGCATATGCCATCAAATTCATTCTTTTTGCTGCTCCTAATATTTCTAAATCTCCTGATCCACCTCTATTAACATGGCATAATCCAGCTGCTATAGAAGATTCTATTGGATAGAACCCAAATATTTTAGCAGTTATCCAAGGTCCAATTATTGCTCCTAAAACAGCAAATAATGATATTATTACAGTAGTCACATTAAATGCTTTTAGCAATTCTCCAAAATCAACCATAGCTATACCAACACCAGCTATTAATACGTAGAATAAATTACCTACCATAAATTTTTGAACTTGCTTTGCTCCAACCCTTATACCTTCTGGAACTATATTTAGAGCACAGGCTATTAATACAAATACAACCATATATGCAAATGGATGAATTACTATACCACCTATAGTTGGGAAGAATCCTTTACCAAATAAGTTTGCTAAACAATAGAATGCAAGTATTATAAATAATCCAGCAGCCGCATCTTCCATGGTTACTTTTAAGTTAGACTTTTCTTCTTTCGCATTAACGCTACCCTTTATTAATTCACCATGGCCTGTTAAATTTGGCTTCTTGTTTCCTATTCCATTTAATATCGCTCCTGCAATAATAGCTATAATATTTGCTATAGTTAATATTGCCATAGCAGAAGAATACCATACTTTAGGATCCTTTCCGGTTACTTGACCCCATATTTGGCTCATAGGTATAGCACCTGCTCCATTTCCACCTCCCATGATAGGAAGAGCATAATTTAATATAACTTCCTTAGGTGAAACTCCTGTAATTAATCCTCCAATTACAGCAAACCCTGCCGCAGTAATTGTCGCTATAAGTACCATAGGAATAAATCCTCCAATAGTCTTTGCTAAAAATTTTCTATCAATAGATAACAATGACCCACAAATCATTATAGATATGTATAATTCTAAAAATCCACTATCAAAAAGGGTTTTCACATTATGAACATATACAGTTGGAATAAATCCCATATATACAGCCCATGAAGTAGCTAAAAATGCTAATATAGCTCCACCGCCTAAATAATCTTTCCAAATTGGAATTGAATCACCAATTTTACCTAAGATTATCCCACAAGTAAATACTAAAAATATACTTCCAACCATATCTTTTGGTAAAGACTTAGTTTCTATTCCCAATATAATTATGACCGCTCCAATAATAAATAATGGCATAGGAATCCCAAAAAGATTTAATTTAATAAACTTTTTCAAAGGTCCAATTTCTTGACTCTCATTCTTATTTCCACTTTGTAATTCCATATAATTTTCCTCCTTAGATATTTATTATTTAAAATTTAATCTTACAGTCTCTGAAACTGCATCGACTATATTCCCTTCAAACACTCCAGGTATCACTTTATTTGGCTTAGGATTATCCACCAATGAAGCTAATTTCTTTGCAATACTTAACATTAAATCATAAGTTACATCATTAGCATTAGCTTCTAATAGCCCCTTAAATAAGCCTGGAAAAACCAAAATATTATTTACTTGATTTGGATACGCTGGTCCACCTGTAGCTATTACAGCTGCTCCAGCCTCCTTAGCTATCTCGGGTTTAACTTCTGGTGTTGGATTTGCGAGAGCAAATATAATAGGATCCTTACCCATAGTTTTTATCATGTCATATGTTAAGACATTCCCCTCTGACAAACCAATAAATACATCACTATTCTTAATGACATCTTCAAGGGAGCCTTTAAGCTTATCTGGATTCGTTATTTTTGCTATTTCTTGCTGTGGTTCATTTAAATCCGTATCTCCACATACTAAAGATCCTTTTCTATCTACTAAAATTATATTGTCTATTCCAGCTTCTTTTAATAATTTAGCTGTTGCAATACCTGAAGCTCCTGCCCCTAGAACTACAACTTTTAAACTTTCAAAATCCTTTTTCACAACCTTAGTAGCATTATATAAAGCCGCTAGTACTGCAATAGCTGTTCCATGTTGATCATCATGATACACAGGTATATTAAGCTCTTTCTTTAATACCTCTTCTATGTAAAAACATTCAGGTGCTTTAATATCTTCTAAATGTATTCCACTAAAACTATTGGCTATACTTTTTATAGTCTTAATTAACTCATCTTTATCCATCTGGTCAACACATAAAGGAATTGCGTTAACCCCTGCCAATTGATTGTATACTGAAGCCTTTGCCTCTACTATTGGATATCCAGCTAATGTACCAATATTACCAAAGCCTAAAACTGCTGTTCCATCAGTAATTACTGCTATTGAATTTCCAATAGATGTTAATTTTTTAATACTTTCAGGACAATGCTCAACTTCCTTACAAACAGTTGAAACACCTGGTGTATATATTTGAGATAAATCCTCCTTATTTTCTATATTAAAATTTGAGTTTATACTAATTAACCCATGTGCTGATTCTCTTGTCTTTAATATCTCTTCTTTAGTCATAATAAAATACCTCTTTTCTAAATTCATATAAATCAAATAAAACCTCCTGTTAGTAAACGTTTACCAAGAGTCTATAATTTATTATTTATATTTTTCTTGCAAATTATTTTCTCTATATTCATTTATTAGCTTATTTATGCAAATAATTAGCTCTTCTACCGAATGAGTTCTACTTCTGCCACATTCTACTGCTGGACTATCGCATAGAAGACACTTCCTTTTAGAAATACTAAGCTGCTCTCTACTTATCTTTGATAAATTTTTATAAAAAATATCTATATCAAACAGTCTCCCTAAAGGATGTCTTTCTTCTAAATTTACAGTTAATTTCTTTAAATCAATCGGAGATTTATCTGAAATAAAATATGCCTCAAACCCCGACATACGCTTTATTCTTTTTAGTGCCTTAGCATTTAGAATCTCTTCTAATGCTAAAACACCTTCATTAAATGCAAAGTAATAATTATCAGATAACTTATACGGACCTGGAATATTAATTGTAAAGCATATGATATTCCCTAAGTTTTCTTCATTTAACTTTTTTATCTCACCTGCCCTCTCATCTCTTCCTTTTAATATTTCATGTAATAATTTATTTTGAATTGTCATAATTAATCCTCTTTTACTTTACGAATAACATCAATAATTGACCCATCACGATATTCTACTACTCCAACAATTCTATCCTCATACTTAATAGCTTTCGGTCTTCCTGTTATTGATATTGCCTTTTCATATAATTCTTCTATATCAAATATAGGTATTCTCTTATTTTTCTCTAATTTTTCTTTCAATTCTTTATTATTAGGATTAGATAAATTAATTGCAACACCACGCTCTGTAACTACTACATCAATTGAATCTCCTGGAGTAATAACAGTATTTACTTTATCTACAACTGTTGGTATTCTTCCACGTACAAGTGGAGCTACTATCATTGATAAATTTGCACCTGCTGCTGTATCTGAGTGTCCACCAGATGCTCCACGTATAAATCCATCTGATCCTGTAATAACATTAACATTAAAGTTCTTATCTACTTCTAATGCACTTAAAATAACAATATCTAGTTTATTAGCTATACATCCTTTATTGTATGGATTAGCATATAATGATGCATCTATCTCTACATGTCTGTTATTTTTACCTATTGACTCAACAGCTTTTAAATCAAAACTTTGGACATCAAATAATGTCTTTATAAAGCCTTCTTCATGCAAATCAATAAACTGTCTGCTAATACCACCTAATCCAAAGCTTGCTGTAATATTTTCTTTCTGCATTTTTTCCTTTAAAAAACGTGCAACCGCAAGAGATGCTCCTCCAGTACCAGCTTGTATAGAAAACCCTTCTTTTAAATATCCTGAAGCTTCAATAACAGCTGCTGCATATTTTGCGATTAGTAATTCTTTTGGATCATTTGTAAAACGTGTAGCTCCAGAAGCTATTCCATTTGGATCTCCAATTTCGTCCACACAAACTACATAATCTACATCTTGTTGTGATATACTTGCTGGAACATTAGGGTATGGCATCATAGTATCTGTTATTAAGACAACTTGATCTGCATATTTGGAATCTATGATAGCATAACCTAATGACCCACATTGTGATTTCCCATATATACCATTAGCATTACCATATTCATCTGCACATGGCACTCCTAAAAATGCTATATCTATTTTAGAATCTCCAGCTTCAATTGCACGTGCACGTCCACCATGAGAACGAATAATTATAGGCTTTTTCATAATACCCTTTGAAATAGCTTCTCCTAGCTTTCCACGAACTCCACTTGTTTCAATTCCAGTAATAACTCCATCTTCAATATAGTCAATAAGAAATACATGAGCACTTGTTAAAGAACTTGCACATAAAGTTAAATCTCTTATTCCAAGCTTTGATATCTCATCCATAACCATTTTCATTACATAATCTCCAGCACGGAAATGATGATGAAATGAAATAGTCATTCCATCTTTAAGACCTGTTTTCTTAATAGCTTCTGCTAAAGAATCTAACTTCTTACTATGACCTCTAAATGTAGCAGTAATTTTTCTTCCTTTAATATTTCCCTCTGGCTTTAAGCTAAATTCACCTTCAAATCCTACAGTTTTTCTATCTTTTAATATTTCATCTGGTATATTTACACCTATACTATTTAACCCCATAAATTACACTTCCTTTTCATATGCTATTCCTGAAGCTTTTGCAATCATTAATACACGCTCTGCTCTTGCAATAATCGGTTTATCAATCATCTTACCATTAACAGAAACAACTCCTGAACCTCTTCTTTCAGCTTCCTCTGCCGCTTCAATTATTAGTATAGATTTTTCAATTTCCTTTAGAGTTGGTTCATAAATTTTATGTAATAAATCTATTTGTTTTGGATTTATAAGTGATTTACCATCAAATCCTAATTGTTTTATTAATGTAGCTTCCCTTATAAAACCCTCTTCATTATTTACGTCTGAGTATACAGTATCAAAAGCTGAGATTTTTGCTGCTCTTGATGCTAGTATTATTTGACTACGTGCTGCTAATAACTCAATACCTTCTGGTGATCTATTAGTTTTCATATCTGTTACAAAATCTTCTGCGCCAAGTGCTATACCCATTAAACGTTTAGATGAAGTTGCAATGTCATAAGCATTTAAAACACCTAATGCTGATTCTATAGCAGCCATCATTTTTGTAGTTCCAATAGGTAAACCTACCTCTTCTTCAATAGATGCAATTACATTTTCCATATCTATTACATCCTGTGCAGTTTCTGTCTTTGGTAAACGTATAACATCAGGCTGTGCTCTAACTATAGCTTTTAAATCTTCTAATCCAAACTCAGAATCTAAAGCATTAACACGAACAACTGTCTCAGTGTCTCCAAAGTCCATTGATTTTAATGCATGATACACAAGTCTCCTAGCTGTATCCTTTTCTAAAATAGAAACTGAATCCTCCAAATCAAACATTACTGAATCAGCTCCATATATAGTGCAATCTTTTATCATTGCAGGCTTGCTTCCTGGTACAAACATCATTGATCTTCTTAATCTTGTCATTAATAATTCCTCCAATCAAATTCTTTTAATTCAGCAGCTCTGTAAATTGCAGATTCAATACGGGCTTCTATAACACAGTTTAAAGCTCCTTTATCATTTATCTCCATGATAACTTCATCTACTTTTAACCTCTTAAGAGTTTCCCTTGCAACCTCCATTATTTCATTACCAAATTGTTTTTTAACAGTACTGGTTAAATTTATTTCAATATTATTTGTATCTGATGGTTCTACTGAAACTATGCAATCACTTGATTCAAGTGTTCCTGCTACTGCAGGCTTTTTAATTTTCATACTAAATACCTCCAAAAATATTATTTTGTTTATTTAAATTCAATAAATAATCAAATGTTGTCTTAGGAACAAGCTCCTTTATCATATCTAATTTATTTTCAAGCAAAAATTCACGAACACGTGAAGCTGATATAGCTTGTCCGTTGTATTCTAACCTTGGCACTTCAATAACATCTATACCATAGTCAGGAAGTATATCTTTCATATATTCATTGTAATCATTTGTTACATTAGACAGTGGTTCTTCTCCAACATATCTACATGTAATATTAAGAGTTTTAGCAATGTACTTAGAAAATAAATTTAAATCTAAATAAGCATGAGCCTTTACAATCTTCTCTTGTCCTTTTATAAAATAAGAAGGAAACGTAGCATTTGAAATTATATATTTTCCTGCTTCATGTATGATAACGTTATCTAAGTGAGCTACACCTACCTTTACCATAGCCAATCTATCATATGTACTAAATTCCGACTTATCTTCTGTTAAGATAAATAAATGAACTATATCATTTTCTTTTGCTGCCTTTTCAATGAGGAAAAGATGCCCCTTTGTAAATGGATTACAATTCATAACAATGGATGAAATATTATCTCCTTCTACCCTAGTCTTACTAAGTTTCTGAAGATATTTCTTTAATCCATTAGCTTTATTTTCTAATAAAGCTACTAATCCTTCAATTTTTGCTATTGTATGATAACCAAGACTTTCAAAAAGCTCGCAATTTTCTGGTTTTGTATATATGAATAAGTGTGTTTTATTATTTTCAAATTCTTTTTCAGTAAGTAACTTAACTATCTCATTTGTTAAACCCCTATTCTTAAAATCCTCTCTTACAGCAAAGCATTTTAGTACATTATCATCTAATGATCCAGTAGCTATTACTTCATTATGATTAAATACTGCTATCGTGAATTCAATATCATCTAAATAGCTAAGTCCTTCTTCGTCTAAGAATTTTTCAACCTTCTTTTTATTTTTTATATCCCTTTGAGGATCAAATGAAATAAATGTTAAATCAATTTTCAACTCTCCTTCATACATCCATACTCCCATATATATTTTCTCCTAATTATTTTACTTTTGTTTATTTTCTTAACATTTGTGCTTGTGACTTTATTTTACCATACCCTTTTCAAAGTACAATACTTTTTAATTTTTTTAATTATTTACGATATTTTACATTGTTTAACCTAAAACTTGTTACTTTTTTGCTTATTTTTATATATATTTTGTAGTAAATTGTATTATTTTTCATGTTTTTATAAAATGAAAACGTTTTTCAAGTTACACAAAGTTGTCTCTTTTTATCATTTGTGATATATTTTTTCATATGTTAAAGAAAAGGAGAGAGTGTTTTGAAAGTTGATAGAAAACTTTTCATAGAAAAAGCGACTAGTTTAATAATAAAATCTTTATTGTACGAGGTAAGCTGCTATCCCTCTCCAGGATTAGTATCTCCTGTTTCAACAGGAGCTCATAATGATATGGATTATTACACATTTATCGATAGCATTTCAGAAATAGGACCCTTATTTAAAGAAATAATAGAGATGAGCATGTCCCAAATCCCACTTAATAAATTATTATCTACAATAAGACCTATAGGCATTAATATAGAAGATGCAATGTTTACTGCTACAAAAAAAATAAACACACATAAAGGATTAATATTCTTACTTGGAGTTGTAGTTGCTTCTGTATCAAGAGCATTTTATAACAATTTACCCTTTGATTCAGTACACAGTGTAATAAAGGAGATTTCATCTAACTTAGTTAAAAATGAATTATGTTCTAAGAAAAACAAGAATACAATAACTTACGGAGAAAAAATATTCAAAAAATACGGAATAACAGGGATTAGAGGAGAAGTTGAGAAAGGTCTACCAACTGTATTTAATCACAGCCTACCTTTTTATGAAAAATATTCAAACCTAAAAACAAATCAAAGGTTATATCTTACATTAATTTGTATAATGGCTCATTGTGAAGATTCTACTCTTTTACACAGACACAATATAGACGTTTTAGAAGAAGTAAATACAAGATCGACAGAAATACTTAATCTCATGGAATATAAAAACTTAAAATCTATCGAAAAAGAAGTAATAAAACTAGATAAAGAATTCTCAGAAAGAAAGATAAGCCCCGGTGGAAGCGCTGATTTATTGGCGGTAACTGTTTTTTTAGATGGTATTAAAGATTATTTTCCTTTATAATTAAATGTAGTTTATTATTACTATAAATTTTAAGATAAAAAATATTATTAAATTTATATTTTTTATTTTAGAAGCATATTTAATGAGAATAATCTAAAATCGAGGTATGATTACATGAAATTCGAAGATAATTTTGAAAAGCAATACAATGATTTTCTGGCAGATATATCAAATCTATACTACAATGAAAATAAAACACAATCCGAAATAGCAAAAGAGTTCGATACCACTCGCTTTAAAATCGCAAAATATTTGCAAGAAGCACGCGAAAAAAATATAGTGAATATAGAAATAAATCGCCCTGAATCTAGAGTGACATCACTAGAAAAAAAATTCAAAGAACACTTCAACTTGAAGGAAGTTATCATTACTAAAGTAAACAATAATGATACTATAGATATTTCACAAACCGTTGGGAAAGCTGCGGCTGATTATATTCAATCAATTCTAGAGGAAGATAGCATCGTTGGAGTAACTTGGGGAAAAACATTATATCAAGCAATTAGAAATATAAAACCCGAGAAAAAGCTTCCACTTACAATAGTTCAACCCTTCGGTACTTTTGGAAAGAAAAATATAACTATGGATACTCCAAGTTTAATACATTTATTGTCTACTAAGTATGATGCAAATTATCGTTTTCTTTATGCACCTCTTTACATAATGAATGATGTTACAAGGAAAAACTTAGCTATGGAGTTAATTATAAATCAATCTCTTTTAAAATCTCAAAAAATGAATATCTTATTGACAGGAATCGGTACTCCAGAATCAATTTATTCAACCTTGCTTTGGAAGGAATCATTTTACCAAAATGATTTTATAAAACACGAAGCAGTTGGTGCATTATTTGGACGATTATATAATAAGAATGGTGAATTCTTAGATATAGACTTAAATAATAAGGTTTTCGGAGTAGATCTTGATTCTATCCTTTCAGTAGAAAATAAAATATGTATTGTCACAGGTAAATTTAAATCAGTTTCTATTTTAGGCGCATTAAATGGAAATTTAATAGATTCTCTTGTTACTGATGAATTAACAGCAACAAAAATCCTTCAATTAGGAAATATTTAATAACAAAAGGAATGTGCATCTCAGTACACATTCCTTTTATTTTTTATATAAACTATTTTATAACATTTCTATTTTTATTCTTTTTAACTATAATAAATATAAATATTAACCCTAGCACTATTCCTGCAAGTGATATAAGTTGTGCCATTCTAAGTCCCATAAACATAAGACTATCTGTCCTAAGCCCCTCAATAAAGAATCTTCCAATTGAGTATAATATCATATATGAGCTTATCACTACTCCCTCATATCCTTTTTTCACTTTATACAATATTATAACTAGTATTATGCAAACCAAAATATCCCATATAGATTCATATAAAAATGTCGGATGATAATACTGTCCATTTATATTCATTCCATCTTGAATAAATTCAGGGAATTTTGATATAAATTCACGTGATACAGGTCCACCGTGCGCTTCACTGTTCATAAAATTTCCCCATCTACCAACAGCTTGAGCCAATATAATTGATGGTGCAACTAAATCTGCATATGCCAAGAAGCTTATTTTCTTAATTCTTGTATATATGAACGCAGCTAAGAATGCGCCAATAAGCCCTCCATGGATTGCAAGACCACCCTCTCTTATCCTAAATATATCTGATAAGTTATCCTTATAATTACTCCACTCAAATATTACATAATATGCTCTAGCTCCTATTATTGCACAAGGAAAAGAAATTAAGAATACATCTATTAACACATCAAAATCTAATCCTTTTTTCTTAGCATTTTTATACGCTAATATAAATGCTAGAACTATACCTAATCCTATAAGAATACCATACCACATAACCTTAAATCCATAAATTTCAAATGCCACTGGATTGTTCATACCATACCTCCTTATGTTTTTCTATAATATAACAGATAATGATTATTTCTTCATTACTTTTTTATAAAGTTTTTTCTCATTTCTTTTATTTTTAAAAAAATCAGTTATAAGTTTGCTACATTCTTCGTTATATAACCAATTTATATGTATATAAGAGTTTATATATCTATTGTTCACAATATCAATAACAGATCCACACGCCCCCATATCTTTATTAAATGTACCTATATGAAGCCTTGATATCCTGCTCTGTATTATAGCACTTGCACACATTGGACATGGCTCTAAAGTTACATACATTTCTGCCCCATTCAATCTCCAATCTCCAATAGTCTTACACGCCTCTTCTATAGCTATTATCTCTGCATGTGCAATAACACTTTTCCTATATTCTTTTAAATTATATCCCTTTCCAATAACTTTATTATCCTTTACAATTACTGCTCCAACTGGTATTTCCCCAATCTCTAGTGCTTTTCTTGCCTCTTCTAATGCTAAATCTATGTAATTCATAAAATCACCACTTCAATTATAAAATTATAGAATTAAAGGACAGCACTTCGCCGTCCTTTAATTTTAAGTATATATTCTTACTTTCATTATTCTATTTTTTTCAATTTCTTCAACGACAAATCTAATTCTATCTATTACTATCTCTTCATGTTCTTCAGGAATTCTTCCAAGTTCACCTATAATAAGTCCACCTACAGAATCAAATTCTTCTGATTCCATATTAACCCCTATAAGATCACTTATATCATCTAGTCTTGCACTTCCGTCAACTACATATTCATCTTCCTTTATTACTTCAATCATATCTCTTTCTTTGTCATACTCATCTTGAATATCACCAACAATTTCTTCAACTAAGTCTTCAATTGTTACTATCCCAACAGTTCCACCATATTCATCAAGTACAACCGCCATATGATTTCTTGATTTTTTCATTTCATTGAAAAGTTCCGTTATCTTCTTAAATTCAAATGTATATAAAGGTTCACGCATATATTCCGTTACATTAAATGCTTCACCCTTGTATCCTGCTATTATAAGATCTTTTACATTAAGTATTCCAACTATGTCGTCTATAGTATCATCATAAACAGGAATTCTTGAATATTGATCTTCTTTTATTATCTTTAATAAATCTTCATATGAATCATTTACTTCAATGGCTGTAACGTCTACTCTTTGAACCATTACATCTTTAACTTGAAGATCTGCAAAATCAAAAACATTAAAAATCATTTCTTTTTCAACATCCTCAAGGACCCCTTCTTCTTCACTTACACCAACCATTGTCTTAAGCTCTTCTTCTGTAATAAATGGTTCAGTAGCTTTTGGATCTCCACCGAATAATCTAATAAATACTGATGAAATAGCAGTAAATATCACTACAAAAGGTTTAAATATAAACACACATAACTTTATAGGTTTACTAACCCCTAAAGATACTTGCTCTGACTTTTGTTTTGCAATAGACTTCGGAGTAATTTCCCCAAAAATTAAAATTAAAACAGTCATAACTGCAGTTACAATCGCTACCGCACTTTCACTTCCACCTGATACTTTAACAGCAAGTGATGTCGCTATAGCTGATGCACCTATATTTACTATATTATTACCTATCAAAATAGCTCCTAGAAGCTTGTTTGGATCTTCTATTAACTTTTCTACTAACTTAGCTCCTTTTACTCCCTCTTCAACCATATGCCTTATTCTAATCTTACTTAATGACATAAGCGCAGTCTCTGACATAGAGAAGAATGCTGATAAAACAAGAAGTACTAATAATAAAACTATCTGCCCCGTATAACTAGAGTCCAACAATTATCACTCTCCCACAATTCACAATTTTAGTTATTTTATTATATTATTTTCCATTATATCATATACTAAAAAAATTTTATATATTCCTACGCCTTATTATATGCCATAAAAAAGCCTTAATATACAGTCATTATATAAATAAAAATAGCCTAAAATCCTCTAAGATAATAAAGGAATTTAAGCTATTTAATCAAAGTCTAAAATCTACTATATAGTTTAGTCATCTTTAAAAGTTTTTTACTTAGATTATTACTTAGATCTTCTTCTCTTATTCTAAATCTCCAATTGCATCCTAGTATTGATGGCTCATTCATTCTAGCTTCGTTGCCAAGCCCTAATATATCTTGCATTTGAATTATAACAAGTTTACTCCTACTTGATAGTACTCCTCTTAAAAATCCAAAGTTTATTCCCTCTTCTTTATTTATATAAAAGTAGTCCTTAGCCATCTCCCTATCTTTTTTATTTTTAATATTATTGTACCAACCAACTATAGTTTCATTATCATGAGTGCCTATATAATAAACACAATTTTCATCTACATTATGTGGCAAATAATCACTATCCTCTTCTCCAAATGCAAACTCCAGCACCTTCATACCTGGAAATCCTGCTTTATCTTTAAATTCCTTTACTTCATCAGTTAAAAAACCTAAATCTTCTGCTATTATATCAAGGTCTCCAAGTTCACTCTTAATTGAATTAAACAGCTTAATACCAGGTCCTTTAACCCATTTTCCATTCTTTGCAGTACTTTCTCCATAAGGAACTTCCCAATAAGATTCAAAACCTCTAAAATGATCAATTCTTACCATATCATATAGTTTAAAACTCTCTTTAATCCTGGATATCCACCATTTAAAACCATCCTTCTCATGTTCCTTCCAATCATATATAGGATTACCCCATAACTGTCCATCTTCTGTAAAAGCATCTGGAGGGCAACCTGAGACAACTTCTAAATTCAAATCTTTATCTGTCTTAAATAGCTTAGGATTTGCCCATATATCCGCACTATCTTCCGCTACATATATAGGTATATCTCCTATTATTTTTATTCCATTTTTATTTGCATATGCTCTTAATCTCACCCACTGTTTAAAGAATTCGTATTGAACAAACTTCCAAAAATCTATTTCATAAGATAATTTATCTCTACACTCTTTAAGTATCTTATCTTCTCTCCCTCTTATTCCTTTATCCCAATTTCTCCAGCTGCATAATGCTAAGTTTTTCTTAATCGCCATATATAAAGAATAATCATCTAACCAGAATTTATTTTTGGTTTTAAATTCCTCATAGTCTTTAAAGTCATCCTTATTGAAATTCTTATAAGCTTTGTTTAAAATCTTATATTTAACCGTAAAAAGTAAAGCATAGTCTATGGATTCCCTATTTGCTCCATAACTTTCATTTATATAGTCATCTTCCTTTAATAATCCCTCATCCTTTAATAAGTTAAAATCGATAAAATAAGGATTACCAGCAAAGGCTGAAAAACTTTGATAAGGAGAATCACCATAACTAGTTTGCCCTAGGGGTAAGATCTGCCAATAATGTTGTCCACTTGCCTTTAAGAAATCAATAAAGTCATATGCCTTTTCCCCTAAAGTTCCTATTCCAAAGTCTCCTGGCAATGATGATATATGCATCAATATTCCACTACTTCTTCTCATTACTCCTCCTTTAGATTTAATATTTTTTATAAATATATCTGATATCTTCTACGATCCCAAAATACCTTTTTATTTTATACTTTGTTAAAATTTTAACCTTATTTTATCTATTTGTTAATACTTTAACAATAATCTATTTTTCAAGCACTTAAAAACCATGTCTAAGCGTGTATTTTCAAGGTGTTAGACTTTGTCGAACTTTGCGTGTTATATTTTTAACAATAGTCTTTTAGTTCTTTATCAAGCTTATTTTCTATAATTTTCACTACATTATCTAGATTCTTCTCTCCCTCTGTTTTTATTAAATCAAAGTTATCTATTCCAATATCTTTCACTTTATAAGCCCACTTTATTACATTATCCTCACTTTGTTTATTATCATCATAATTTATGGTTATAAATCCTTTGGATATATCAACATCTATACTTGTAATACCATTTAGCTTACTAAGGGCCTTTTCTAAAAATACTTCATAACTTCTATACTCCTCTGATAACATCTTTAAGCACTTCATCTCTATTACTACTTGCCCTTTCAAACACTCATACACCTTTATTTTTATTAACTTCTTTATTAGTTTTGCTTGTATTCCCATACATTCCCCCTACATACTTAAATTATTTTCATTAAATTATAAAATTTTAACGTTTATCCTAAAATAAAAGTATTATAATTAACTTATATACTTTTATGGAGGTGCTTATTTTGGAAAAATTAGAGCTATTTATTAAAAATCTATGCGGAGAATTCAATAATGATGAACAAATATCTAAAGAAAAAGCTTTAGGAAAAATAATTCATCCAAAAGCTCATCATATAAATGGAGTATGCAATGATAAAATTAAAGATATTCCAGAAGGCTTTAATGGTTACTTTGTTATAGAAGAAAGTTATTATGATATGGGGAACTTCAAAAATATTCTTCCTCATTTATTCTTATTTAAATTAAATAAAGAAGGAAATGTAGTATTAGAATCTTATGAATTACCTAATGCTATATCAAAAGAGGATTTCAGAAATGATAATGTAGATTTAACTATGGATTTTAATGAATTAAAAATATCTCCTAAATTCACTCCAATGATATATTCTTATAAAGATGGTAGCTTTATTGGAGAAAGTATAAGTCATTTTACACCTAGTACAACATTCATATTGAAAGAAAGAATGTCAGATGGTGTTCTAGAGGTAAGTGAAGTGTTTAAAAAGGATGATAAGATAACATTTGGATTCGAATCTCCTATAATATATAAGAGATTGGATTAATGATAATCTTAAACTTAAATTAAAACAAAAAGATAGACGTATATTAAATGTCTATCTTTTTTCTATTCTTTATAATTGTTTTAATTCTTCTAATTTTTTATCTAGCGATTTTGCTAAATATAAAAAGGTAAACTGAAGAGCAAAAAATACTATTGCAGATAATATCTCTATCCATATAGAACTAAATAGCTCAAATTCCATAAAAGATAATAAAATATAGATGGCACTACACAATATTGTAACGAGTGCAGAATGCTTAAATACAATTGCCACCTCTTCTTTACTTAACTTACTGAGTGCTTCCTCTTTACTCATAAATTCCTTCTTCACCTCTAATTTTTATATATAAATTTTTCATTTTTTATTTTCATAGTAAATTATACCATAAAACTATATGATAAACTTATCTTACTATATATAACAAATTTAATGTTTTTAAATTTAACATCGAGATATACTTATTATCTGAAGATCTATTTAACTCTTTAATAGTAATTTTATTTTTTATGATAGCTATAAACTACGCGATAAAATAACTTTATTATTTCATATTCTTTAATAGCTGAGTTAAGAATTTATAGAATCGTCCAACAGATTCTATGCTAAAATGCTCATTTGCAGTATGTACATCAAATATATCTGGTCCAAAACTTATTATTTCTACATCAGATGGTAGTTTTTCTTTAAATATTCCACTTTCAAGCCCTGCATGTAGAGCGGTTATTTGAGGCTCAATTCCAAATAAATTATTATACGTTTTTACGCTTAAATCTTTTATTCTTGATTTCGGTTCATATTGCCACTCTGGATATTCACCATTTTGGTCCATAGCAGCTCCTACGGCATCACAAAGAGCCTCTATTCTATTTACAATCTCATGCGTTTTGCTTCTAACTGCACTTCTTATATCAATAATAAATTTAATTCTATCCTCTAAAGTTTCTACTATCCCAACATTTAAGCTGCTTTCTACTAACCCGTCTATTTCTTTACTCATAGATTGTATGCCATCTGGAACTACAAATAAGAATCTTATTAAACTATCCGTAACCTTTTTAGTTAATTGTTTCTCTAACTTTTCATCACTTTTAACTATAATATGAATATCTGAATCTTCTACTTTATATTCATTCTTAAAGTCTTTTTCTAAATTAGCGCAAATCTCTTTAACTTTTTCTATTTCTTCTTTTCTTACACTAATTATAGTTTTACAAGAACGAGGTATAGCATTAGATTTTGATCCACCATTAATTGTTGCAATATTAAAGTTAACTTCTTTACCTAACGTATATAAAAGTCTTCCCATTAACTTATTAGCATTTCCTCTTTGCTTGTGAATCTCCATTCCAGAATGCCCACCTTTAAGTCCTGCAACCTCTAATTGCAAAGACTCTCCATTAAAATCTTCAAATTCTATTTTTATTTCTGGGTAAACCAGAATTCCACCAGCACAACCTAAAATAAATACTCCCTCTTCTTCAGCATCTATATTTAAAAGAACTTTTCCTTTCAATCCTGATGTGTCTAACTCATTAGCTCCACCCATAACGGTCTCTTCTTCTGTAGTTACTACAAACTCTATTGCTGGATGCTCTATTACATTAGAATCTAATATAGCTAGCCCATATGCTACCGCTATACCATCATCAGCTCCTAAAGTAGTATCTGTTGCATAAACAAATTCATCATCAACAATTCTTAATTTTAATGGATCTTTTTCAAAGTCATGATTACTATGCTTTAGCTTCTCACATACCATATCCATATGACCTTGGATTATAACTCCTGGTATATTCTCATACCCTTTTGTAGCAGGCTTTTTAATTATTACATTTAAAGCCTTATCTTGAATGACTTCAAGATTTCTCTCTTTTGCAAACTTAACAAGATAATCACTAATTTCTTTTTCATTTCCAGAATCATGAGGTATTCTTGTTAAATCTTCAAAAAATTCAAATACTTTTTTAGGTTCTAAATTTTCTAATACTCTCATTTTGCTCTCTCCTTTAAACAATATTTAATCATTACTTAATAGAATTATTTAATCATTAATTCTGTTTTGTTTGATTTATAAATCTTATATAATAATATCTCATTTATTGATTTACTTCCAATAGATCATTCTTTTACTACTTTTTTAGTTTTAATTTCTACACTCTTACATAGTGCTCTAGTACATGGAATTGTAGGTTTCTATCCTATTAATAAACTATTTAATTTTAATACCTTACTCAACGCTCTCTCTGCACTTTAATTAATCTTTTGAAATTTTTTTCTATACTTTAAGACTAGAATACTAATAGAGCTTAACTTGAATTATTTAATGATTATATATTTTATTCAATAAAAAAGGTGACTACGTTCTCGGAAAAACTTTTAGTCACCTTTTTATCACTTTTTAAGCAAAATAAATGACTTAACCTACGTGGTTAAGTCATTTATTTATTGTATATGGCACCCCTAACAGGAATCGAACCTGTATCTATCCCTTAGGAGGGGACTATTCTATCCATTAAACTATAGGGGCGTAACACATTAATTTTATTACAATATAATCTATATGTCAAACATTTATGGAAAATACCACCAACATCTTTCTATAAACTTTCCTCTAAAGCTTATTCGTAATTATTTTCAATAGTTTTCTCAAAATATCATTATAAACTTTTTCACTAAAATAATTAAGAATATAAAAATAGAAGTAGTTAAACTACTTCTATTAGTATTTTATATGCTTTTATTGTTCAACATGTCTTCTAACTCTAATTAAGCTTACTACCGCAGCAAGTATTGGTATTGATGCTGCTATTGTAGCCCCTGATAATATCCATTGCATTGTTGTAAGTTTATTTAAAGTAAATATCAATCTTCCTATTGGAGTAATAAATCCAAGTAATACTATTCCCATCATTATAAATACCAATGCAACTTTAAATGGTGTAAGTGGTAATGCAACCTTAAATAGTATTACCATACTTACTCCTGCAAGCATAAGTACTGCAAGCGTTCTTGCTGTTTCAATAGATGCACCTGCATAGTTATATGATATAGCAAAAGTAGCTGAAACAAATATTGCTATTAGAACACCATTCGGTATACTAGCTGTTAGTATTCTTCCAAGGAATCCTTTTTTAACTCTTTCTGTATTAGGTAGTAGTGCTAAGAATAGTGCTGGTATCCCTATTGCACAACTTCCTATTAATGAAAGCTGTATTGGTTGTATTGGGAATGGAAGTAATAGTATTGAAAATACAACTGCAAGTATTATTGAGTAAGTTGTCTTTGTTAAAAATAACTGTGCTACTCTCTCTAAGTTATTTATTTGCTGTCTTCCTTCAGCAACAACCTTAGGTAATGCACTAAAGTTTGATTTCATAAGCACAAGTTGTGATACTGCTTTTGTGGCATCTGATCCATTTGCCATAGCTATTCCACAATCAGCTTCTTTAAGTGCTAAAACATCGTTAACTCCATCACCTGTCATGGCAACAGTATGCTCATTTTCTTGAAGTGCGATTACAAGTGATTTCTTTTGATGAGGAGTAACTCTTCCAAATACACTATACTTCTCAACTTCTTTTTTTAGCTCTTCCATATCCTCTGGAAGTTCTCTTGCATCTATATAATTTTCAGCACCTTCTACTCCAGCTCTCTTTGCAACTGAAGATACAGTGACAGGATTATCTCCTGATATTACTTTAACTTGAACTCCTTCATCTTTAAAGAATTTTAAAGTTTCTGGAGCATCTTGTCTTATTATGTCTTCAATTAAGATTAATGCAACTTTCTCTACATCTTTAAGCTTTTCTCCTCTTAATGAGTTAAGATCTGATTTTGCAAGTATAAGGACTCTTCTGCCCTTCATCGCTTCTTCTTCAACCTTAGCTTTAATTTCTAGATATTTATTTCCCATTACTATCTCTGGAGCTCCAAATATCCAAGACCCATTATCTTTAGTTACTATTCCTCCCCATTTTCTTTTCGATGAGAAAGGAACCTTTTCTATTATCTCGAGTTCTGAATCTTCTTTATATCTATCTAGTACTGCTTGTTGAGTTGGATTTTTACTAGGTAAATTATGTGCTATAGATGATAATACATCATCTATTTCTTTGTTTTCATAATCTGATAAGTTTATTACATCTATTAATTTTAAAGTACCTTCTGTTATTGTCCCAGTCTTATCTACGCATAAAACATCTACTCTTGCTAAAACTTCAGTTGCTGAAAGCTCTTGTACCAAAGTATCATATTGAGATAACTTTATTATTGCAACAATAAACGTTGCACTTGTAAGTAACACTAAACCTTCTGGTACCATACCTATTATTCCTGATACAGTTCCTATTACCGCATCTTGCCAACTAGCTTTTATAAATATAAGTTGAGTAGTTGCAAGTATTATCCCTATAGGAATTATTAGGAAAAGTAGTACTTTTAATATTTTATTTAATGAATTTTGTAATTCTGAATTTGTTATTTTGAATTTTCTTGCCTCATTTGCAAGTTTTGAAGAATATGTATTAGCTCCAACCTTAGTAATTCTCATATATCCTTCTCCAGCTACAACGAAACTACCAGAAAGAATTTTATCATCTTTTTTCTTATGAATAGGATCTGCTTCTCCTGTAAGCATTGATTCATCTATTTCAAGTTCATTTCCTTCACTTAAAACTCCATCAGCCAAAATCTGATCTCCGGATGTAACATATACTATATCATCCTTTACTATCTCTTCTATTCCTATTCTTCTAATAAATCCACTTCTTATTACATTACAATTAGCTTCGCTAATTACTGAAAGCTTTTCTATTATGTTCTTTGCTTTAACTTCCTGTATAACCCCAATTAAACTATTTACAACTATTACACCTGCAAATATTGCATTTTTAGGTGAACCTGCAATTATTACTGCTGCTGCAAGAACAAGATTTAGTGCATTAAACATAGTAAAAAAGTTAGATCTTAAAATTTGTGGAAAGGTTTTTGATGGAGCCTTAGGAATTTTATTTGTTTCTCCCCTTAAAATTCGCTCTTTTACCTGGTCCTCTGTTAACCCTATTATTTTTTCATTTTTCCCTATATCATAAGATTCTCTACATTCCATCACATAACTCCTTTACTAAACCGTATTTCATATAAATACTAGTTTAATTCACTAATCTTAATTTACTCTTAAATTTTTGCAAATATATAATAAATTTATCCTTAAGACATCTTAATTCCTAACTTTATTTAAATATTTAAGCAAGTTTTTGCTACTCTCTAATACATTTTCTTTATAGTATCTATCACAATAATAATTATTTCCATCTAAAACTGGAATAACATCATTATATAATACTAGTTCAGCATTTCCAGTCTCCTTTATTTTATCATGAAAATCACTTGCAGATTTCTCGCCTTCACCAACTCCTCCAATAACCCATTTTTTTATATATTGATTTGTAGATACTATTTGTTCACCAAGCTTATTTGTATTTAAATTTAAATGCAGAGGAGTTTTTATTATATATATATTAAAACCTCGTTGTGCAACTTCTGCCATAACAGGAATATAAGATTTCTCATCTATATTATTTTGTGGATAGAATATATAACCTACCATAGCATCTCTCTCTTTTGGCTTTACTAATATACTGTTTTGAAAATTACTAACAGTTACTAATCTGTTATCCACAAATCCTGCTATATTTTCCATACTAGCCTGTGAATAATTTTGTTTAGAATAAATAAATATTCCTAAAAACAAAATGACAATAATACTTGTAAGTATCATAGGAAAAAATTTTTTCATTATTTTCACCCCTATCTTATTAAGTATTATTGCCAAAAACCCTTATATTTTTTCTACTTTTTTTATTTCTATTCTGCTCGATTTAATTATAAACTCCATATTAAAGCTTTCTTCAGCCTCATAGTAAGCTTTGACTTTTACTTTATAATCATTTGAATTTCTATAATCATTTATTTTTTCTATATTAATTAATTCAACGTCTTCTTTTGAAAACCTTCTTCTATTTTTTGTTTCATAATATATTGCTCTATCGATGTATGGTAGCAAAAGCGTTATTATAACTTGTCCCTCATATTCATCACTTATGTTTTCACATTCTAATTCACTTTTAAAGTTATTATCCACCTCTTTTTTAGCCTCATCTATATAGTCACTTCTCATATAATCTTTAATTATTCCCCAGCATTCTATTTTATTGAATTCTTCTTGTTTTGAATTAAAGTATACTATAATTGGAGATTCATCTAATATATTATGTTTATAAAAAAATATTTTATCGCCGTAAACAATACTTTCTATAGCTAATTTAAGTTCTTTTCTAAATATTTGATCCCGTTTTTTTATATCAAGTCCATTTAATGGCCCATCAACATGCAAATCAATTTTTAGAATATATTTGTTCCCCATCTTAGACCATTCTGCTAAAACTTCATCTCTAGTAGCTGTAATCTTATTATATGCAAACTTTAGTCCTACATCTAAATATAAATCACCAGTTTCATCTGAGTGAGTAAGAGTATAACACCTTGGAATTATAGGCTCTTCCTTAGTAATTCCTTTCATAAAGGTTACATTAAGTTTATCTTTTATAAAATTACTCATATTACTTATCACCTTCTCTATTTAAATATCTTACTTAAAATATATGTCACTCTATTTTTTTTAGTTCTTTTAAATTTTTACAATTTATAATATACTTTTTTTATATGATTTATTTAAAACTTAGAGAGGATTGGTATTATGTTAAGAACAATACTTTTCTATCCTGGAATAATTCTTAGTTTAATTATTGCACCTATTGGATTAATTAAGATAAAGTATTTAGAAATTAAAGGGAAAGATGCAGAGCGAACTACCGCTATCTACAAAGTAACCCACACATGGGCAAAGTATATTATGTGGATTAGCGGTGCTAAGCTTAAAGTATATGGAAAAGAAAACATTCCTAAAGATGAAGCGGTATTATTTGTATCAGACCATCAGAGTAATTTTGATATACCATTAATAATGAGTACAATTGATGTACCTAAAGGATTTATTGCAAAAAAAGAATTAGAAAAATGGCCTGCAATTAGTATGTGGATGAAATATATTAATTGTGTCTTCATGGACAGAAGTAATATGAGAAAGTCGGCAGAAGCAATTGTACAAGGTATACAGATCCTTAGATCAGGATATTCAATGGTTATATTCCCTGAAGGAACTAGAAGTAAGGGTAAACCTGTAGCAGAATTTAAAGCAGGTAGCTTTAAATTGGCCTTAAAGTCAAAGGTTAAAATAGTCCCAGTTACTATAAACGGATCATACAAACTTTTAGAGGCTAACGGAGGTAAAATTAAATCTTCTGATGTTGAAGTTTATATACATGAACCTATAGATGTTACAAATCTTTCAAAGGAAGAAATAGCTGAATTACACAATACAGTTAGAAATATAGTAGTTTCAAAATTACCTAAAGAACAACAATAAAATTTGAAGGGAATCCCCCTTCTTTTTTTGTATAAAAAATTAACAAACTATTATTTTTTAACACTTTGTTAATATTTGATGGTAATATTTTTCATACTTATCCTTTATACTTATGTGTATACTTATGCTTATAATGGAGGTATACAATTTATGAAAAAATTACTTATAGGAATTCTTATTTTAGGAAGTGCATTAGTCGTATCTGGTTGCGCAGATAAATCATCACAAAATAGTGCTGCTAATAACCAAACTGAGCAAGCGGTAGTACAGGATAATTCATCTAGTAATAATGATAACGCAGATATAAACAAACAAACTGATACTACTAAAACTAATGATAAAGATAATTCTACTAATAAAGATTCCGTAAAAACTTCTGAAAATCAAAAAGAGTCAGATATAACTAAAGATAAAGAAACTACTGTAAAACCAGCTACTAAACCTACTAAAAAAGAAGCTGAAATTGCTAAACAAACTAGTACACCTAGCAAAAATGAAGTAGTTAAAGATAGAGTAACACAAAATAAAGATGAATCATCTAAAGATGCTATGGCAAAATATTATGGAACGTGGCGTATAGAAAAAGTTATTGGCTATACATTATTAACTACAGCTGATACTAAACCTCTTAATAAGACAATAGTTTTAAGTAAAGATAAATATACTAACAACTCATTTGGATTTACGATAGATGAGCCTAAATATTTGATTGCTAAAGTTCCTGCAAAGGCTTTCTGCAATGGATATAAGATGGATTCATTAAAAGGAACTGGTTTAAAAGGGAATACAATTACAGCATTAGATATAACTAGCTCAACTAATCCTAATAGTGATTTTGATGAATTATATATACAAGATGGATATCTTGTGTATCTACAAGATGGTGTATTCTTTAAATGTGTAAAACAATAATGTCAATTAATTATAATAAATAATAGTATTAAGAGAACTAACTTAATATTTAGTCATAAAGAAGGAAGAGCTAAGTAAATTGGACTCTATGCCAAAGATAATAAAAAAAGGAGGTTATACTACTAAAAGTTGATTATAGTATACTCCTATATATGAGCATTATATTCACAAATGGGATTTTTCGCTATTATCTATAGCTTATTTTCTTTATTATAAATAATAGTGATAAGAGAGCATAATAACTAATATTGCAACATTATAATTTGTCTTATAACTATTTTAGATATATTTTTACTGTATCTACTCCATAACATGAACCTTTGCTGGTACCCTATTCTCAACATAACATATAAATTTAAAGAGTGTTTGAAATATTTCAAACACTCTTTTGTTATAAGTAAAATACTCTAGAATTACTTACGTTTTTTCTTTTTTAATACTAAAAATCCACCTAATGAAGTCATAATCGCTCCCATATATGGTAATGTATCTTCATAACCAGTGTTAGGTAACCTTTCTACTTCACTTGAATTAGTAGTCTCACCTGATACATCCTGATTTGTAGTTCCTGATGTCTCTGGTTTCCCTGCTTCTCCACTATCACCCGGTAAATCTGGCGTTGACCCTTCCTCACCTGGTAAATCTGGTGTCGTTCCCCCTGTTCCTGGTGTCTCTGGTTTCCCCGCTTCTCCACTATCACCCGGTAAATCTGGCGTTGTTCCTTCCTCACCTGGTAAATCCGGTGTTGTTCCTCCTGTTCCTGGTGTCTCTGGTTTCCCTGCTTCTCCACTATCACCCGGTAAATCTGGCGTTGACCCTTCCTCACCTGGTAAATCTGGTGTCGTTCCCCCTGTTCCTGGTGTCTCTGGTTTCCCCGCTTCTCCACTATCA
>NZ_JAIKTU010000016.1:0-72623 GCF_019753795.1 Clostridium sardiniense | reverse complement strand
AATCCGTTTCCCGAAGGAAACTTCATCGCTCGACTTGCATGTGTTAGGCACGCCGCCAGCGTTCGTCCTGAGCCAGGATCAAACTCTCAATAAAAAGTTTAATCTTTTCACTCATAAAACTTACTTTAATAAAAAGAATTGCTGGTTGTTTAAATGTTTTATATATTCTGTTCAATTTTCAAAGACCATTTTATCTCATCGCCCTCAAGCGACTATTAAATCTTATCACCATTTCTAAACTTTGTCAACAACTTTTTTGAAACTTTTTTCAAGGTTTGTTTAGTTGTTGTTGTTTCGTCATCAGCGACGAGATTTATAATATCATATAACTGATTACACTCATTTTATAACAAATATCATTTTAATAATATTAACCTTTGTTTTCTCTTTTATTCTTTTTATTTATCCTTTTTTCTAATAGTGACACTCCTGGGTAAGGTTATGTCTAATTTTTATGTTTTAGCTAAATCTCTTTATCTTCACATCTCTATAACTATCTAATCCTTTATAAATTTTGATTCTTAGTGCTATAAAATTCTCTTTATATATAAAAATAAGTCCTTGGAGAACTAAATTTCTCCAAGGACTTTACTATTTTCTATTCTTCTTCAGTTGCTCTTTTTACTAATTCATCTAATGAATTATCAGAAACAACTTCAGCATTGTCTTCTGAAATTCCTAATTCTGTTTGAACTTCATCATTATCTTCTTCTTCACCATCACTAGTAATTTTAGTTATAACTACAACCTGTTCTTCATCTAAAGTTCTCATTAACTTAACTCCCATTGTAGCTCTACCAGTTACTGATACATCATCAATATTTATTCTTATAGCAACACCACTAGTATTTATCATCATAAGCTCATCTTCAGTCTTACATACAGTAGCTCCTACTAACTTACCAGTTTTATCATTTATCTTATAAGTTAATAATCCCTTACCGCCTCTGTTTTGAACCTTATATTCTGTAGTTGGCGTTCTCTTACCGAATCCATTTTCACTAACTACAAGTAAATCTTCATCATCAACTGCTATGTCCATACATACGGCCATATCATCATCGCTTAGGCTTATTGCCTTAACTCCTGATGCTGTTCTACCCATAGGTCTAACATCTGATTCATTAAACTTAATTGCTAAACCATTTTGAGTAACCATTATGATATTAGCATCTCCTCTTGTCATCTTAACTTTTAGAAGTTCATCACCTTCTCTTAAGTTAATAGCAATAAGACCATTCTTTCTTAAGTTTTTGAATTCTGTAAGATTTGTTTTCTTAACTATACCATTCTTTGTTCCCATAAATAGATATCCACTTTCATATACATCATTTACAGTAAGTACAGTTTCTATTCTTTCATCTGGCTCTATAGGTATAAGATTTATTATATTAGTTCCCTTTGCAGTTCTTCCTGCTTCAGGAATTTGATACCCTCTTAACTTATATACTCTACCTCTATTAGTAAAGAATAATACATCTGAGTGAGTTGAAGTTACCATTACGTGTTCTACGAAATCATCTTCTTTAGTAGACATCGCTTGGATTCCTTTCCCCCCTCTTTTTTGAGCTGAATATACATCTGATGAAATTCTCTTAACATATCCTGTATGAGTTAATGTAATAACAATTTCTTGTTCTTGAATTAGATCTTCAACATCAATTTCATTTACATTATTCTCAATCTTTGTTCTTCTTTCATCACTATATCTATTTTTAATTTCTAATAACTCTTCTTTAATTACTGAAAGAAGCTTCTCTTCACTTGCAAGAATTGACTTTAAGTATTCAATTTCCTTCATAAGTTCTGCATACTCTTCCTCAATCTTATCTCTTTCAAGACCAGTAAGTCTTCTAAGTCTCATTTCTAATATAGCCTGACATTGCTTATCTGAAAGATTAAATCTTTCTATAAGTGTATTCTTAGCTATCTCAGTTGTCTTTGAGTTTCTTATTATACTTATAACTTCATCAATATTATCTAAAGCTATTCTTAATCCTTCTAGTATATGTGCTCTTGCCTCTGCTTTATTTAATTCAAATATAGTTCTTCTAGTTATAACTTCCTTTTGGAAGTTTACGTAGTGTGATAATACTTGTTTTAAATTTAATATTTGTGGCTCATTATCAACTAATGCAAGCATTGTTACACCAAAAGTATCTTGCATTTTAGTATGTTTATATAAAAGATTTAAGACTACGCTTGGGTTAGCATCCCTCTTAAGTTCTATTACAATTCTCATACCTTCTCTATCTGATTCATCTCTTAAATCAGATATTCCATTGATTCTCTTATCTTTTACTAAATCAGCAATATTTTCTATAAGTCTAGCCTTATTTACTTGATAAGGAAGTTCTGTAACAATAATTCTATGTCTATTGTTTTCTTCTTCTATTTCAGCCTCTGCTCTAACGATAATCTTTCCTCTTCCAGTTTCATAAGCTGATCTTATACCTGATTTACCCATTATTGTTCCTGCTGTTGGGAAATCTGGTCCTTTTATAGCTGTCATTAAATCAAGAACTTGAAGTTCTGGATTATCTATAAGCATTATTGTTCCATCTATAATCTCACCTAGGTTATGAGGTGGTATATTAGTTGCCATACCAACAGCTATACCTGATGAACCATTAACTAATAGATTCGGAAATCTTGATGGTAATACTGATGGTTCTTTTTCTTCACCATCAAAGTTTGGAATAAAATCTACAGTGTTTTTGCTTATATCTCTTAGCATTTGACTTGCTATCTTATTCATTTTTGCTTCTGTATATCTCATAGCTGCCGCGCTATCACCATCTACAGATCCAAAGTTACCATGACCGTCTACAAGCATGTATCTCATTGAGAAATCCTGAGCCATTCTAACTAAAGCATCATATACTGAGCTATCACCATGTGGGTGATACTTACCTAATACTTCACCAACAATTCTGGCACATTTCCTATATCCCTTTTCAGGGGCTAGACCTAATTCATGCATTGAGAATAATATTCTTCTATGAACAGGCTTTAAACCATCTCTAACGTCTGGAAGTGCACGACCAACTATAACACTCATTGCATAATCGATGTAACACTTCTTCATTTCGTTTTTTATATCTACGGGTATTACTTTTCCCTCATTAAAACTCATGTACTTCACCTCGTATTTAGTACTAAACGTCTAAGTTACTTACTTTCTTAGCGTTTTCTTGAATGAACTCTCTTCTTGGCTCAACTTTTTCACCCATAAGTATTGTAAATATCTCATCAGCAGCCATAGCATCTTCTACAGTTGCTTTTAATAATACTCTTTGTTCTGGATCCATTGTTGTATCCCATAACTGAGTTGCATTCATTTCACCAAGACCTTTGTATCTTTGGATATTTGTTGAATTATCTTTTCCTCCAACATCTTCTAAGATACTGTCAAGTTCTCCATCTGTATAAGCATAGAAATCTTTCTTAGACTTTGTAACCTTATATAATGGTGGTTGTGCTATATAAACATGCCCTCCATCTATTAGTTCTCTCATGTATCTGTAGAAGAACGTTAATAATAATGTTCTTATGTGAGCTCCATCAACATCGGCATCTGTCATTATTATTATTCTGTTATATCTTATCTTTGATATATCAAAATCTTTTCCTATTCCTGCTCCAAATGCAGTTACCATTGATCTTATTGTATCTGAGTTTAGTATCTTATCTAATCTTTGTTTTTCAACGTTCATTATTTTACCTCTTAAAGGTAAAATTGCTTGGAACTTTCTATCTCTACCTTGTTTTGCAGAACCTCCCGCTGAATCCCCTTCGACTATATATATTTCACATTCCATTGGATCTTTTGAAGAACAATCTGCAAGTTTACCTGGAAGGGCTGATCTTTCAAGAACAGTCTTTCTTGTAAGCTCTCTTGCTTTTCTAGCCGCATCTCTAGCTCTTGCCGCCATTAATGCCTTATCAATTATAAGTTTTGATATAGTCGGATTTTCTTCTAAGAATATTCCAACACCTTCACCAACAATTGAATCAACTATTCCTCTAACTTCACTATTTCCTAGCTTTGTTTTGGTTTGACCTTCAAATTGTGGTTCTCCTATCTTAACTGATATTACAGCTGTTAGTCCTTCTCTTATATCATCCCCTGAAAGGTTTTTATCATTCTCTTTTAAATGTCCAAATCTCTTTGCATAATCATTAAATACTCTAGTTAAAGCTGTTTTAAAACCAACTAAATGAGTTCCACCCTCAATAGTGTCTATATTATTTGCAAATGTAAATATATTTTCGTTATATCCATCATTATATTGAAGAGCTACTTCAACCATTATATCGTCTTTTAATCCTTCAACATATATTGGTTCTTCATGAAGTGCCTGCTTATTTCTATTTAAATATTCTACGAATGATTTAATACCGCCCTCGTAATGATAATTTTGCTCTTTATCATATCTTTTATCTTTAAGTACTATATTTATTCCCTTATTTAAGAAAGCAAGCTCTCTTAACCTTTGAGAAAGTATTTCAAAATCATATATTATTTCGTCAAATATCTCTCTATCAGGCTTAAAGTATACTATAGTACCAGTTGATTCACTTGTACCAACTACTTCTAAATCGCTAGTAACTGCTCCCTTTTCGTAAGTTTGCTTCCAAAGCTTACCTTCTCTCATTACAGTTACTGAACAATTTTCTGAAAGCGCATTAACAACTGATGCACCAACCCCGTGAAGACCACCAGATACCTTATATCCACCTCCACCGAATTTACCACCAGCATGAAGTACTGTCATTATAACTTCAACAGTTGGTTTTCCCATCTTAGGGTGCATTCCAACCGGCATACCTCTTCCATCATCTTTTACTGTTATAGAATTATCTTCATTTATTGTAACTTCAATATTCTTACAATATCCTGCTAATGCTTCATCTATACTATTATCTACTATTTCGTAAACTAAGTGATGTAATCCTCTTGAACTAGTACTACCTATGTACATACCAGGTCTTTTTCTTACGGCTTCTAAGCCTTCAAGAACTTGTATCTGACTTTCATCATAGCTTTGTTTATTTTGTTCCAACATAAATTCCTCCTAAAAATTATTTTGAATTGTCTTAATGAAGGTATATTGGACTTACGGATTATATTCCAAATCTGTTCTTTTAGTTAATGTTGATGAAGAAATTGGTGATAAATATATTTTACTTTTCTTATCAACTTCTGCTATAACAAATGATTTTGGTTTATCACTTGTTATTCTTTCCACAAATCCATCTTCTTCTGCCATTCTTAAAAATTGAATTGTATCAGAACTATACATTGTTGTTTGTAAATCAAAAATTCCAATAACGTCTTTTATAGGAACTACAACATTCTCTCCTAAGTGCAAAAACATTTAGAATTCCTCCTTCTATATTGAGACTATTCCCTCTTTAACTTTAAATAACTTCGAATCTTTATCTAAATACTCATTTAAATCTTCAATTCCAGTACATGTTATTATAGTTTGTATTTCCCCTATAGAACTTAAAACATATCTCTTTCTATTAAAATCTAATTCAGATAATACATCATCTAATAATAAGACTGGATATTCTCCGGTTATTTCTTTTATAATCCTCAAGGATGCAAACTTCATTGTAAGTACTGCCGTTCTCTGTTGACCTTGAGATCCAAAGCTCTTTGTGTCAACGTTGTTTATATAAACAGAGAAATCATCTCTATGAGGTCCGTGACCAGTAATTCCTTTATCTACATCACGTTTTCTATTTTTTCTTAATGTTTCATAGAACTCATCTTGGATATTATCAAGATTTCTTATAGTAGAATTATATTTAAATTCTATCTTTTCTTTTCCTGAAGTAATTTCTTTATGTATATCTTCAGAATACTGATTTAAAGATTTTAAATAGGTTAATCTTCTCTCAATTATATATGAGCCAAAGTTAGCTAATTGCATATCATATATATCTAACATATCTAAATCAAGATTTCTATTTTTTAGAACAATATTTCTTTCATTCATGACTTTGTTATATTGAACTAAATTATAGTAATATTTAGAATCTAATTGACATAGTTCCATATCTATAAATTTTCTTCTAATACCTGGAGAATCTTTGATTATTTTTAAATCCTCTGGAGAGAACATAACAACATTAAATGTTCCAAATAATTCCCCAATTTTGTTTATCTTTATAGAATTAACTCTAATTACTTTCTTTCCGTCTTTTAGGATGTTAATATCAATTTTTTTATCTAATCTGTCTTTTCCAACACTTACGCTTAAAAATGCTATGTCTCCATTCCAATTAATAAGCTCCCTGTCTCTTGAAGTTCTATGAGATTTAGCAAAACCACAATAATAAATGGCCTCTAAGATATTAGTTTTACCTTGAGCATTATCTCCCATAAATACATTGACATGTCTTCCTAAGTCTATTTCTAAATTTTCATAATTTCTGTAATTTATTAATTTAAGCTTTTTTACATACATTTATAAACACCCATTTAATTATATCATATTAAAAGAATAAAAGCTTATTTTTGTGGTTTATAGATATTTACAGGTTAATTAATCCAATTATACTATCTTATAGTCTTCATCCTCAAAATTAACTACATCTCCACTTCTTAACTTCTTTCCTCTTTGAGTGCAAATTTCTCCATTTACTTTTACCATTTCTTCAAGTATGTAAATTTTTGCCTCTGATCCCAATGAGGCAACACCTGCCCATTTTAAAAATGCATCTAATTTTATAAATTCTGTATTAATATTAATTTCTTTCATGCTCTTACAGTTTGATAAAATGCATAAAATTACGAATATTTATGCATTTTATCCCCTCCTTTTTTTATCTTATTAATCTAACCGGTAATACTAGGTATTTATAATTATCAGCCTCTTTTGCTTTAATTATACAAGGACTTACACTTGAAGTCATTTCCATAACAACTTCTTCTTCCTCAAAATTCTTTAAAACATCTATTAAGTATCTTGAGTTAAATGCAATTTGTATCTTGTCACCTTGCAGATTTATTCCAACTTCCTCTCTAACTTTTCCCAATTGAGAATTAGAGGTTATAACTAAAGCCTCATCTTGGAATTCTAATTTTATTAAGTTGTTATTACCATCCTTAGCCATTAAGGAAGCTCTTTCAATACCATTTTGAAGATCTTGTTTTTTTACAGTAACTAAAAGTTTGTGCTCTTCAGGTAATAAAGATTTATAATTTACAAATTTTCCTTCTAGTAATCTAGAAATTATTCTTGTTTTGTTTAGATTAAATAAAATATGATTATTTGTGAATGTTATTTGAACTAAATCATTAACATCTTCTAATATTTTTGATACTTCATTTAAAGTTTTACCAGGAATGACGATTTCTATATCAAAGTCACTATCTAAATATTCACTTTTAATTGCCAATCTATATCCATCTAATGCTACAAGATTTAATGTTCTATCCTTAACTTCAAATAAAATACCTTGAAGTATTGGTCTTGTTTCATCTTGAGCTATAGCAAAAGAAGTACATTTTATCATATTTTTTAATATATTTTGAGGAACTTCAACTTTCATATTTTCATTTAGTTTTGGAAGTTCTGGGAATTCATCAGCATTCATATAAACTACGTTAAATACTGATTTTTCGCATGTTATTTGAACTGTATCATTATCCATAGTTTCAATTTTAATTTCTGAATTTGGTAATTTACGTATTATCTCACCAAATATTTTAGCATCTATAACTATGCTACCTTCATTTATTACATCAGCATTAACTTTAGTTTCTATACTTACATCCATATCAGATCCAATTAAAGTTAACCCATCTTTATTTGCATTTATGTAGATACCTTCTAATACTGACATTGTTGATTTACCAGTAATAGCTTTTTGAACTATTGAGATACCTTCTTGTAGTTTCTGTTTTTCACATATAAATATCATTTAATATCCTCCTTATTTATTCACAGATAAGATTAGTTTATTTAGTTAGATAAATATAAAATTTATAGTAATAATAGTAGTAGGGGCTGTGGAATTGTTGATAACTATCTTTAGGCCAGTAAAACCAACAACATTTTATAAAAAAATAGTGTGGATAAGTTAGTAACTAAAAGTATACCTTATCCACAGTCATCCACACGTAATTTAAATTTTATGTTTATCCACAGATTGTTATATAGTTATTATCAACAATTGTTGACAATTGTACAATAAGAGAAAAAAAATTATCCTTGTGTCAGTTTTTTTGTTAAATCCTCAATTGTATGTTGTAAACTTTCATCTCTATTTAAATTATCAGAGATCTTTTCATAAGCATGTATTACAGTAGTATGGTCTCTACCACCAAATTCTTCACCGATCTTTGGAAGAGACATATCAGTTAACTTTCTACTTAGATACATAGCCATTTGTCTTGGATAAGATACATTACGAGTTCTTCTTTGGGATTTTAAATCTTCAATTCTTAAGTTAAAGTAGCTTGCAACTACATCTTGTATAATTTCTATAGTTATATGTTTGCCTTGCTTCTTAGAAATTATATCTTTTAATGCTTCTGAAGCTAAATCAACAGTTATTTCTCTATTAGTTAAAGATGAATACGCCACTATTCTTATTAATGCGCCTTCAAGTTCTCTAATATTTGATTTAATTTTAGTTGCTATATATACCATAACTTCATTAGCTACATTTAATTTTTCTACATCTGCCTTTTTCTTTAATATAGCCATTCTAGTTTCAAAGTCTGGAACTTGAATGTCAGCGATTAAACCCCATTCGAATCTAGAGCGTAATCTATCCTCTAATGTAGGTATTTCTTTTGGTGGTCTATCAGATGATAGAATTATTTGCTTGTTTGCATCGTGTAGAGCATTAAATGTATGGAAGAATTCCTCTTGTGTTCTTTCTTTCCCAGCTATAAATTGAATATCATCTATTAGAAGAATATCTACGTTTCTATATTTATTTCTAAATTCTTCATTTTTATCATCTTTTATAGCATTTATAAGCTCATTAGTAAATTTTTCAGATGACACATAAACAACTTTGGCACTTGGATTATTTTTTAAAACATAATGACCGATAGCATGCATTAAGTGCGTTTTACCAAGTCCTACGCCTCCATATATAAATAGAGGATTGTATGCTTTAGCAGGTGATTCAGCAACTGCTAAAGATGCTGCATGAGCGAATCTATTACTATTACCTATTACGAAAGAATCAAAAGTATATTTAGGGTTAAGATTAGTATTCATCTCATCATTAACTATAACCTTTTTATCATCTTTTATTTTCTTTTGTCTTTTTTCAGATTGCTCTTCTTCGGTATTTTGAATTTCAGAAGCTATTAAAAATTCAATGTTATAAAGTTTAGAACAAATAGCTTTTATAGAATTCGCAACTAAATCTTTATATCTTTTTTCAAGTATTTCTTGAGTGAAGGCGTTAGGAACACTGATTTTTATAGTATCTGAAGACATAGAAATAGGTTCGCAACTTTTAATCCATGTATTGAAGCTGACCTCGCTTAGTTCTCCCTTAATAATATTCAGTGTTTTTTCCCATAATTCTTTCAGCTCTGCATCCATTTCTAATCCTCCAGTCAAAAATTTTTTTTATTTTTTATTAAGAAAATTATGTTAATAACATTGTAATAACAGTATATCAACATATTATTAACAAAAATAATATTTTTAAAATATATGTATATTAAATTATTCACATGTTAATAAATATGTGGAGTATAATTTTAAATATAAGTTATCCACATATATAATGAAATAAACTTTTAGTATCTTAAATTCTAGTAAATATGCCTATTATAGCAAAAAAAATTAGCCATAACGTAGGTTATCAAGAAAAAAAGAACAAGTTATCAACAGATATATCCACAGCTGTGGATAAGTT
Organism: Clostridium sardiniense; assembly: GCF_019753795.1. Taxonomy (NCBI): domain Bacteria; kingdom Bacillati; phylum Bacillota; class Clostridia; order Eubacteriales; family Clostridiaceae; genus Clostridium; species Clostridium sardiniense. Next base: position 62,717 of record NZ_JAIKTU010000016.1, on the reverse strand, counting down.
CTGTTTAAGAACAAGTTATTCACAATACATTATTTATGATACCATAAGTAAATAAGGGGATTCAATAAGTTATCCACAATTTTTGTAATATACTTAATGGAATTATCAACAAAAAGCTATATTCTTGACATAATAGGGGTATATATATATAATGATAAAGTAAATCTAAAATAAAATAGAGAAGTATAGTTATTTCGCTATATAAATTTTAAAAATTGAAGGGGGTGTAGTGTAAATGTTCATGACATACCAACCTAAAAAAAGACAAAGAAAAAAAGAACATGGCTTCAGAAAGAGAATGAAGACTTCATCAGGAAGAAACATTCTTAGAAAGAGAAGACAAAAAGGTAGAAAAAAATTAACAGCATAAGGGCCGCACTTTAGTGGCCTTTTTTCTACAATGTAGGAAAAAAGGAGTATTAAATACCCATGATATACAGATTAAAAAAAAATAATGAGTTTAGAATGGTATATAGAAGAGGAAAGTCTTTAGCGAATAATCTTCTGGTATTATATACTTATAATAATAGAAATAATAAGAATTCAGATAATGAAGTTTATAATAAAATAGGGGTTTCTGTTAGTAAGAAAGTCGGAAATAGTGTAGTAAGAAGTAGAAGTAAGAGATTGATTATGGAAAGTTACAGATTAAATGAAGCTTCTATTAAAAAAGGCTTTGATTTCATATTTATTGCTAGAAATAATATGAAGGATAAAAGTTTTCACGAGGTCGAAAGAGCTATGATGAATTTGTTTAAGAAAGCAGGCCTATATAATGAAGAAAGTAGTAATAAATCTAATTAGATTTTATAGGAAGAATATATCGCCTTTAAAAAATCCTTGTTGCAGATATGTGCCAACTTGTTCGCAATATGCTATAGAGGCAGTAGAAAAACATGGTGCCTTTAGGGGGAGCCTTATGGCAATTTGGAGAATTTTAAGGTGTAATCCTTTTAGCAAAGGTGGATATGATCCTGTTAAATAGAGTATGGGAGGATAAAAGAATATGATGACATTATTTAAGCCGATAACTGATTTCTTTACTATCGTATTTGATAAATTACATCAACTAATCATTTCTGTTGGGGTAACAGATCCAGGTTGGGCGTATGTATTAGCAGTTATAGTTCTAACAGTAATTATAAAAACTGCAGTATTACCGTTTAGTATAAAATCAATAAAATCAACAAGAAAAATGCAGGAATTCCAACCTGTAGTGAAGAAGATTCAAGAAAAATATAAAAATGATCCTCAAAAAGCAAATGCGGAAATGATGAAGATCTACAAAGAGAATAATATTAGTATGACAGGTGGATGTTTACCAATGTTAATTCCACTACCAATATTAATGGCTCTTTACTATACATTTATGAATATTAAGGGAATCCAAGGAGTATCATTCTTATGGTTACCTGATCTTGCAGGAAAAGATCCATTATATATACTACCTGTATTAGCGGCACTTAGTACTTTTATACCGTCATATTTAATGACAAAAGCAAATCCAGCAGCAGAATCATCAGGAATGAATATGATGCCAATGAATATTGGTATGTCATTAATGATGGGATTCATGTCACTTAACTTCCCTTCATTACTAGTTATCTATTGGGTAGTAGGTGGAATTTATCAATTAGTACAAACTTATTTCTTAAATGTTAAGCCAGTAATGGCTACAAAAAAAGAACAAGAAGCAGAAGAAAGTGCAAGAATTGATCAAAAGAACAGATTTGTAATGCCAGAAGAATACGATAAGAAGAAGAAAAAGAAGTAATATATAGTAGTATTATATGAGAGTGGTGAATATGGTATATGAAATTCATTGAAGTAACAGGTAAAAATGTTGATGAAGCAGTAAATAGTGCTTTAAAAGAATTAAACGTTACTAAAGATAGGGTTATAATCGATGTAATAGATGAAGGTTCTAAGGGATTTTTTAATATTATAGGAAATAAACCTGCAAAGGTTAAAATTACCGTAAAAAGAGATTATATAGAAGATGCTAATAAATTTATTAGAGATGTTTTGGATTCTATGGGAATCTTAGCTGAAGTAAGGATTAATGAAGAGAATGACATAATAAAGGTTGATTTAACTGGTCCAAAGATGGGATTAATAATTGGATATAGAGGAGAAACTTTAGATTCACTTCAATACTTGATATCTTTAGTAGTTAATAAAGGTCATGATATTCCTTATAAAAAGGTTGTTTTAGATACTGAGAACTACAGAGCTAAAAGAGAAGAAACCTTAAAGCGAGTTGCTTTAAAAACGGCTAATAAAGTAAATAAAAGCAGAAGACCTTTTAAACTAGAACCAATGAATCCATATGAAAGAAGAATAATACATGCTGCATTACAAGGAAATGACACTGTATGTACTTACAGTGAAGGTGATGAACCTTTCAGAAGAGTTGTAGTAGCATTAAATAAGTAAAAGGAAGCCAAGTTTTTGGCTTTCTTTTTTTAAACTGTATTAATAAATCAAAACAAGAAATATATAGCTTTGACTTATTAAATATATTTCTGTAAAATTGATATTAGTTTTGTTTTGGTTATACTATATAGAAGGAATTAACTTCTAAGGAGGATAATAATGAAAGAGTTTGATACCATATGTGGGATTGCTACTGCGCAAGGTGAAGGTGGAATAGCAATTATAAGAGTTTCAGGAAATAAAGCATTAGAAATTGTTGGACGTATATTTAGAGGCAAGAATAATTTTGATATAAATAATATGAAGACTTATACTATGAAATACGGTAATATTATTGATAGTATAAGTTATGAAGTCATAGATGAAGTTATAATAAGCTACATGAAAGGGCCAAGGAGCTTTACAGCTGAAGATGTTGTAGAAATAAATTGCCATGGGGGAGTTGTTTCTACTAATAGGGTACTTGAAGAAGTTATTAAAAGTGGAGCTAGAATTGCAGAGCCTGGTGAATTTACTAAAAGAGCATTCTTAAATGGAAGAATTGACTTAAGCCAAGCAGAAGCAGTAATGGATATTATAACTGCAAAGACAGATTTAGCTATGAAATCAGCAGTTATGCAAAGTGGAGGTTCACTTTCCCAGGAAATAAATAAGCTTAGAGCTTATCTTCTTGATGTACTTGCGCTTATTGAGTATGATGTAGATTTCACAGAAGATGATGAGGAGCCAGATGAAACTATTCCTGTGAGGGTTTCAGAGAGCCTTGATAAAGCAATAACTGACATGGATAAGTTATTAAAAGGTGCAAATGAAGGTAAAATTATAAGAGAAGGCCTTAAAATGACAATAATAGGAAAACCTAACGTTGGGAAATCATCTCTTATGAATGCACTTCTTCAAGAAAAGAGAGCTATTGTAACAGATATACCAGGAACTACAAGAGATGTAATAGAAGAATATATTAATCTTGGAGGAATACCAGTAAAAATTACTGATACTGCTGGTATTAGAGAGACTGAAGATGTTGTAGAAAAAATTGGAGTTGAAAGATCAAAAGAAAAATTAGAAGAAGCTGATTTAGTTGTATTAATGCTTGATACTTCAAGACCTTTAGATGACGAAGATAGAGAAATTATTAAATCAATAGAGAATAAAAAGACAATAGTACTATTAAATAAAGTAGATTTAGAACGTAAACTTCAATTAGAAGAATTAAATGGATTAGATAACTTTATTGAGATATCAGCCATGACTGGCTTTGGGATAGAAGATTTAAAATTAAAAATTAAAGAGTTATTCTTTAATGGAGAAGTAGATAATGAAAGCTTAATAATTACAAATAGTAGACATAAGCAGGCATTATATAGAGCATTAGAGAATTGCGAAATAGCACAGAATAGATTGAAAATGAACGAATTTTTAGACTTAATTTCTATTTATGTAACTTCAGGATTAAGAGCACTAGGTGAAATAACAGGTGCAGAGCTTGAAGAGGATTTAGTTAATAAGATATTCAGCGAATTCTGTGTAGGAAAATAGGAGGAAGTATATGAGATACAATGCTGGAGAGTATGATGTAATTGTTGTTGGAGCAGGCCACGCAGGTTGCGAAGCTGCTCTTGCAGCTTCAAGAATGGGATTAAAGACATTAATATGTACAATTAATTTAGAAGCAATTGGAATGATGCCTTGTAATCCTAATATAGGGGGAACAGCTAAAGGTCATTTAGTTAGAGAAGTTGATGCATTAGGTGGAGAAATGGGTATTAATATAGACGATACATATATTCAATCAAGAATGCTTAATACATCAAAAGGACCTGCAGTTCACTCATTAAGAGCGCAAGCAGATAAATTAAAATATCAAAAGAGGATGAAAGAGGTTCTTGAATCACAAGACAACCTTTATATTAGACAAGTAGAAATTACTGATTTAATAGTTGAAGATGGAAAAGTTAAAGGTGTAGTTTCAAAGAATGAAGCAATATTTGGATGTAAGGCAGTTGTTTTAGCAACGGGTACATATTTACAGGCCAAGATAATAATAGGGGATGTAAGCTATAATAGTGGTCCTAATGGATTATCACCTGCAAATGACCTTTCTCAAACATTATTAGATTTAGGAATAGAACTTAGAAGATTTAAGACAGGGACACCACCTAGAGTAAATAGAAAATCAGTGGATTTTTCTAAGATGATAGAACAAAAAGGTGATGACAAGATAGTACCATTCTCATTTATGAATGATAATATTGATAGAGAACAAATATCTTGTTATTTAACTTATACTAATGAAGGAACTCATGAAGTTATAGCTGATAACATAGATAGATCTCCTATATATAATGGATCAATTAAAGGGATAGGACCAAGATATTGTCCATCAGTAGAAGATAAGGTTATGAGATTCCCAGATAAATCAAGACATCAAATATTTGTAGAACCAGAAGGTGAAGATACACTTGAAATGTATATTGGTGGATTCTCATCATCATTACCAGAGGATGTACAAATAAATATGTTAAGAACTATAGAAGGACTTGAAAATGCTGAAGTAATGAGATCAGCATACGCTATAGAATATGATTCAATAAATCCTACTCAATTAAAGCCAACTCTTGAATTTAAGAATATAGAAGGGCTTTATGGAGCAGGACAATTAAATGGTAGTTCAGGATATGAAGAAGCAGCAGCACAAGGAATAGTTGCAGGTATTAATGCAGCATTAAAGGTTAAAGGAGAGGAGCCAATGGTTCTTACTCGTTCTGATGCTTATATTGGAGTTCTAGTTGATGATTTAGTTACTAAGGGTACAAATGAGCCTTATAGAATGATGACATCAAGAGCAGAGTATAGATTACTTCTAAGACAAGATAATGCAGATTTTAGATTAACTGAAATAGGATATAATGTAGGTCTTGTATCAGAAGAAAGGTATAATAGATTTATAGAAAGAAAAACTAATATTGAAAATGAACTTGAGAGATTAAAAAATCTACAAATAACTAATAAAACAGAAAATAATGATATATTAGTTAAGCTTGGAAGTACAGAGCTTAAAAAGCCTATTAGTTTCTATGAATTAATAAAAAGACCAGAGCTTGATTATTTCTCAGCTGTAGAGCTTGATCCAGAAAGACCAGAATATCCTGAGAATGTTGGTGAGCAAATCAATATAATTGCTAAGTATGAAGGATATATAGTAAATCAATTAGATCAAGTTGAGCAATTTAAGAAATTCGAAAAGAAATTACTACCTAAAGATATAGACTATACTGATGTTAAGGGATTAAGAACAGAGGCGATACAAAAGCTAAGTAATATAAGACCTATAAGTATAGGTCAAGCATCAAGAATTTCAGGGGTATCACCTGCTGATATTTCTGTATTATTGGTTTACTTAGAATATAATTATGGTAAACAAGGAAATAAAGATAATTAGAGCCATAAAGGAGGCAAATATGGACTTTTATAATTTAATGAAAACAGCGGCAGATGAGGTTAATATAGAATTTAATGAGCAAATGTATGATAGATTCATTAAATATATGAGATTAGTACAAGATTGGAATCAAAAGATTAATCTTACTGCAATTACTGAGGATGAAGAGTTTATAAAAAAGCATTTTATAGATTGTATAAAAGCATTTAAAAGTGATGAACTTAAGAAGGCTAAAACTGTGATTGATGTAGGTACAGGTGCAGGTTTCCCAGGAATGCCAATAGCTATATTAAGAGAAGATATAGAGGTGACTTTATTAGATTCACTTAATAAAAGAATAAATTTCTTAAATTTAGTTGTTAGGGAATTAGGGCTAAAAAATGTTATAACTATTCATTCTAGAGCAGAAGATGGTGCAAGAAATAAAGATTTAAGAGAGAAATTTGATATTGCAACATCAAGAGCTGTTGCTAATATGGCAGTATTATCTGAATTTTGTCTGCCTTATGTAAAAGTATCAGGATATTTTGTTGCCTTAAAAGGGCCTGCAATTGAAGAAGAATTAGAAAATAGTAAAAGAGCATTAGAATTACTAGGGGGAAATTTATTAAGGGTTGATGAGACTCTTATAGAAGAAACTGATTTAAATCATAACATAGTTGTTGTTGAAAAGGTAAAGGCATGTCCTAAGACATATCCTAGAAAAGCAGGAACTGTAGCAAAAAAGCCACTAAGATAAATATTGTGATATAATATGTAATATAATACCATATAATATCGAGAAATGACTGAATTTTATTTGGGGAAAAAGAAGGAAGAAAATGGTAAGTGGCGAAATTTAATATATAAACAAAAATCATTGGAAATTTATAAGGGATGGGTAGTGTCAATATGAATAATGAAATACTAAAAATTGATATTAAGGATATAATACCTAATACATATCAACCAAGAAAATATTTTAATGACGATGCTTTAATGGAATTATCTCAATCTATAAAAACTCACGGTATAATTCAACCTATAACTGTTAGAAAAAGAGGAGATTTCTATGAGTTAGTAGCAGGGGAAAGAAGATGGAGAGCAGCACAGCTTGCAGAGCTTACACAAGTTCCATGCAATTTAATAGATATAACTGATATAGAATCAGCTGAAATTGCATTATTAGAGAATTTACAAAGAGAAGATTTAAACTTTATAGAAGAGGCAGAGGCATACTACAATTTAATTCATGATCATAGATTCACTCAGGAACAATTAGCAAAGCGTATGGGAAAGAAACAATCAACTATAGCAAATAAACTTAGAATATTAAAGCTTAGTGATAAGGTCAGAGAAATATGCGTTGCTAATAATTTAACAGAGAGACATGCAAGAGCATTATTATCGCTTCAAGATGAAAAATTACAGTTAAGTATAATAAAGAAGGTCATTAAAGATAGTTTAAATGTAAGACAAACAGAAGAGTTGATAAATAAAGAATTATTGAAAATTGCAGGAAAAGAGATGAATGGAAAATCAAAGAAGAAAATAACAACAGTGTTTCCCGCAAAGCTTTATGTAAACACTATAAAGCAAGTTTTTGATAAGTTTAATATACCTGCAAAATATGATATGTCAGATCATGAAGAATATATACAAATTACAGTAAACATTCCTAAAAAGAAAAAATAAACTTTAACCTAAACCACTAAAAAGAGATATTTTTAGTGGTTTTTTTATGCAGTTTTTGTTGAAAAAAAGCGACTGTGATTTATTAATAAATAAAAGCTGAAAAAACTATTAAGAATGTATTGTTTTGTCAGTTTTAGCTTTAATTATTATATAAAAAAATATATAATATAGTATGAGAGAGAGGGGGTGCGAAGCTCTATAAATACTTAGGGCTAGATATGAAAATAATTTGTATATTTAATCAAAAAGGCGGGGTTGGAAAGACAACCACAAACATTAATTTAGCTTCTTATCTTGCAATGGCAGGATATAAGGTGCTAACAATAGACATTGATCCTCAAGGTAATACTACAAGTGGATTAGGTTTAGATAAGAGAAGTTTAGAATTTTCAATGTATGATGTTATAACATCGAATGTAAGTTTAAAAGAGGTTATTATACATAGCGATCTTATTTCAAATCTATATATAGCACCATCAACAATGGAATTAGCCGGAGCTGAGGTTGAAGTTATAACAAAAGAAAATAGAGAAAGAATACTATTAGACAAAATAAATGAAGTAAAAGATGAGTTTGACTTCATTTTTATAGATTGCCCACCATCATTAGGTGTTTTAACTATAAATGCATTAACTACTTGTGATTCTGTATTAATACCTATACAATGTGAGTTTTATGCATTAGAAGGAGTTGGACAGCTAATGAATACTATTAAGCTTGTAAAGAAATCATTAAACCCTAAAATCAAAATAGAGGGTGTAATTATGACAATGTATGATTACAGAACAAACCTTAGTAATGAAGTATTTAATGAAGTAAAGAAGTACTTTAAAGATAGTGTCTATGAGAATACAATTCCTAGAAATATTAGGTTAGCAGAGTCTCCAAGTTTTGGACTACCTATAATGCTTTATGATGAAAAATGTAAAGGGGCAGATGCTTACTCAAGATTAGCAAAGGAATTTTTAAAAAGACAAGAGGTAGTGAAGGGTGAGAGTAAATGAGTAAAAAGTTTGGATTAGGAAAAGGATTGGGTGCTTTAATTCCAGATGAGATTCAAGATGAGGTTAAAACAGATATAAAAGATAAGGCTTCATCAAGTACATTAATTCCTTTAAATGAAATAATAAATAACTCAGATCAACCAAGAAAGTTCTTTGATAGTGATAATATAGCTGAGCTTGCAGAATCTATAAAAAATCATGGAATTATACAACCACTTATATTAAAGAAACATCAAAAAAAATATATTATAATAGCAGGGGAAAGAAGATGGAGAGCAGCTAAAATGTTGAGTCTTAAAGAAGTACCAGCTATTGTCATGGATTTAAGTGATAAAGAGGTATTAGAAATTTCATTAATTGAAAATATACAAAGACAAGATTTAAATCCAATTGAAGAAGCCTTAGCATATAGAAAGCTAATAGATGAATTCAATTTGACTCAGCAAGAATTAAGTCAAAGGATAGGAAAATCTAGAGTTGCTATTACTAATACTATGAGACTTATTAATTTAGATGAGAGGGTACAGCAGTACCTAATAGAAAGCGTAATTTCAGAAGGACATGGAAGAGCCTTATTAGCTGTTGAGGATAAAGATTTACAGTATAAGCTAGCTCAGAAAATTATAGATGAAAAACTTTCAGTAAGAGAGTTAGAAAAATTAATAAAGTCTGTATTTAAAGAAAAAGAAGAAAAAAAGGAAGAAGTTAAATTTAATCCTTATGTTAAAGATGTTGAGAATAAACTTCAAGATTATTTTGGAACAAAGGTAAATATAAACTCAAAGAATAAAAAGGGAAAAATAGAAATCGAATACTATTCAGATGATGATTTAAATAGAATTTTAGAACTAATGAATATTTAATGTTTCACGTGAAACATGTTTCACGTGAAACATTCTTAAGAAAAGGAAGGACGGAAAAACTGTGGAAAATTTAATATCAAATTTATCAAATTATTTACCTTATATATTAATAGGAATGGGTGTAGTAATTTTATTACTTTTAATTTTACTTATTATCTTATGGAAGTCAGTGAATAGATTAGAAAATAAGTATAGAAAAATGATGAGAGGTACTAGCAATAAAAATTTAGAAGAAGTAATTGTTAGTAAGCTAAATGATGTTGAAGAAGCTGAAAATGCTGCAAGAGAAGCTGCTAAGCTATGCGAAAATTTAAAAGTTGAAATTAGAGGATGTGTCCAAAAGGTTGGAATAATGAGATATAAGGCTTTCGAAGATGTTGGAAGTGATTTAAGTTTTTCAATAGCAATGCTTGATGGACACAATGATGGAATAGTATTAACAGGATTATATGGAAGACATGATAGCACAACTTATGCTAAACCAGTTGATAAAGGTATATCAAGATATGAATTATCAGAAGAAGAAGCTCATGTTTTAAAAGAAGCAATGAATAGTAAGTAAAAAAATCTCTTCTTCTCGCTAACGCGAGAAGAAGAGATTTTTTAGTTAAAATACTATATTAATAGTTAGTCAAAGATTCAACCAAATCATCTTTACTCATAAGTTTATCTATTGAATATGAAATCCCCTTAGCTATAAATTCTGCTAGTGTAACTACAGTATATAATCTAGTATTTTGTAAAACCATAAATTCAAAATTTCCTGATACATTTACAACACCAGTCACACTTAAATCTCCTACAGGGGGCAAATCCTTATTAAGAGCTAACCCTGGGAAAAGAGGTTTATTTTCTATAAATACTCTTCCTACATTTTGAAAAGAACCTAATGAAGCATCAATAGCAACTATATATGGATCATTAAAAGACTCATAAATTTTTTTTAATACTTCGTCAAGATTTTGAGAATGAACAGGATAATATAAAGATCCATATACATATATATTTTTATTTTTAAATTCCTTTATATTATGGCCTACTAATGGTCCTAGTGAATCTCCAGTTGAACGATCAGATCCTATACATAAAAATATTATAGTTCTATTATCATCAAGTATTGGTTTTAAATTATTATAAAGATGCTCTCCAACTTCATTAAATGAATCATTATCTATACCATCAATTGAAAAAATTTTATTCATAAAAACGCCTCCCTATATAGAAATTATTTCCATAAAGGGAGGCGTTTATTCAAACTTACTATAAATCTTTGCTAGCTTTTTTTAATATTGATAATACATAGTCTATATCATTTTCAGTATTGAAGTATGAGATGCTAAGTCTAACAGTTCCACTTGGAAATGTACCTATAGACTTATGGCACATTGGTGCACAGTGTAATCCTGAACGATTACTAACCCCATATGTCTCAAGATAGAATGATAATTCTGAAGTATCTACTCCCTTTAAATTAAATGATAAAGACGTGGTAGATTTAGAGCCTGTAGTATCTCCATAAACTTCAAACCTATCAATATCTAATATTCCATTAAGCAGTTTCTTATAAAGTATAGAATTTTTTTCTTTTATATTGTCAATACCTATTTTACTTATAAAATCTATAGCGTTTGATAGGCCAACTATACCAGGTATGTTTAAGGTTCCACACTCGAATTTATCAGGCATAAATGTTGGTTGATGTATTTCATGAGAAAGGCTTCCTGTACCACCTTCTATAATTGTAGTACAAACCTTATTTAAATCATCGTCTATTATAAATCCACCAATACCTTGAGGTCCAAGTAAACTCTTATGTCCTGTAAATGCTAATGCACTTGCATTTATCTCTTTAAAATCAATAGGTACTGCGCCAGCAGATTGAGCTGTATCAATAATGAAAAAAATCTTATGTTCTTTACATATATTACCTATTTCTTTTATGGGTTGTATAGTACCTATTACATTTGATGCATGGGTAACTACTACTAGTTTAGTATTTTCTTTTATAAGTTTTTCTATATCATGAGGATCTATAAACCCTTTAGAATCTGACTCTACAAAATCGACTTCTACATTTAAATTTTCTTTACATGATATTATTGGTCTTATAACTGAGTTATGTTCAATTGAAGAGGTTATAACATGATCCCCTTCTTTTAAAGTACCTTTTATAAGTATATTTAATGAAGAAGTAATATTATTTGTAAAAATAACATTTTCTATTTTGTCATAATTAAAAAAGTTTGCAATTCTCTCACGAGCAAGAAAAATCTCTCTATTACTTTCTAAAGCATTTGAGTGATTTGATCTATTAGCGTTACCGCCTATATTTACTAAATAGTTATAAATTGAATCAGCAACAACCTTAGGTTTTGGAAAAGTTGTGCTTGCATTATCTAAATATACTTTCATATTCGACATCCTTTAACAAATTAATACATATACTCCATAAGCCATGAAGCATACGCCTATTACATATAATACATAAGTCAAAAGCATAGAAGCAGTCTTATCAATATCTTTTTTCAATAGTTTTAGCCCTTTTGATGCTAAGATATTTAGTATTGTAAACCAAGTAAGACTTCCAATTAACATGAATAAAAATGACGTGTAAAAGAATAGTCTACCATCTGATCTCCAAATACTAGCTACTGTACCACTAAAAGCTAGCCAAAATGAGAATGTAACTGGATTAATAAATGTTATTATAAAGCCAGAAATGAATTCTCCAAGTTTCGGGTTATTTAGTATCTTTGATGAACCAGTACTATTTTTAGAATGCTTAGCAAATAAAAATAATACTATACCTGATACAATCCAAAAAATTCCTTTGTAAGTTTTATTATCTTCTAAAATGTTAAAAAGGCCTAAGTTAATTATTATTAAGTAAGTATAATCGGCAAAAACTGCACCGAGAGATACTTTAAATCCATGCCAAAATCCTTTACTTACTGAACGATTTATAGACTCTAATCCAGCAGGGCCAAGGGGAATAGATGCACAAAGTCCTGTAAAAAAGCCTATAAATCCTGCTCTCATAATATGAATCATAATGTTCTCCTTTAAAAATATAAATACATATTATCTAATTATAAATCAAATATAGATACAATTCATTAAATTTACATAAAAAGACTATTATATTTCTTTATAAAATTTATAAAATATATATAATATAAACTATGAAAGATATTTTATAGAAAGGGAGATAAGAATGAAATATTACATAATAGTATTTAAAAATACACATGACGCAATGACTGGAGAAAAGATTCTAAAAGAGAAAGAATATACATTTAGAATAATGCCAACTCCTACATCAATAACTCAAAGCTGTGGTATTTGTATAAGAATTGAAGATGAAGAGGAAATGAAGAGAATAAAAGAAGAGAAATTTGAATATAAAAATATGTATTGCAAAGAAGGTTCAGAGTATAGAGAGATACAATAATTAAAAAGGGGGAAGATATATGGGTTATTTTCTATTTAATACATCATTTAGTAATAAAGATATATCACTTGGACCCATTACTATATCATCGGATAGTATAGATTTCTTAATAAAAAAATGCCTAACAGTAATTATTGTTATCTTTTTAATGTTTATAACCATTAAGATAGGGAATAGATTAATAAATAAGTTTGTTAAAAAACAAATTGAAAATCCAAACTCAAAATTAACTATGAGTCCTCAAAAGGCTAAGACTATAGGTGCAGTAATGCATAGTATACTTAAATATTCTGTTTATTTTATAGGAATAGCGATAATAATTTCAGATTTATTTAAGGGAATATCATTAACCTTTGCAAGCATTGGAGGATTTGCGGTAGGTTTTGGAGCACAGAGTTTAGTACAAGATCTTATAAATGGATTTTTTATATTATTTGAAGATCAATATGGAGTTGGTGATTATGTAACTATTGGTACGTTTGAAGGAATAATAGATAGCATAGGAATAAGAACTACAATACTTAAGGATTTCAATGGAGATTTACATCTTATACCAAATGGTACTATAAAGGCAGTTACTAATCATTCTAGAAATAATATGAGGTTTATTGTTGATGTATCTATCGCCTACGAAGAAGATATAGATCATGCCATAGATATAATAGATAAAACATGTAAGGAATTCCAAGGAGAACATAAGGAAGATGTTCCGCAACCAATAGATATATGGGGGGTTACTAACTTAGGCGCTTCTGGAGTAAATATAAGAATAGTTGGATTTAGTATACCTATGAAGCAATGGTCCATGGAAAGAAATCTTAGAAAAGCTATAAAGGAAGCATTAGATAAAGAAGGAATAGAAATTCCTTATAATAAAACTCAAATAATAATGAAAGAAGCATAGTGAAGGGAGATATAAAATTGGTAGAGAATTTTGGTTTAGGTGATATAGTTGAAATGAAAAAACAACATCCCTGTGGTGAGAAAAATTTTGAAATTACAAGAATTGGTGCTGATGTAAAGATAAAATGTGTCGGATGTGGAAGAATTATCATGATACCGAGAAGTAAATTTCAAAAAGGTGCAAAAAAAATAGTTCAAAAAGCAGAAAGTTAACAAAAATCCTTGAAAAAGTAAATTTTTAATGTTAAAATTATAAATTGTAATCCCTGCTGTGCAAAGCACAGCCGTTTAGTCCGAGGGGAGGAGGTGAAAATGATGAGAAAGTACGAAACTATATTCATACAACACCCATCACTTGACGAAGAGGCTGTTAAAGCTAATATCGAAAAGTTCAAAGGTGTAATAGAAAATGGTGGAGGAACTGTAGATAACGTTGATGTTTGGGGTAAGAGAAAGCTTGCTTACGAAATCTCAAAAGTTAACGAAGGATACTATACATTAGTAGACTTTACAGCTAACCCAGAATTACCAAGAGAATTAGAAAGAATATTCAGAATCACTGACGGTGTTATGAGACACATCGTAGTAAGAAAAGAAGCGTAAGAGAGGTGATATTGTAATGAACAAAGTTATACTTTTAGGTAGACTTACAAAAGATCCTGAATTAAGATTTGCTGCAGGAAGCGGAAATGCTGTTACAAGATTTTCAATTGCTGTTACAAGACAATTCAAGAGAGATGAAGCTGACTTTATCAATTGCGTAGCCTTTGGAAAAACAGCTGAAACAATAGCACAATATCTTACAAAAGGTGGCCAAATTGCAATTACTGGTAACATTAGAACTGGTAGTTATGATGCACAAGACGGTTCAAAAAGATACACTACTGATGTAGTTGTTGAAAGCTTTGAATTTGTTGGTGGCGGAAAAGGCGGCAACAATACTGGATCATTTAATAATGATTTCGGTGGCAATAATTCTGATTATTCAAAACCATCAAATGATTCATTTGGCGGTTTTGACGATGATATGACTCCAGTTGATGACGGAGACATGCCATTTTAAATTTTCAAGGTAAGGAGGAAAAATCATGAGAGAAAACAACAACAGAAGATCTGGCGGAAGAATGAGAAGATCTAAGAGAAAAGTTTGTGCTTTTTGTGTTGAAAAAGCTGAATCAATAGACTACAAAGACGTGTCTAAGATCAGAAAATATGTTACTGAAAGAGGAAAGATACTTCCAAGAAGAATTTCAGGAACATGTGCTAAGCATCAAAGACAAGTAACTGAGTCAATTAAGAGAGCTAGAAATGTAGCTTTATTACCATTCACAACTGAATAGTAATAAATTAAAGAGAGTAAAATAGAATTAAATTTCTATTTTACTCTCTTATTTTTTTGGGAAAAACTTTCATTTTCTTGCATTAGTAATAGAAAAAAACTAAAATATACATACAAGGGTATTTAAGAGGTGAGGTTTATGAAAAAGAATGATTTAAATATTATGGGTAACGTAAAGATTATTGAAAATTTAAAAGCTCAACTACTTAGAGTAATAGGTGATTTTTATACATTATTGACAAGAGGTAGTAATGTTGCAGAAGAAGCTATAGTTGAATGTATATCTGGGGCAATAATTATTTTATATGTACTTGGGGAAAAGCTTGGTTATTCAGCATCTAAAATTGATGATGAAATGAAAAATAAGCTTGATATTGGTATAAGAGCTGAAGATGAAGTTGAAAAAGAAGGAAAGAGTTTAAGTAAGCTTAAGGAGTATATTTCAAAGAGAAGAGACTAATAATTAAATAGGAGGCGTTTTATGAATGTAAAGTCGTTAATTATAAAACTCATAAAACCAGTTGGATTAATTTTAGCTTCTTTAATATTCTTTTTATTAGGTTATAACCAGATAGCGTTATTAATTGCAATAATATATTTTATAGATAATTTCTATCAATTAAATAATTATTGGAAAAAGGAAGAAAATATAAATCAGTTTACGAAAGATATAAATAAAGCAATAGAGGATAATGTAGCTAGCACATTGCTACCTATAGCACTTATAAGCGAAACTGGAATTATAAAATGGCATAATAATATTTTTAATGAATTAGAACCTAAAAAGAATTTTATTGGAGAAAGTATACTTAGTATTGCAAGAGATCTTAATCTAGATAAAGTAATAAAAGCAGATAAAGATTTACATCAAAGATTAAAGTTAAATGGAAGACTTTATGATGTTTATAGTACTAAAATACTTAGAAGAGATGAGCAATTATTTTTATTATACTTTAATGATATAAGTGAGTTTATAGGATTAGATACAACAAAAGAAAGTATAATGCTTATAGAGGTTGATAATTTTAATGAAGCTTTAGACGCAACTGATGAGTCTAATAAACCTTTAGTAATTGCAGAAATAGATAGAGAGATAAATTCATATGCATATGGGTTAGAGGCAATGATAAAAAAATACCAACCGAATATGTATGTTGTATCTGTACAAGATAAATACATAGATGAAGAAATAAATAATAATTTCAAAATCTTAGATAGAATATCTAAAATAAATAAAGGGAATAAGTTAGAGATAACCCTCAGCATAGGTGTTGGAAGAGGTGGAATTTCACCACTTGAAAATTATAATTATGCTACAGTTGGTAAAGAACTTGCTCTAGGAAGAGGTGGAGATCAAGTTGTTGTAAAAAGTAGCGATGGAGTTAAGATATTTGGTGGAAATAGTAAAGAAATAGAGAAAAGAACTAGAGTTAGAGCTAGAGTTGTATCTCACGCTTTAAAAGAACTTATATATGAAAGCAATAAAGTATTCATAATGGGTCATAAAAATCCAGATATGGACTGCTTTGGGGCAGCTGTTGGACTTTCAAGTACAATAAAACAGCTTGGCAAATCATGTAGCATAATTCTAGATAAAGATATTGGAGCTATAGAATATTACCTAAGAGAATTGAAAAGTGATTCAAAATATGCTAATCTATTTGAAACATCAGAAGAAGCCATGAAGGAGATAGATGATGAGTCATTATTAATAATTGTAGATGTACACAACAAGAATTATGTTAATAATTTAAAGCTTGTTGAAAAAACAAAAAGAAAGGTCATAATAGATCATCACAGAAGAAGTGCTGATATAATAGAAGACACTTTGCTTAATTATATAGAAGTTTACGCATCATCTACTTGCGAAATGATAACAGAAGTAATCCAATACATGAACGAAAAGCCACATATTACAAAGCTTGAGGCTGAAGGGCTACTTGCTGGTATTTATATGGATACTAAAGGCTTTTCATTTAAAACAGGTGTAAGAACCTTTGATGCTGCATCATTTTTAAAGAACACAGGTGCAGAAACTACAGAAGTTAAAAAGATGTTTACTGATAACTTAACAGATTTTATACAAATTGCTGATATAATAAAATCAGCAAAGATTCATGATAAAATTGCAATTGCTATATGTCCGCCTAATGTTACGGATACTGTTATAATTGCAAAATCAGCTGATGAATTGTTAAATATATCAGGTATTTTAGCGAGCTTTGTTCTGGCAAACATCAACGGTGACACTTATATAAGTGCTAGATCAATTGGAGAGATTAATGTCCAAATTGTACTAGAAGCTTTAGGTGGTGGTGGACATATGAATATGGCAGGAGCTAAGGTATCAAATAAATCAATAGATGAAGTCTTGATAGATTTAAAAGATGTAATGAAAAAATACTTAAGGGTGGGTGAATAAAATGAAAGTAATTTTATTAAAAGACGATAAGAAACTAGGAAAAAAAGGTGATGTTATCAATGCATCAGATGGATATGCAAGAAATTTCTTGTTCCCAAAGAACATAGCTAAGGAAGCTACAGAAAGCAATTTACACATTTTAAATAACCAAAAAGAAAATGAAAGAAAGCAAAAGCTTGCAGAACTTGAGGCAGCTCAAAAATTAGCAGCTGATTTAAAGGGAAAAGAAATAAAAATTGAAGGTAAAGCTGGAGATAATGGAAAGTTATTTGGAGCTATTACTAGCAAAGAAGTTGCAAAGAAAATAAAAGAATTATATAAGATAGATATTGATAAGAAGAAGATAGTTATGGACACAATAAAAGTAGCTGGAGGATATGAAATAGAAGTTAAATTATATCCTGAAGTATCAACAAAGATGAAAGTTATAATTGTTCCACAAGCTTAAGGAGGAATAGTATTGAAATTACGTGAGGAAATTGGTTTCCTGCAGGATGTAATTAAAGGAGATTTACCTCAAGAATCTCAAATAAATGTTCTATTTGACATATTAAAGAATGTATTAGATGAAGGGGCTATAAGAGCTAGAACTATAAGATTTAAATTAAAAAATCATGTAAGTTCAACAAAACTTACTGAAAGAGCATATGCATTAAATATGATAGCTTCAGATGGAGCAGGAATAGAAGTTGTTCCACCAGAAGATAAAATTGATGAAGTTCTTGAAGATACTGTAGTTTGGATTTCAGAAGAAATAGCTAAGAAGTATGTACAAAACCAAATAGAGTCAAAAGTAGAAAAGGCAATAATGGAAAAGCAAGAAAAATACATCGATGAGATGAGGCTATCCATTATGAAGAAAGAAAAAGGCAGCGAAAACCAAAAAACAAAGAAAAAATATGAGGAACTTAAAGAATTAGATTCAAGAGTAACTAGTAAGAATATAATGAGCTTTTTAAGACCTGAGACTTTAGATGAAATAGTAGGTCAAGAAAGAGCTATAAAATCATTAATATCAAAGTTATCATCGCCATATCCTCAACATATAATCCTTTATGGACCTCCAGGGGTTGGTAAAACTACTGCAGCTAGAATTGCATTAAATGCAGCTAAAGAATTAAACTTTACTCCATTTGATGATAAATCAAAGTTTGTTGAAGTAGATGGTACAACTTTAAGATGGGATCCAAGAGAGATTACAAATCCTTTATTAGGATCAGTCCATGACCCTATATATCAAGGTAGTAAGAGAGATTTAGCGGATATAGGTGTACCAGAACCAAAGCCAGGATTAGTTACTGAGGCTCATGGTGGAGTATTATTTATAGATGAAATAGGAGAACTTGATAATATACTTCAAAATAAGTTGCTTAAGGTATTAGAAGATAAGAGAGTTGAATTCTCATCATCATATTACGATCCAGATGATGATAAAACTCCAAAGTATATAAAGTATTTATTTGATAATGGAGCTCCAGCAGATTTTGTTTTAATTGGAGCAACAACAAGAGATCCAGGAGAAATTAATCCTGCACTTAGATCAAGATGTACTGAAGTTTATTTCGAGCCGTTATCTGTTAAAGATATTGAAGATATAGTAAAAAATGCTGCAAGAAAGCTTGGGGTTTCACTTGAAAAAGATGTTCCAGAGTATATAAGCAGATTTACTATAGAAGGAAGAAAAGCTGTAAATATACTTACAGATGCATATGGTTATGCTTTATACAAGAGAAAAGCTATACCAAAGAAACTTAAGATAACATTAAAGGATGTCGAAGAGGTAATTTCTATAGGAAGATATACTCCTTTTGAAAGAGTTAATGATAATTCAAATTATGAAATAGGACATATACATGGATTAGGAGTAAGTGGATTTATTGGATCAACAATAGAAATTGAAGCTGCTGTTTTCCATGCAAAGAAAAAAGGTGCAGGAACAGTTAGATTTAATGAAACAGCTGGAAGTATGGCAAAGGATTCAGTCTATAATGCAGCATCTGTAATAAGAAAAATTACAGATAAAGATATAAAAGATTATGATATACATGTAAATGTTATTGGTGGCGGAAAGATAGATGGACCATCTGCAGGAGCTGCTATAACAGTATGTATAATAAGTGCATTATTAGAAAAACCTTTAAGACAAGATGTTGCTATTACCGGGGAAATATCTTTAAGAGGAACAGTTAAGCCTGTTGGTGGAATATTTGAAAAGATCTATGGTGCAAGAAGAAAAGGAATTAAACTTGCTATTGTACCAGAAGATAACAAAAACGAAGTGCCACAAGGATTAACAGATATAGAGGTTAAACCAGTTAGCACAATTGAAGAAGTTATGAATTTAGTTTTCTAAATTAGTAAAGTAAAGAAGATGTTTAACATCTTCTTTGTTTTTTTAGAAATAATAACTTGTTTTTTTAATGATAATAATTTGATATAATATGAGGAGATAATGTTTGGAAGGAGGTACATGAATGGAAACAACCGTTAATAGAACGCTACCACAGAGTATAGAAGCAGAACAGTCAGTAATAGGATCTATGATCATAGATAGAAGTGCAATAGCTCAAGCGGCAGAAGGATTGGACGAAGAAGATTTTTATAGAGATAGTCATAAAGTATTATTTAAAAGCATTATTGATATGTTTAAAAGAGATATGGCAGTTGACTTAGTTACTGTATTAGAACATTTGAAAGCTACTGATACTCTTGAAAGAGCTGGTGGTGTTACATATGTAACAGAAATAACATCCTCTGTACCAACAACAGCGAACCTAGCATCATATATACAGATAGTTCAAGAAAAATCAACTCTTAGAAAGCTTATAAAGGCCTCTACTTCAATTATTGAAGAAAGTTATAATAAGCAAGGTGAAGTTGAAAATGTACTAGATGCAGCTGAGAAGAGAATATTTGATATAGCAGAAAAAAGAACTACAAGTGATTTTGAGCCATTAAATCAAGTGCTTGAAAGAGGATTTATTGAAATAGAAAGACTATTCAATAACAAGGGTGAAATAACAGGTGTAGGATCTGGATTTATGGACTTAGATGCGAAAACATCAGGTTTCCAAAAAGGTGATATGGTACTAATTGCAGCAAGACCATCTATGGGTAAAACAACATTTGCATTAAATATTGCAGAACATGTTGCCCTTAGAGAAGGTAAAAGTGTAGTAGTATTTTCACTGGAAATGTCAAAGGAGCAATTAGCATATAAGTTATTATGTTCAGAAGCGAATGTTGATATGTTAAAGCTTAGAACAGGTGCGTTAGATGATAAGGACTGGGAAAACATCGCAAGGGCAACAGGGCCTTTATCTAAAGCTAGAATATATATAGATGACACTGCAGGGGTTTCCGTAATGGAGATGAGATCTAAATGCAGAAGACTTAAAATGGAGTATGGTATAGATTTAATACTAATTGACTACCTTCAACTTATGTCAGGGTCATCATCAGAGAGTAGACAACAAGAAGTATCAGAGATATCAAGATCTATAAAAGCATTAGCTAAGGAAATGGAATGCCCCGTAATAGCTTTATCACAGTTATCACGTGCACCAGAACAAAGAGCTGACCATAGACCAATGCTTTCTGACCTTAGAGAATCAGGATCAATTGAGCAAGATGCCGACCTTGTTATGTTCTTATATAGAGATGAGTACTATAACAAGGAAACAGAAGAAAAGAATGTCGGTGAATGTATTATAGCTAAGCAAAGAAACGGTCCAGTTGGAACTGTTAAGCTTGCATGGCTTGGTCAATTCAGTAAATTTGGTAATCTCGATTCAATACATCAAGAATAATATTATAAAGTAAATTTTAGAAACTCGCCGAAATAAGATGGTGAGTTTCTTTGTATAATTAATAAGTTTATAAAGGTTAATATAAGGAGGTCTTTAAATGAGTAAAAAGATAGGTTTTATAGGATGCGGAAATATGGGGAGCGCTATGCTTGGAGGATTAATCAATAAGGGTTTTTCAAATAAAGAAGATATTATAATTTCAACTAGAAGTGAAAAGTCTAAAGAAAGATTAGAAAGCAAATATGGGGTATTAGGAGTATTAAGAAATATAGATGTTGTAAAAGATTCTGATGTTTTAATAATAGCTGTTAAGCCTTATATGTATAAAGATGTTCTAGAAGAGGTAAAAGAAGCATTAAGAAAAGATCAAATCATAATAAGTATCGCAGCTGGAATAGATTTATGTGATTTACATGAAATGATTGGAGAAGACTTTAAAATAGTTAAGACAATGCCAAACACTCCAGCTTTAGTAGGTGAAGGAATGTCTGCTATATGTCCAAATAAGAATGTTAATAAAGATGAATTAAACTATGTATGTAGTATGTTTGAGGCATTTGGAAGTTATGAGATACTAGACGAGAAAGACTTCCATGCATTTATAGCTTTATGTGGATCATCACCAGCTTATGTGTTTATGTTTATAGAAGCTATGGCAGATGGAGCTGTTAAACTTGGAATACCAAGAAATAAAGCATATAAAATGGCAGCACAAAGTGTACTTGGATCTGCTAAGATGGTATTAGAAACAGAGGAACATCCAGGAGTATTAAAAGATATGGTATGTTCACCAGGTGGTACAACTATAGAGGCTGTATGTGAGCTTGAAGATAAGGGGCTTAGAAACGCAATAATTAAATCTATGGATAAGTGCGCAGAAAAATCAAAAAGCATGTAATTTAATATAAAAATTTTTTTATATTAATGTTGACAAATAAATTATTATTATATATACTAAAGGTAGTGATAATCAATATCAATTAGGAAATGCGTAAGATAGTTGAATTGGTTACCAAACTGGACACACACACATAAAAAAACACACACAAACATTAACTAAAAACTCCTCTTAATTATTAAAAATTAAGGAAAAAAAGCCTTAGAGGCCACAGCTCTAAGGCTTTTTTTTTACCATTTTAAAAGTTATATTAAAATATTATACGAATTATTTATTAATTTTATACAAAAACATTCGATAATATGTTGATTAATACCTTCCAGTTTGTTACTATAATTAATGGAGATTATAAAAATCCAAATAAATTTATATTATTTTATGTTATTTTAAAAATTAATGTAAATAATAAAATTGTATAAATAACTCCATAAATTTAAGAGAAAATTAGATTAATAATCTAAAGGAGGCAAACAATATGTCAGCATTTATAGTAATAGGAGCTCAATGGGGAGACGAAGGAAAAGGAAAGATGACAGACTATCTTGCAGAAGACGCAGATGTTGTTGTTAGATTCCAAGGAGGAAACAATGCAGGTCACACTGTAGTAGTTGGAGATAAAGAATATAAGCTTCACTTAATACCTTCAGGAATACTATATGATGATAAGACAAATGTTATTGGAAACGGAGTAGTTGTGGATCCAAAAGCATTATTTGACGAAATAGAATATTTAGAAGGTGTTGGAGTTAAAGTAACACCAGAAAAGTTAATAATAAGTGATAGAGCACAATTAATAATGCCATACCATAAGGTATTAGATAAATTAAAAGAAAAAGCAAGAGGAAAAAATGATATAGGAACAACAGGAAAAGGTATCGGACCTTGCTATACAGATAAATATGAAAGATGTGGTATAAGAGTTTGTGATCTTATGCACGAAGATGTATTTACAGAAAAATTAAGAGAAAATATAGAAGCAAAGAATGCATATATAACAAAAGTTTTAGATGGAGAAGCACTAAACTTTGATGAAATACTTAAAGAATATCTTGAATTTGCAAAGAAGTTAAGACCATTTGTTAAAGATACTTCAGTAAAAGTTTATGATGCTATAAAAGCAGATAAAAATGTATTATTTGAAGGTGCGCAAGGAATGCTTCTTGATATAGACTATGGTACATATCCATATGTAACATCATCTAATACAACTGCAGGTGGAGTGACAGCGGGTACTGGAATAGGACCAAGAATGATTACTAATGCTGTAGGTATAGCTAAAGCTTATACTACAAGAGTAGGTAAAGGACCATTCCCAACAGAGTTAAATGATGAAACTGGTGATTGGATTAGAGAAAAGGGACATGAATATGGTGTTACAACTGGTAGATCAAGAAGATGTGGATGGCTTGATTTAGTAATACTTAAGACAACTGTAAGAGTAAGTGGATTATCATCACTTGCAGTTACAAAAATAGATACTTTAGCAGGTCTTGATAAGATTAAAGTATGTGTTGGTTATAAGTTCAACGGAGAAGTTATAGATTACTTCCCAGCAAGCTTAGAAGATCTTGCTATGTGTGAACCTGTATATGAAGAATTTGATGGATGGGATGAAAGTGTAGCAGATGCTAGAAGCTATGAAGAACTTCCTGAAAATGCGAAGAAATACATTGAAAGAATAGAAGAATTTACAGATACAAGAGTATCAATAGTTTCAGTTGGTCCAAAGAGAGATCAAACTATGAGAGTTAAAGAAATTTAATTCCGACTAGTTGACTTGACTTTAATAATTGTATAAAATATAATCTTTTTATAGATGATAATTATGTAGATAAAATTATTAAAGAGGTGAAGTAAATGGTAACTAAAGATATGACAATTGGACAAATAATTCATGAAGATCCAACAAGAGCAGAAATATTAATGGCTTTTGGAATGGGCTGTGTTGGATGTCCATCAGCTCAAGCAGAAACTTTAGAAGAAGCAGCAGCAGTTCATGGATTAAATTTAGAGGCTTTAGTAGCAGCTCTAAACAATAAAAATGAAATTTAATAGAACATAAGTATTTAGGCAGATGATTAAGAAATTAATCTATCTGCCTTTTTTATATTTATTTAGTAACATTAATTAAATTATGTATAGTTTTAAGAATAATCATTGATGTACGAGAATATATTCATAGTACAAATTTAATTAACGTGAGGAAAATAATATGTTATATAAGGAATATAGAAGTAAAAAGAAATGTATAAATAGTGATTCTTTAAATCAGTGTAGAAAAAATAAAAGAATAAGTAATTATATAGATTTAAGAAAAAATGATTTTAAATTTATAGATAATATGAGTTTGATTCAAACAGTTTTACTTGGAATAATAGCATTAGGAATTTTAATATCAGCAAATTCAATAGTTGCTATCCATGGAAACTTCTATGGAAATGAGGTCGAAGCTATTATTTGGGCAATAATATTTGAATCACTATCATTAGCTATTGTATCAACATTTATATTTATATTTGTAGAAGATGATGCAAGAAGCCATTGTGGGTACTTAGGCTGCATTAGGATAGCTATAGTGGTATCTTTAATAAGAGGTATGTTTGAGCTTGTAGGAAGTGGAATAATATATTCTGTGCCTAGTATAAGTAGGATTGTATTTATATTAGCAATATTGGTATTTCAAGTTGTGACATATTATATATTTAAAAATAAAAATATCTTATATAGTAAAAAAGCCATACTATTAATATTACTACTAACTTTATTCATATGATTAATATTTTGTAAAAATTGGTCTAGCCATATGGCAAGAGGATAGTAAATTTATATAAATTAAGATAGGATTATATTATAGTAAATTTTGAGGTGAGCAAATGATTAAGGATTATACAAAACAGTATGAAGTAATGTATAGAGATGTAAATTACAAATTAAAGTGTAAGTTATCAACAATAGTTGATCTTTTCTGTGACGTTGGAAATCTTCATGCAGAAGCAGTAGGAGATACTATAGAGTTTCAATTATCTCATGGATGTGCATGGGTATTTTATAAGTATGATATAAAAATTCATAGATATCCAAAATATAGAGACAAGATTTATGTTACTACAATGCCAGTAGGATTTAAAAAGTTTTATGCATTTAGGAAATATCTAATAAAGAGTGAAGATGGAGAGTTACTTGCTGAAGCTACTGCATTATTTTTCTTCATAAATATACAGAAAAGAAGACCAGCAAGAATACTTAAAGAGCAATATGAAATCTATGGTGAAGAGGGCGATATGGAAGTAGCTATAGATATGGAAAAAATAGAAAAGATGGAGAGAGAAGATCATTATAAGGAGTTCCAAATAAGATATAGTGATATAGACTCTAACACGCATGTAAATAATGTTAAGTATATTGAATGGGCCATAGAATCTGTACCTATAGAAGTTATTAAAGGTTATGAAATAAGTAGAATAAAAATAGTATTTGAGAGAGAGACTACTTATGGAAATAGAATTCATGTATCAGCAGAAGTTAGAGAAGAAGAGAATGGATTAGTTACATTACATAGAATTACAAACCTAGAAGGTGATGAACTAACATTATTAGAAGCTCACTGGAGAAAGGTAGAAAATAATTAAAATTTTAAAAAAATCGGCTACCACTAAAGTGGTAGCCGATTTATTTTTAATTCAAAAACTATTATTTATTTTTTGCTATTGAATTTGCTACAAAGTATGCAGAACTCCAAGCCCATTGAAGATTAAATCCTCCACAGTCACCATCAACATCTAAAATTTCGCCAGCAAAATAAAGTCCCTTAACTATTTTAGACTCAAGGGTATTCATATCTACTTCTTTAGTATTAACCCCACCAACAGTAACTTGAGCATTTTGGAATTCTTTAGTACCAATACATTTAAATTTCCAATCCTTAAGTCTATTTATAAGCTCATTTTGATATTTCCAATCCAAATCATAACAAGGAACATGAATATTATCAATTCCTATATCTTTAAGAAGAATAGGAACAAGCTTCTTATTAAGAACTCCAATTAATGAATTTGAAATACTTCTATGTGAAAACATTGATAGATGGCCATAAATAAAGTTACTAACATCTTCTAAAGATTTGTTCTCCATCATATCAATTTTTATCCACACATCATCATGATTACTTAGACATCTAGAAGCTGTGGATGAAAGTTGAAGAATTGGAGGACCTGATATTCCGTAATCTGTGAATAAAATTTCCCCACTATCTTCTCTAATAATTTTATTATTAGAAATAAGAGATACTTTTCCATCAAACTTAATTCCAGATAAGCCTTTAAGCTTTGGATAATCAAGCTTAAGCTGAACTATTCCAGGCATTAATTTAGTTATTGAATGGCCTAGGTTTTCTGCAAGTTTATGGCCAGATCCATCTGATCCAGTTTTAACAGCTGATTTTCCTCCACAGCAAAGTAAAAGTTTTTCACAACTAAACTCTTTAAACTCATCATTACTTGTGGATAATTTAAATTTATTTTTCTTGTGGATAGTTTTTACTTTGCAATCTGTGTATAAAGGGATATTTCTATCCTCTATAGCAAATCTAAAAATATCCACAACTGATGAGGCTTGGAGTGACTGTGGATAAAGTTTATTATTTTCAAGTTCCACTATAGGTAATCCTATAGATAAAAAGAAATTTCTTGTATCTTCTATTGAAAAACTATTTAATGCATTTATAAAAAAATCTTTATTTGAACTATGATAATTTTTAAAAGGATAAGATATAGAACAATTTGAAATATTACATCGACCATTACCAGTAGTGAGAATTTTCTTACCAACTCTATCTGTTCCTTCTACTATAGCAACATCTAATCCAAGATCTTTAGCTAAAATTGCTGCCATAAGTCCTGAAGCACCGCCGCCAACTATTATTAAATCATGATATATCATATTTAAAATTTTCTCCTTAATATATATTTTAAATAGATTCTACCACAGTAATAATTTTCGTTAAAGGAAGGAATATTAAATATTGAGGTGGACAAAATGAGAGTTATTATAAAAAATAAAGAATTAGAAGATTATAATAAAGAATTTAAAGTAAGAAGAATTAATTATGATAAGGTTTTGGTTATATATCCAAACGTTGAGAACCTAAAAGAATTTTATAATATAGATGTAGAAATAATTCCAGAAAACAATTTAGATAAGTTCTTAATGCAAAATAAGGAGTTATTAAAAATAAAACTTAAGAGAGGAATATCAGTATTTTTATATAAAGCACTTCTAGAGGAGATAAGGATTAATTGCAATGAAGAAATAGAAGATATAAATTTATTAATAGATAATTATTCTGTAAATAAGAATAATATTTGGGAAAAAAATCTTTTATTAGTAGTAAACAAAACATATCCATTAAAAATATTAGCCTCAGGAAGAAAATTTAATAGGAAAAATTATAATTTAGAGACAGAAGTATTATATAGAGAAGAATTCATCAATATATGTACTAAAGAAATTTATAAAATAAAAAAAGATATTGAAAAAAAAGAAAAGCTTTTATCAAAATATGATGAAGCTATTAAGAACCTTGATAAATCAAAGGGTAAAGGACGTTTTATTACAGAATAAAATCAAGAAAATTAATATATTAGGAATAAAAAAGAAAAAAAATAAAAAATTATTTTAAAAAAGTGTTGACACTTAAATTGATTTTATGTAATATAGTCTATGTGATTAGCGCCAATAAACGAAAGCGCGAGGCATAGATAAGTTTCTTAACATGGCTCCTTGGTCAAGCGGTTAAGACACCACCCTTTCACGGTGGTAACAGGGGTTCGATTCCCCTAGGAGTCACCATTTTTAATATTTTTTATGTGGGCGCATAGCTCAGCTGGGAGAGCACCTGCCTTACAAGCAGGGGGTCACAGGTTCGAACCCTGTTGTGCCCACCACATAAATTTTAATACGGCTCAGTAGCTCAGTTGGTTAGAGTGCCAGCCTGTCACGCTGGAAGTCGAGGGTTCGAGCCCCTTCTGAGTCGCCATTTAAATTTTAAAAAGCTGAATAAGCTGGCGTGGCTCAATTGGCAGAGCAGCTGACTTGTAATCAGCAGGTTATCGGTTCAAGTCCGATCGCTAGCTCCAATAAATTTTTTAACTTAATATGGCTCCTTGGTCAAGCGGTTAAGACACCACCCTTTCACGGTGGTAACAGGGGTTCGATTCCCCTAGGAGTCACCATTTTTAATATTTTTTATGTGGGCGCATAGCTCAGCTGGGAGAGCACCTGCCTTACAAGCAGGGGGTCACAGGTTCGAACCCTGTTGTGCCCACCACATAAATTCAATATGGCTCAGTAGCTCAGTTGGTTAGAGTGCCAGCCTGTCACGCTGGAAGTCGAGGGTTCGAGCCCCTTCTGAGTCGCCAAAAGAAGTAAGTTTATACTTACTTCTTTTTTTTATGCAATAAATTATAAGTTATATTAATCACAATAGGTCATTTTTTATCATAATTTATTATGAGCAAAGGTGCGATTAGAAAAGTGAATTTTGAAGTTTAGCTGGATAAAGTTAATATAAGCAAATCTAGGAAAGTGCTATTATGAGGAGGAATAAAAGATGAATTTAAAGGAAGCAGAGATATTATCAACTGTTAAGGTTATTGATGTAAAAGCAGAGGGAGATTTAAGAAGAAGATTTTTTGACTTAGGGATAATAGAGGGAACAGATATAAAGGTTTTGTATGGGGGACCTTTTGGAGACCCAAAAGCATATTTGATAAGGGGTACTGTAATTGCGATAAGGGAAGAGGATGGTGAAAAGATAGAAGTAATAAAATGTTAGGAGAAAGGATATGGGATTAACTAAAAACTCTACGGGACTTAGATTATTATCACCAGATAAAAGAAAGGGAAACATTAAAGAAGATTATGTTGTTGCATTAGCTGGTAATCCAAATGTAGGCAAGAGTACTGTATTTAATGCACTTACTGGATTAAATCAACATACCGGAAATTGGCCAGGTAAAACAGTAGTTAATGCAGAGGGATATTATGAATTTAAAGGTTCAATAATAAAAGTAGTAGACTTACCAGGAACATATTCATTATTATCGAATTCTGAAGAGGAAGAAATAGCAAGAGATTATATTTGTTTTAGCGAGCCAGATATAGTAGTTGTTATAGCTGATGCAACATCATTAGAAAGAAATCTAAACTTATTTATACAAATATCTGAAATAACAGATAAAGCAATATTATGTGTAAACTTAATTGATGAAGCGGAGAAAAGAAACATAGAAATAAATTTAGAATCACTGTCAAAGGAATTAAATTCAACTATTGTCTCAGCATCTGCTAGAAATGGAATTGGGATAGAAGAATTAAAAGAGGCTATATTTAAGGAAGTTAAACTAACAAACAAGAAAAAAAATGCAATAAATTATAGTTTTGATATAGAAAAAGCAATAGAAGAAATAGAAGTTATAATAAATCAAGCTGTTAAAGTGGATAAAAGAAAAAGTAGATGGATATCGATTAGAATATTAGAGGGAAATGATAGCATTTTAAAGACCTTATACTATAAATATAATATTGAAGAAAAGTATATACAGATGATATACAAAATAAGAGATAATCTTAATAAGAGTCATAAAGATAAATCAATAGAAGATATAATAATAAAATCTATAATAAATGAAGCTGAAAGAGTAGGAAATAAAGTCGTTAAGGCTGAAGGAGAATATAATAAGACACAAAGGAAGATAGATAAGATACTAGTATCTAAATCAACAGGAATACCTATTATGATAGTGACTTTATTAACTGTATTATGGATAACTATAACTTTAGCAAATTATCCGTCAGAGCTTCTAGCTAATATGTTTGGATATGGAGAGAATTATCTTAGAGAATTCTTTGCAGGACTAAACTTAGCATCTTGGGTAGGAGGGGTATTAATTGATGGTGTTTATGTTACTTTAGCTTGGGTAATTTCAGTAATGTTACCTCCTATGGCGATTTTCTTTCCTATGTTTACTCTACTTGAGGACTTAGGTTATTTGCCAAGAATAGCATTTAATCTAGATAAATGTTTTAAGAGATGTTGTGCTTGTGGTAAACAAGCCCTTACAATGTGTATGGGGCTTGGATGTAATGCAGCAGGAATAATAGGATGTAGAATAATTAATTCTCCGAGGGAACGGATTATAGCTATATTAACTAATGCATTTATGCCTTGTAATGGTAGATTTCCTATGCTTATTTCTATAGCATCGATATTTGTGGGAGGAATAGCAGTAGGTATTAAGGGAAGCTTTATATCAGCTATTACAGTGACCGTAGTTATCATTTTAGGTGTCTTAATGACGTTAATTGTATCTAGGATATTATCAAAGACTATATTAAAAGGATTACCTTCAAATTTTATATTAGAACTACCTCCATACAGAAAGCCTCAAATAGGTAAAGTTATTGTAAGGTCAATATTAGATAGAACTCTTTATGTATTAGGTAGGGCTATAGCTGTTGCAGCTCCAGCTGGAATAATAATATGGATATTCTCTAATATAATGATTGGAGATGCTACGTTGCTATCTATATGTGCTGATTTTCTAAGTCCTTTTGCTAATGCGATAGGGGTAGATGGTTATATATTAATGGCATTTATATTAGGCCTACCAGCAAATGAAATAGTAATGCCTATAATAATAATGAGTTACTTAAGAGCTACAACAATGTTAGAATTAGATAGTTTAGTGGAGCTTAAAGAATTATTGGTTGCTAATGGATGGACAATGTTAACTGCCATTAATACTATGATACTATGCTTAATGCATTATCCATGTGGAACAACACTATGGACTATTAAGAAAGAAACCAAGAGTATTAAATGGACTGCCCTAGGTTTTTTAATACCAACAATTGCTGGTATAATTGTTTGCTTCATTACAACACAAGTATGGAGACTATTTGCTTAATATATAAATCAGAATAATAAAGGAGTATTATTACTAATACTCCTTTATATATTATAAAATATTATCTTTTTGCTAGATTTAATTTTATTCTTATATCGTCAGAATAAAATTTATATAATCTAAAATTACCAAGAAGTCTTGAAGAAATTCTCTCACTATAATGTTTAGCAATTCCTGATAAAGTTAGGTTTGTTGATATTATCATTCTTTTCTTTTTAAGAAGTTTTCTATTTATAAGATTAAAAAGTTCAGTAGCAACAAAATCATTTAATTGCTCCGAGCCTAGATCATCAATTATAAGAAGATCACAATCAAGTAATAGTTTTTCAAGATAGTAGTTATTATTAAACTTTATATCCATTAGACATCTTATTAGTTCATTAGAAGTTTTATATACTACAAGGAAACCTCTATCTAATAATTCTTTAGCTATACAGTATGAAAGAAATGTTTTACCGCTTCCAGGTGTTCCATAGAATAATAAATTATCTGATCCATGTTTAAAGTTTGGAATAAAGTCTTTCATAACGAAATCAAGATTATTCTTCATATTAGTTCTAGGAGAATACTTTTCTCCATTTTCTTTTGAAGATGAGAATAATTCTATATTAAAGTTACTAAAATTATTATCTCTTAAAAGATCTTGAAGTTCAGAATCCTTATAATAAAGCTTAACTAACTTATCTTTGTAACAATTACATTTTTCTATTCCTATATATCCAGTATCCTGACACTTTTTGCATCTATAATGCATATTAAGATACTCAGGGTCATATCCATGTGATACTAGTTGCTCACATTTTTTTGCTCTTAAATCTGTTATATCATCTTTAATCTTTCTTATGTCAGCTTCACTTGTATCTTTTTTTAAAATTGTCATTGTAAGTTTTAATGAAAGTTTGTGAATATCATTATCTAAATCTAATATTTCAGGATATAAAGACTTTATTTCTGCTCTTCTTTGCTTAAGTCTCTTATCTTCTTCATTCCTAATTTTTTGATACACTTCCATTAACTCTGATTGATATCCTTTAATCATCTTTATCCCATCCTAACAATTTCTTTTCTAGAGAGTCATAATCATATTCTCTCTGCGTAAAATCATTGAATCTTATAGCCTTTGGTTTATTAGAATTAGTATTATTGTTATAGTTGGTTTTAAATTGCTTACTATTAGATTTATTTTTATCTTTAAGGGCAATATCCTCAATTGTTTTGATATTGTTTTGATGCCACTTACCTAATATACCATCTATGTATTTAAAGTCAGCTCTATTAAGTCTTTCAAAGCATATATCGCAGGCTTTCTCAATTAGTTGCATATTGAACTTATAAGTAAAAATCCATTTTTCAAGCATTTCTTCTTGGGGTTTCATAACTTCTGAAGATTTCATTCCAAGATAGGATAGAATCCTTCTTATCTTAGTCCACTTATCTTCATTTTGTTTAATATGAATTTGGGCTTCTTCAACAGTTTTGATATTCATATCATTCCAAGATTCTGCAACTTTTTCTATATATCTAAAATTATTTTTCCCCTTTGAAGAGCAATATTCTATTAAGATAAGAATAAGCTCAGATGGAAAATTAAATTCACGTTGCCATCCTAGATATATCTCCATTTCTTTACTAGATAAAGGTCTTGCAAGAATTTTTTCAATATCCTTAAGCATATCGGTAGTTTCACTGTTGTTTAAAGCTTCTAGAATATTTATATTATCTTTATTTACATTAGGGTCTTCATCTTCAAGTGATAAGAACTCTATACTAAAGTTACTCATTTTATCTATAGGGACTAATTTAATAACACCTTCATCATTCCAGTAGTTTAAGGCATTCATTATATCTGATTCTAGTAAGTTTAATGTTGCGGCTAGTACAGAGGAGTTAACTCCAGGTTCGCTAGCAATATTATATTTTAACATTAATAAATAAACCTTAACGAACTCACCACGAGCTTTGGGCATATATTTTTCTATAAATACATTGCTCACAGGAGTAAAAGTTAAGGCTGTATTTTTAAGCATAAAAGTGCTCATTTAGCGTATCTCTACCTTTCAAATTAAATTTAATAAGTCTAAATTATATTATTGGTTATATGTAAATTAATTATAACAAAGTGGTAGTGTTATAACAACTTAAGGTAAAAATAATATATGTATAAAAAAATAATTATTGGGTAAGTTAAGGGATGTGTTACAAATTTTAAGAAAAAGAGGAGAGATTTATGGACTCGGGTAGTAGGAAAAAAATAATTTTTTCAGTTACAGCAATGTTTGTAGCCTTTTTATTAACTAACCTTTATTTAGATTCTAAGACTAAGGCATTTGAAATGTATATAGGAGATGCTGTTATTGGATATAGTAGCAGTAAAGAGGAAGCTAAATCAGATTATAGTAGCATAATAGATAATTTAAATAGGACATTAAAAGATGAAGAAAAGATTCATGAAGAGAAGATATCATTTAAAAGAATAAGTGATGATGTTAAATTAAGTACATATAACGAGATTGAAGAGAATGTTTTAAAGACAATGAGTGATGAAGTAACACTAAAGTCATTCAATATAGATAACAAAAAAATAGGGTATGTATTAGATAAAGATGATATGAATGAAACCTTATCTAAGGTTGGGTCATATTATGCTAAAGCAAATAACATAGATAGAGATAAGATAGCTTCAATAAATGTAAAAGGTAATATAAATTTAAAAGAGGAGAAAGTCAAAATATCTAATTTAAATAATAGTGATTATTTGGCTGACAAAATAGTTAAAGAAAATAAAAATGCAATAGATGTAGACCTAGTGGTTAATGATAAGCAAGTAGTAGATATAGAGCCAATAGTAAAGATAGAGAGAACTGATAATTTATTGCTTGGTGAGAGTAAAATTAAAGAAGAGGGTAAAAAGGGAAAGAAAGAGCAAGTTGTTAATGTTACATATAGAAACGGAAAGAAGATAGATACTAAAGTCTTATCAGAAAATATAATTGAAAGTAGCAAAAGTAAAGTTGTATACAAAGGAACAAAGAGTCCCATAGACAATAATTTTGCATTTTTAAGTAGCCCAACTAGAGGAGGGGTAGTAACCTCTACCTTTGGGGAGAGATGGGGGAAGCTTCATAAAGGGATGGATATAGCAGGGAATATTGGAGATCCTATCATGGCTGCCTTTGACGGTGTAGTTAAGAGCGTGTTTTATGAAAGAGATGGATATGGGAAAGTTGTTATATTAGAACATGAGGATGGATTAGAAACTAGGTATGCTCATATGAGTGAGTTTGAGGTCAAAGAAGGAGATAAAGTTAAAAAGGGAGATCTTGTAGGGAGAGTAGGCAATACTGGAAGGAGTACAGGACCCCATTTGCATTTTGAATTAAGAGTAAATGGAAATCCCGTAAATCCTGAAGGATATATAAATTAATTATTTTAATATATTATTGAAATTTAAAATACCTTCTCCAACATTTGCTTTTGGTAGATCTTTGCGATCACAAGCAAGCTTTATTATTGATAGAACATCATCAAAGGTATAAGAACTATTATGCTCTAATATAAGTGCAGATACAGCACTTACAAAAGCTACTGATAATGAAGTACCACTAAAAGTTTTATAATTGGCATCAAGCTTAGGCGGATATAGCTTGGTGCCGTTTTTTTCAGATATATAAGAAGTATTACTATTAAGGGAAGTTATATTAGTACATACTGAAACAAAATCAGGCTTAACTAACTTACAATATGGTCCCTTTGAAGAGTATAGGTATGGGGCGTTAGAATTTTTAGTTTCAACTCCACCAACAGTTATACAATTCTTTAAGGTTGCAATTCCCATAATATTATTAAAACTTGAATTAGTACTTCCACTTGGTACTATAGGGATCATTTTATTCTTTATAGCGACATTAAACATAGAGTTAAATGCATCTATAATATAATAATTATGATTTAATAATTCAAATGGAAGGCATAAAATTCTTATATTATTAGCCATAGAAGATCTTATAATACTTTCTATGCTATAGAGAATATCAGAAGCATATCCCTTACCTAACTTGTCGAAGGCCTTATAACATACTATTTTACTAGATGGCGCTATTCCCTTATATAAATTATCTGAAGAGATACCACTGCCACAAATTAATCCAGCCATTGCAGTACCATGTCCATTATCATCATAAGGATTTTGAGCACCATTAATAATATCAAAAAACGCTTCTATTCTATTATTAGGACTTAATAAATCAGTATGAGGATAAACTCCGCTATCTACTAAGCCTATTTTTATGTTAGTACCTGAATAATTTAATTTATCTTTATTTAGAGAATAGCAATTGTTAGCTGCACTTACACTCATGCCACACAAAAATAAATAGTCATCAAAGAAAATTTTTTCGACCTCTGGATACTCCAAAATTAATTTGATTTCATATTTATTTAAATTGGCTACAACTATATTGCAATACTCTAATGGATAAATTAAAGCTTCTTTAAAGTGAGAAACTTTCTTTACAATAGAAGAAAATAAAGTTTTACACTTTATAAGAACTCTATATTTTTTATAAGCATTTTCTTTTATGGCAATATTTAAATTGTAGTCAAGCTTACTTCTGAGATTAAACATAAAGGACTCCTATAATAGTTATTACAATACCATATTATAGTTTAAGTCCTTTAATTGTTAATATTATTTTATATCTTATAAGTTTGACCTACATTAATTATTTTCACTGTATCATCTTTAAAATTAACAAGAGTCTCATGTGTTTCATTAAAGTCCTCTAAAGAAATTTTAAATGTTTTATAGTGTATTGGGATCATTGTTTTACTTTTCATCATTTTATACATTTTATAACCTTCTTCAGGGGAGCAATGCATATGTTGGAATCTAGCAGGTTTATAACAACCTACTGGCATTAATGCTATATCACATTCAATACCCTTAAAATTCTCAGTGTATGCAGTATCTCCTGCAAAGAATACCTTAGTATTATTTCTTTCTATAAGGTAAGAATTACTTTCATCATCTATACCTACATAGAATCTACGGCCATCATGATTGGCCTGAACTGAAGTGATTTTTAAGAAATCATCTTCAAAAGTATCACCAGTTCTTAAGAGATTTACATTTTTATATCCCATTGTTGATAAAATTCTCTTGTATCCTTTTGGAACTATAACTGTAGCATCTTTATTAAGCCTTCTTAATCTTTTTAATGAAGGGAAATGCATATGGTCCATATGGCCATGAGAAAGAACAATGTAATCAATTTTAAGTTCAGCTAAATCAAATGGCTTATCAATAACTCGCTTAAAATATCCTAATCTATTTGATATAACAGGGTCAGTTACGATGATTTTTCCAGATAAATTTATTATTGTTGTCGCATGACCGTACCAATGTATAGAATTTTCCTCTATTGGATCATTATTTGATATCTCTCTAGTTTTAAAGTATTCTTTTAAATTGTTATAAGTTAATTGTGATAAAAAGTGTACGTTCTTAAAAAAATTCATAAGTACACCTCCTTAAGTGTTAAGTTAACCTTTCCACTTAAATACTATAATACCTATTATCATAATTGCAACACCTATAAATTCTTTTAAGGTAAAATTTATTTTTTCACTTCCAAAAAGGCCAAAATAATCAATTATGGCTGCCGTAACAAGTTGAGATACTAAAATAATACCTATAGCACAGGTAGTACCTAAAGATCCAATACTCATCATTACCGTAAAGATAATAACGACTCCTAATGCTCCTCCTAATAAGTATATTTTATTAGCACCGCTTAAAGCTTTAAAATCACCTTTACCTACAAATACAGTAACGATTAATGTAATTATTAGTCCTGTTAATTGAACTAAAGTGTTTGTTTCCCAAGTTCCTATCTTTTCTCCAAGTCTCGTATTAAATACTCCTTGAAGACTCATTGAAATTCCAGATATTATTGCATATATAAATCCTAACAATTGAATCACCTCAATGTTAGTGTTACCAATTAGATATTAAATATAATAAAAAAAGCTATAAGAAAAATCTTATAGCAGAAAAATTAATTAGATAACTTATTAAATTCTTGTATTATTTGCTGTTCTGAGAAGCCTAAGGTATCACCAAGGCTTAGTAAATCCTCAAATAATGTCTCAAAATGATCTTCAGAACGTGAAATAATTAAATCATTTATATCTATGTATAAATTAAGAAATTGGTCGCTTAAGCAATATTCATTAGGCTGTATAGTAATCTCATCTACTTCATCGTATCCATTAGTAATACCAACTGAAAGCACCTGCTTTAAGCACTTTACATATTTTGATAGTACTACATTAGTATCAGTAGCTTCTTTTCTATCAATTGTATATGCAAAACAATTAGTCTCATTTGCAAGGTCACTTACTTTTATGTGTAGTTCTAAATTCTGACGAGCTTTTATCTTATACTCATCTAACTCTGGATTGATATTTAGTTTTTTATCAAGTTCTTTTTGTACTTTAAATAAATTTGAAATAAACATTAACAAATCCCCCTGTTCTTAAGGCAATTATACTAATCCATTTTACAAAAACTTTGTATTTATGAAAAGGGGAGTAAACGAATACAAATAAAATTTATTTTAAAAATTCTAAAAATTTTTAAAAATTGGACTAAACAGACAAAAAAATAACTTCATTTAATATAAATGAAGTTATTAATAAAAAAACGATAAATATAGCGAATTAGAAAGTTTTTAACTCAAAATCTTTAACTTTGAATTCTCTTTTATTGTTAGGAACTTTCCATAATTGGAACTTATCTATTTTAAGTGTTTTATTTTCTATTTTATTTTGAGGAATAATTTGTGAATCTAAAGGTTTCTTTTTAGGATCTTTAGAAACATAATTTAGATTAGCTAAAGATACAGAAGGATTATCTGAATTATTCTCTCTAACATTAAATCCATGAAGTTTTAGATTATCTGTAAGGGCTCTTTCTATTTTCTTTATGTATCCTCTATAACTTATACCTAAGTTTACTGTTTTTAAATCTTCACTAATAGAAAGATCACTAGAAAGTTCAACCTTAAATTTTTTATAAGGACGTAATATCTTTTCAATAACTGTATTTAGTTTTTCTACATTAGGATTATCGATTACTTCTAGTGCAATATAAGGTGCCGGTGAATTCCTGTTTGCTCTTAGTTTTCTAGACACTGTCTTTTGAACTGGATTAATAACTTCATATGAAGAGTCATCAAATAATGCAACAATATAATATCTCATATCTTACCTCACATAATATATTCTTATGGATTTTAATATCCAAACCTTTCTATAAATTATAACATAATACTTTATAGAAAAAAACTGAAGGGAATAAATAAGGCAAATCTACAGATAATAATATTGTAAATTAAACTTTCAGGAGGGATTAGACATGGATAAAAATCATAATTCTAGTATTAAATGTATAGTTGATGAGTGCAAATATCATTGTAAAGATGATGATTACTGTACTTTAAATGTAATTGAAGTAGGTAAACATGAAATTAAAGCCGAATCAAAGAAATGTACAGATTGTAATTCATTTGAATTGGACTAGAAATTAGGTCAATGATATAGTAAATATTAATAATTAACCTATTTAATGGATAGATAAAAGCGTTACAAAGCTTTTATCTATCTTATTTTTTAACTTTATTAAAAAAAATATTTCAATAATACAAGTTTGTGTTATAATGATAATCGAACTATTAAAAAATAATAATAGGATTATAATGTCTAATAGATATTTTTTTGGATAATTAATTAAATATTGGGAATTTTAAATATATAGAATCTAAAAAATAAGGGTGAATTGGATGGAAAAGTTAGTTATAAATGGAGGGAATCCTCTAAAAGGTTTAGTTGATATAAATGGAGCAAAAAATGCAGCGGTTGCAATATTACCAGCGGCAATAATTGCGAGTGAAAAAAAGTGTGTTATAGATAACATACCGGATATAGAAGATGTACATTGCTTAGAAAGAATACTTTTAAGCTTAGGATGTAAGTTAAATAAAATTGATAATAATACGTTAGAAATAGATAGTACAGAAGTACATACATATGATGCATGCACAGAAGACGTAAGAAGAA
Source organism: Clostridium sardiniense (assembly GCF_019753795.1). Classification (NCBI taxonomy): domain Bacteria; kingdom Bacillati; phylum Bacillota; class Clostridia; order Eubacteriales; family Clostridiaceae; genus Clostridium; species Clostridium sardiniense. The sequence continues at coordinate 23,392 of NZ_JAIKTU010000016.1, read as the reverse complement.
TGAGAGCATCATATTACTTTATAGGAGCACTTCTTGCAAGATTTAAAGAAGCAAGAGTAGAGCTTCCAGGGGGATGCCCGATAGGGGTAAGACCTATTGATCAACATATAAAAGGTTTTGAAGCACTTGGTGCAGATGTAACTATAGAGCATGGAGCAGTAAAGGTTAAGGCAGATAGATTAGTTGGAACTAACATATTCTTCGACGTTGTTTCTGTTGGAGCTACAATAAATGTTATGATAGCTGCTACAGGAGCTGAAGGAGTAACTACCTTAGAAAATGTTGCAAAAGAACCTCACGTAGTTGATGTTGCAAACTTCTTAAACTCAATGGGAGCTAACATTAAAGGTGCAGGAACTGATATTATAAGAATAACTGGAGTTGATAAATTAGTTGGATGTGCGTATAGCGTAATTCCAGACCAAATAGAAGCAGGTACATTTATGATAGCTGCAGCAGCAACAAAAGGTGATGTAACTATTACAAATGTTATACCAAAGCACTTAGAATCAATAACAGCAAAACTTAATGAAATGGGTGCTATAATTGAAGAAGGCGACGATTCGGTAAGAGTTAGATATGATGGAAAGCTAAAGGGAGTTAATGTTAAGACAGCTCCATATCCAGGCTTCCCAACAGATGTTCAGCAACCAATGTCAACATTATTAAGTATGGTACCAGGAAGAAGTTTAATAACTGAATCTATATGGGAAAGCAGACATAAGCACATTGATGAGCTTAAGAAGATGGGTGCTAACATAAAGGTTGAAGGTAGAGTAGCTATAATAGATGGAGTTTCAAAACTTACAGGTGCTGTAGTTAAAGCAACAGATTTAAGAGCAGGAGCTGCAATGGTTATAGCAGGACTTGTGGCTGAAGGCGTAACAGAAATTACAAGTATAGAACATATAGATAGAGGGTATCCACACATCGAAGATAAGTTTAGAAAACTTGGTGCAGATGTAAGAAGAGTTAGTGTAGTAGAGTAAAATTTGGGGGAACAACAAATGATATTTTGTTCACTTTATAGTGGAAGTAGTGGGAATAGCATCTTTGTTGGAAATGATAATACAAAGATATTAATAGATGCCGGTATGCCAGGAAAGAAGATAGATGAAGCATTAACTAGAATAGATCAAAATCCTAGAGATATTGATGGTATTTTTATTACCCATGAACATTCAGATCATGTTAAAGGGGTAGGTGTTATATCAAGAAAATATGACATTCCTATATATGCCAATGATAAGACATGGGAAGCCATGAAAAATTCAATAGGTAAGATAAAAGAACATAACATTAAGATAATGGATAAAAGAAGCACTGTGGAAATAAAGGATCTAGCTATTAAATCCTTTAATATTCCTCATGATGCTATTGCACCAGTTGGATATACAATAAAGTCTAAGGATAATACTGCAAGTATAGCAACAGACTTTGGTACATTCACAGAAGAGATAAGAGACAATATTAAAGAGTCAGATATAATACTTTTAGAGTGCAACCATGATGTTAGTATGTTAAAGTTTGGACCATATCCTTATAATCTTAAGAGAAGAATATTAAGTGAAATTGGACATCTATCAAATGATGACTGTGGAAAAGCTATAACAGAGCTAATAAAGCACGGTAATAATAAACAAATAATATTAGGTCACTTAAGTGGTACTAATAATCATCCAGATTTAGCTTATCAGACGGTTTTAAGCGTTTTAGAAGATGAGGGTGTTAAGCAAGGTTTGGATGTTAAAATTTCAATGGCTAGTAGACATGAACCTAGCTCATTAATTAACTTATAATTTTAAAGAAAGAAAGAGGAGAGAATGAGATGAGTTTATACAAAGATTGGACAGATATGGTTGTTGAATATGTAAAAGAAAAAGGTGAGAAAGCTTTTTGGCAAGAATATGGTAACATAGAAACAGGCATATACAAGGATTTATTATCAAACCATAAAGAGATTAAGAAGACTACAATAAAAGAATTAGCTAGTAAGTATAACACTACAGCTGAGTTTGTAATGGGATTTGTTGATGGAATAAATGATAGTTTAAAATCATCATATGACTTAGAAGCTATAGATGAAAATACAGAATTAGTATTTGATATAGACCTTGAAAAGTTATATTTTAATATGCTTGATGCTAAAGCAGATTATTTATATAATTTACCACAATGGGAAGGTATTTTCTCAGAAGAAAAGAGAAAAGAAATCCAAAAAGAATATAGACAATCAGGTATCGTTAGAAACGAAGAAAAGATAGGAAGAAACGATCCATGTCCATGTGGTAGTGGTAAGAAATACAAAAAATGTTGTGGAAAATAGTTTAACTTGAATATTAAAAAGCTCATAGATTTCTTATGGGCTTTTGTTATTATATAATTTTCTAGGAGGGTTTGTAATGGATAGTAATGTTATTTGGTCAAATGAAAAGAAGATTGAAAGAACAATAGAAGCTTTAAAAAAGAACAATATGAACGGATATTATGTAAAGGACAGATATAATCTTATTGAGCTTATTAAGGACATTGTAGATGAAGGATCAATAGTTTCTTGCGGTGGCTCAATGACGTTATTTGAAACAGGGGTCATAGATCATCTAAGAAGTGGAAGATATGATTTTTTAGATAGATATAAAGATGGAATTACTAGAGAAGAAATAACAAATATATTTAGACAAGCATTCTTATCAGATGCATATTTTGTAAGCAGTAATGCTGTAACAGAAAACGGAGAGCTATATAATGTTGATGGTACTGGTAATAGGGTAGCAGCAATGCTATATGGTCCGGATAAGGTTATAGTTATCTGTGGATCTAATAAAATAGTTAAGGATGTTGATGAAGCTATAAAGAGAAATAGAGAAAAATCAGCACCTATTAATGCAAAGAGATTAGATAGAAAGACTCCATGTGCTAAAGTTGGGTACTGCATGGATTGTAGTAGTCCTGAGAGAATATGCAATGAGTATACTCTAATAAGAAGACAAAATGTATCTGATAGAATACATGTAATTTTCCTAAATGAAAATATAGGATATTAAAAAATAAGACTGCACCAGTTAAATTAAAAAAGTATAACTATACTTAACAAATGTAATGAACGCAAGGAGACGCCTTCAGAATATAATATTTAACTAGTGCATACAATTACCTATAATAATATTTATGCATTATGATAGGTGATTTATTACATAATTTAATAAAGTAAAATAAAGATGCCAATAATCTAGGTAATAGAGTATTGGCTAATTATTTGTATAAATGTGCAAATAATTATTAGGAGGACAAATGAATATAACATTAGTAACTGTAGGTAAATTAAAAGAAAAATATTTAAAACAAGCAATAGATGAATACTCAAAGAGATTAGGAAGATATTGTAGGTTAGATATAATTGAATTATCAGATGAAAAAACACCTGATAATGCATCAGATAAAGAAGAGCAACAAATAAAGGAAAAGGAAGGGAGAGCTATACTTTCAAAGATAAAGGACACATCTTATGTTGTTGCTATGGATCTTAAAGGAAAACAAGTTACATCAGAAGAATTTTCTAGTTTTATAGAAAAATGTGGAGTAACAGGAAACTCAAATATAGTATTTGTTATAGGGGGAAGTCTTGGACTCTCTGAAGAAGTTATAAGAAGAGCTGATTATAAGCTTTGCTTTTCTAAGATGACATTTCCACATCAATTATTTAGAGTTATGCTTCTAGAGCAAGTTTATAGAGCATTTAGGATAATGAAGAATGAACCGTATCACAAGTAAGGAAATTTTTAAAATTACAAGTGGATTATGGTAATTCAAAAACTGTGGAAAACTTGTGTATAATAGTAGTATGAATAGGTGTAGAAAACATAAAAATGACAAAATTATAAAAAATATATTATAAAATAAATTGGAAGAATTTAAAAAACTGAAGAGACATAGAGTTAGAAAAGAAATATATAAGCATATAAAATATATAGTAGAACGAGTTTTAGATTGTGGAAATATAGAAAATGGATATATTAAGCACAAATGTTTAAAATGCAAATCAGAGTATATTCATGGATTCATATATATAACTAAATTTTGTAGCAAATGTGGAAGGATGTATTCTTTAAAATGGTCAGATAAGCAAGTTGATAATATGTTAAATGTAACTCATAGACATGCTGTATTTACAATTCCTGAAGAATTAAGGAACTACTTTTACTTAAGCGTTTACTTGATAACGCTTAGAGAAATACTATATGATATAATATAGATATAATAATATTATTAGGAGGAAGTATGATCGAATTAGATAATAATGGAAAATCAAATGATTATATAGAGTCAGATAGCAAAGATGATATCCAAGTAGAGGAGCTATTAGATAAAAAAATAACATATAGTACTCAAAGTATGGATATTGAAACAATGTTAAATGGACTAAAAAGAGGAGACTATATATTACCAAAATATCAAAGGAAGTATGTATGGGAAAAAAATCAAGCATCTAATCTAATATTATCTTTAATAAAGAATATACCTATACCTCCTGTATATCTATACTATGATAAGTATACAGGGAAGTACACTATACTTGATGGGCAACAAAGAATAACTAGTATATTCATGTATTACAAAAATATATTCTATAAAAATACAGGTGATAGAAAAAGGCTAGACTTTGAAGATGTATCATTAAAGTTAGAAAGTATAGAAATGCTAAACGAAAGACTAGATAAGTATAGTGAACGTTTTCTAGAATCAGAGAGAAAAGCTATGAAGGCAGAGAAAAAAGATATAGAGAAACAATTAGAAAAAACGTATAGTTTAAGAAAGACTGACTTCAAATTACATGATAAAGATATAACCTTTGAGAGCTTTAATGAAAAAACAAAGAGAATACTAAAAAGAAAAAAAATAGAAGTTGTATTTGTGGAATGTAATGATGATAATCCATACAGTGTATATACTCAAATATTTAAACTACTAAATAGTGCAGGAAAAGAATTAAGTAGCCAGGAAATTAGAAATGGGGTATACTCAAAGAATTTCTTATATGAATATATAGATGAACTTAATGAAAACGACTCAACATGGAGAAAGATTTATGGTAAAAGCTCTATATCAAAGGACTTTGAGTATTTACTTAGATTCTTAGCCTTAGATAAATATACTAAATATGACAAAAAAAGTAATACATTAAAACTAGAAGAAATTAAAAACTTTAGCTTAGGGCATATGATAGATTTATATTCAGAGCACTTTAATGTAAGACACAATACAAATGGGGACAGGGAAATTGATATAAAAAATGAAGAAACTAAAAAGCATGCAAAACAAGAAGTTGAAAAGTTATATAAGTTCTTCTCAAAGATAAAAGACTTAGAGAATGAGGATAAAGTTAGTGGCGGTAAGATTTTAATTGTAGAAGCTATCTTTGTAGCATTTTCTAAGCTAGGTATGCTAGATAGTAATAACTATATTGAATATCTATCATTTATAAATTCCCTAGATTTACAAAAGGATTTTGATATACAAAAATCTACCTCAAATAAGTCTACAGTAGAAAAAAGACTTAATAAAGCGATAGGCATAGTAAAGGAACGTTATAAGTATGAATGTAGTTAATTTAATTGACAGAATAGTAAATGACTTAAAAAGTAACAAAAACTATTATAGCTACAGACATGCATTAATTGTTGGGGAGAATAATTCAGGAAAATCAAAAGTCATAAAGGGTATAATAAATAAGTTAAAAGACAGCAAGGAGTATAAGGATAAAATATACTTTATAGATTCAAAAAATAGGCGTATAACTGTTGAAATAAGTGGATTTACAAAATTATCAGACTTAAAAACACATGATATAATAGAAAATAGAGTTGATGACAAAAACTTTAATAAAGAAGATGTATTTCTAGGAAATCATAAAAGTGAAGTTATATTAAATGAACTTATAGAAAATAGTGAAGAATATAAAGAACTATTAAAAAATATACTGGATGTAGATTTTAGAACTAGTCAGGATAGGGGTTCTGAAAACGATGAGGAAGAATACGTATTTGCAACGTCTGATGATAAAGATGGAATAGAGATTTATTTAAATGATGAATCTTTGTATAAATTATCAGATGCACTTCAAGCAAGACTTAGAATGCTTGTAGAGGTAAATTTTGCAAGTAAGGCTGGATGTGAGTTAATTTTAATTGATGAGCTTGATATGAATTTAGACCATAAAAATTCAGGTATATTTATAGAAAAATTAAAGGAAAAGTATAGCAATATAAGATTTATTGTAAGTGCTCATTCATTATATACTGTTCAAAAAACTAAGGATTTTGATGTAATTAAAATTATAAAATCATATGAAAGTGTAGATAAAAATCCATACCAAATATTTGATGGAAATGATCTTAATGATATAGAAAGTATAGATAAAAATATATTTAATACAAATAGATTTGAAGATGAAAAAGATATAGCATTATCCAATTTAGTAAAAGATTGTATATCAGGAAGAAAAGTATCTCTAGATGATATTGATGAAAATTCTCTATCAATTAGACAAAAGGTAATATATAGGTTTATAGAGGAAAGGTCAAAATAATGAAACTAAATTTTCCAACTAGGTTTGACGTAGAATATCCAAGTAAAAATAAAAATTACTATGGAGATAAATATAGAAAAGAAATTGAGTCATTGTTATTAAAGGCATCAAATTACTACTGTATGTATTGTGGAAAGGATTTAAAAACGGATAACAATGTAATATTTAACATAGAGCACTCTATAGAAAAGAGTGGGTATGAAGAAAAGAAATCTGTACAGTTTTTAAAGCATTGTAAGTTTAATTTATCTGCTGCATGCCCATCATGTAATCAAAAGTATAAGACTAGAATGATTGAAATATTAGATAAGGAACTAGTAAATAAAGATCTACAATGCTCCAAAAAAGAATGTACACAGCCATGTGAGGAATATCTTGAACTAAAAGATAAGTATTTAAAGCTAAATAAGATAATACTTCAACCACTAGGGGTTAAGTGCGAACAAAATGGAGAATATGAAATAGAATATGATTTATTAAAACAAGCATTTAGTACAGCAAAAAGAATTAATGATCCATATATTATAAATTTTATTCGAAATCATATATCTAGATTTCAGTTAAATAAAGAGATGTCTACTAATTGCATTGTAGATATAACTGAGTTAATAATAGGTATTATTGATGAATTTGGTGAAGAGATTGATATAAACAAGGTAACAAATATAATAAGTATTAAAAGATCAAATAATATAATAGGGGATAGATATATTAAATTTATAAAAGAGTTCTTTACTAATACATCTGATTTATATGCATTTTGTGAATTGATAATAGTAATTTATTATATATAAAGAAGTGACCTCTGGGGTCACTCTTTTTTATTGTATTAAAAAAAACACTTGCTATGCAAGTGTGTTCAGATAAGCTTTAGCGGTGTATTATGTAAAAAAACCTCCATTTGTTAAAATAGAATTAGGTTCGCAGCCAAATTCAATAACAAAAGGAGGCATCCATAATGGACAGTAATAGTTTATCACATACAAAATGGAATTGTAAATATCACATAGTTTTTGCGCCCAAATATAGGAGAAAAGAAATCTACGGCGAAAAGAAAATTGAAATTGGAAAGATACTAAGACAACTTTGTGAATGGAAGGACGTTGAAATAATCGAAGCGCATGCTTGCGTCGATCATATACATATGTTGGTTTCAATTCCACCGAAAATGAGCGTTTCAGGTTTTGTAGTTTTTTTAAAAGGTAAAAGTAGTTCAATGCTTTTGAAAGATTTTCTAACTTAAAATATAAATATGGAAGTAGACATTTTTGGTGTAGAGGATTTTATGTTGATACAGTAGGAAGAAATAAAAAAGCAATTGAAGAATATATAAGAAATCAAGAACGAGAAGATATGATAGCAGATCAAATAAGTATAAAAGAATATATGGACCCTTTCAAGGGTAGCAAATAACAGAAGATATGCGGCTGGCGGACCTTTTAGCGCCTTAAGGCGCAATCGCAGGTAATATGCCCTTATAGGGCTGAGGAAATACCACCAGCTAAGCTGGTGGATTTTTATTTGAAAAAATTATATGATTTTAACTAGTTGATTGAAAATAATAAATATAGAGTATTATAATTAAATAAATAAGTAAAGTAATTAAAATTGAAAAGAGTAATTATATCGTAGAACGTGTACATCATACATTTAAATCAGGTTTTGATGAAAATTCAGAAATATTGATACTAGGAATAATTCCGTCTGCTAAATCTAGAGAGATAGATTTTTATTATAGCCATCCGTAAAATAGATTTTGAAAAGTTATAGGAGCTATAACACAATGTACAAACTATTTAACTATTGAAGATAACAAAAAGATGCTTTTAAATAATAAGATAGCAATATGGGACACAATAGAATCTTGTGATATAGCCGATTCAAGTAATTCAATTATAACAAATGTTATTCCTATAAAATTAGAAGATATCCTAGAACATAGTAATATAAAGGCAATATATACAAATGGAACAAAAGCATATGAACTTTACTATAAATATTTGTTAAAGGAAACAGAAATAGAAGCGACTAAACTACAATCTACAAGCATAGCAAATGCTAGATATAAATTAGAAAAGTTAATATATAAAACTGTGCACCTTTGGAGGTGTAACGGAGAACCGTATCATAAGTAATGATGTATTTATAAAAAATATTATAATAAAATAGTAATGAGTCCAAAGTAAAAGGTAAATATGGATTTACAAATTTACCCTTAACTTGAAATTTGTTTAATAGGATTTATTTAATTACTTTATAATGTGTTGATGGTAGATAATGTGTAATAAAACTGATATATTATATGTAAACTTTTGGATGAAGAGAGTATATTGCATTTATTTGATAGCATAATAGATAAATATATTAAATATATTGGGATAATAGTACTTGGTATAGTAACTGAAAATGGATATATTACAGGGCTTGGAGTTGATGATTGGAAGGAAGTCTCTTTAATCAACCAGATTAGAAATAAGTTTAATATCCCATGTATATTAGAAAATGATTTAAACCCCATAGCTCTGGGCTATTTTAAAACAAATATAGAATGTAACAATATGATATATCTACTATTTACTGATTTAAGTGTTAGAGGTGGTATCGTAATAAATGGCAAAGTATATCAAGGTAATAAAGGATATGCAGGCGAAGTTGGTGTACTTCCAATTAATGATACATACCTAAATGAGTGATGATGATAAATATATTGATGCAGTAGTTAAAACCCTAAAAATAATATCATGTCTTTTAAATCTAGAAACAATTGTTTTAGGAGGAGAAAAATTTAGATTAAACCTTAAAGATAAAATAATTAAAGGGTACAATGATCAATTGAACATAAAAACAAATATTGTTATAGATGTAAAACATGACAACACTACGGATTAATAGGGATTTCAGAAATTATTTTAGAGAAATTATAGAGGGAGGATATTATGACAGAGAGAGAAAAAATGTTAGCAGGTGAACTTTATGATTGTGGAGATAAAGAGTTATTAACTCAGTGGCATAGGGGAAAGGACTTAGCTAGAGAGTATAACAATTGTAAGTCTTCAGATTTAGAGACTAAAAATAGAATTCTTATGGAGTTGCTTGGTGGTAGAGGTGAAAATCTATGGATTACAGCACCGTTCTTTGTTGATTATGGCAATAACATATATTTTGGAAATAACTGTGAAGTGAATATGAATTGCACATTTTTGGACGATAACAAAATAGTTATTGGAGATAATGTATTAATAGCACCTAACGTACAAATCTATACTGCATTTCATCCTACAAATGCAAAAGATAGATTCGGAGAAATAAAAGATGATGGAACGTTTGAGTTTTGTAAAACACAAACAGCAGCAGTTAATATCGGAAATAATGTTTGGGTAGGTGGTGGAGCAATTATAATGCCTGGTGTAACAATTGGTGATAATGTAGTAATAGGTGCAGGGAGTGTAGTAACAAAAGATATACCATCAAATAAAATAGCATATGGAAATCCGTGCAGAGTGATAAAAGACAATCTTTAATATTATTATATTTTGTTTAGGGCTATTGGATTTAACTGAATAAGTTAACAAAAAGGATGCTAATCTCACTAGGATGGAGCATCTTTTTGTTTGCTTTTAATTTTAATATCAAGAATTATATACATAAGAATAGAATGGAAAAATCTCATTTATAATTGTTGCGGAGAACCGTATCATAAATAGATACGGTTTTTTGTATTTAGAAAATCCTGTGTTAGATGTGAGATTCAAAGGAGCTATAGCTATAATACATAACAAAAAAGATCAATAAAAATATAATCTGGCGACTGCATGAAATATAAAGCTGAAATTAATACTCTTAAGTTTGGTAAGGATACAGTATATAGACTTTTTAAATTTATGTACATAAACTAGCAGATATTTTTATTAAAAGGCTAGGGGGTATTATAAATAAACACTTAGTAAATCTAATTTTTGAGAAATGAATTGATACAATTGTAGGTGATCATTCTTTAGTGTATTAATTAAAAGTATAAGTGTATTATAAAAAGATTAAATACGAAATTTGATAGTATTATAAGTATTAAATTAGCCGCTTATATAGGATATAATCTTGAAAGATACATCATTAAGATCACTTTAATATATAAAAATTATATAAGTATATTAAATAAAATTACAATAAAAATTATCGATAAAGTAAATAATATATTTAAAGATATACTAAATATTATGTTGAATGATGACTAAATTCGTTATAACAATTAAATATTTGAATAAGTATATCAAAATAACTTAAAACCAAAATAAAATAGTATCAAAAAATAACTAAAGTGTATTAAAGAAAAAGATTTCAATGACTAAAATTAAAGCTTAAATCATTGAAGCATATAGCTTTAAGTACTTTAAAAGTTTTTAATACATTTTATTGGCACAACATTTGCTTATAATATAAGTGCACGTAATAAAGTATTAGAGAAAGTTGACTTAGAGAAAAAATTACAATAATTAATTTTGCTTACAAGTTTTTAGAACTTATGTATAAATTTTATCGTAGCAAATAAAAAATAGGAGGTATATATATGGTAGGAATTATTCTTGCTAGTCACGGGGAGTTTGCCAAAGGCATCCTGCAATCTGGTTCAATGATTTTTGGAGAACAAGAGAACGTACAAGCTGTTACGTTGATGCCTAGTGAAGGACCTGATGATATTAAAGCAAAAATGAAAGATGCAATTGCATCCTTTGACAACCAAGATGAGGTTTTATTCTTAGTTGATCTTTGGGGCGGTACACCATTCAACCAAGCAAATAGTTTATTTGAAGAACACAAAGATAAATGGGCAATCGTTGCTGGTATGAATCTACCAATGGTGATTGAAGCTTATGGAGCACGTCTTTCAATGGAATCCGCACAAGAAATTGCGGCTAGTATTATAGGATCAGCTAAAGAAGGAGTTAAAGTTAAACCTGAAGCATTAGAACCAGTTAATGATGATAAATCAACTGCAGATTCTGCTAAGCAATCTAATACAGGTGCTCCAGGATCATTTGAATACGTTTTAGCACGTATTGATTCCCGTTTACTTCATGGTCAAGTAGCGACTGCTTGGACAAAAAGTACGCAACCAACAAGAATTATTGTTGTATCAGATGATGTAGCTAGAGATGAACTTCGTAAGAAATTAATTCAACAAGCTGCTACTCCAGGCGTTAAAGCGCATGTTGTTCCTATTGAGCAAATGATTAAACTTGCAAAGGATGATCAACATTTTGGAGGACAACGTGCAATGCTTCTTTTTGAAAATCCAGAAGATTTACTTAGAGCAGTGGAAGGTGGAGTACCAATAAAGACAATTAATGTTGGATCTATGGCTCACTCTCCAGGTAAAGTTCAACCAAATAAAGTTCTTGCTTTCAGTCAAGAAGATATTGATACTTTTGAAAAACTTAAAAAAGCTGGATTAGATTTTGATGTTCGTAAAGTTCCAAATGATTCAAAAGGAAATATGAACGAAATTCTTAAAAAAGCACAAGAGGAATTAAATAAATTAAAATAATATATATTATTTTAATAGAAAAAGGAGGATTAACATAGTGGATCTAAATATAATTCAAATAATATTAGTTATTATTATTGCATTTTTAGCTGGGATGGGAGGAATACTAGATGAATTCCAATTCCATCAACCTCTAGTTGCCTGTACTTTAATCGGAGCAGTTACAGGTAACTTAATACCATGTCTAATCTTAGGTGGTAGTCTTCAAATGATTGCCTTAGGTTGGGCAAATATCGGTGCAGCAGTAGCACCTGATGCAGCATTAGCATCTGTTGCAGCTGCGATTATTCTAGTTCTTGGTGGAGAAGGGCAAGCAGGAATTTCTTCAGCTATTGCCATAGCAATTCCATTAGCAGTTGCAGGATTATTATTAACAATTATTTGTCGTACAATTGCTACAGCATTCGTACACTTCATGGATGCTGCTGCAAAAGAAGGAAATATCAGAAAAGTTGAAATGTGGCAAATTATTGCTATTTGTATGCAAGGTATACGTATAGCTCTTCCAGCAGCATTAATCTTAATAATCGGTTCTGGTCCTATTAGTGCATTACTTAACGCTATGCCAGCTTGGTTAACAGACGGTTTAGCAGTAGGTGGTGGAATGGTTGTAGCTGTTGGTTATGCAATGGTAATCAATATGATGGCAACAAAAGAAGTATGGCCATTCTTTGCAATCGGTTTTGTATTAGCAACTATTCCACAAATTACACTTATGGGATTAGGTGCAATCGGTGTATCTATAGCGCTTATTTACTTAGCACTTAGCAAAAAAGGCGGTTCAGGTAATGGTGGATCAAATACAGGAGATCCAGTAGGCGATATTATCGATAGTTATTAAGAAGGGAGAGAAGACGAAAATGGAAAAAAATTTAAAGCTAACAAAAAAAGATCGTCTTTCTATTTGGTGGCGTTCAACTTTCATTCAAGGATCTTGGAACTATGAAAGAATGCAAAACGGTGGTTGGGCATATTCATTAATTCCAGCAATCAAAAAGTTATATAAAACTAAAGAAGAAAGATCAGCTGCGTTAATACGTCACTTAGAATTCTTTAACACTCACCCATATGTAGCTTCACCTATTATTGGGGTAACATTAGCATTAGAAGAAGATCGTGCAAATGGATCACCTGTGGATGATGTAACTATTCAAGGTGTTAAAGTTGGTATGATGGGACCTTTAGCAGGTATTGGAGATCCAGTTTTCTGGTTTACTGTTAGACCTATATTAGGAGCATTAGGTGCTTCACTTGCTATGGCAGGTAACATTCTTGGACCTATTATATTCTTCTTTGCTTGGAATATTATACGTATGGCATTTACTTGGTATACACAAGAACTTGGTTACAAAGCAGGTTCTCGTATTACAGAAGATTTATCAGGTAGTTTATTACAAGATATTACAAAGGGAGCATCCATACTTGGTATGTTCATCTTAGGATCATTAGTTAATAGATGGGTATCTATTAAGTTTATACCAGTAATATCATCTGTTCAGTTAAGTCAAGGTGCTTACATTGATTGGGGTAGCCTTCCTGCTGGAGCAGAAGGTATGAAACAAGCGTTAATGCAACAATCAGCTGGTTTATCATTAACTCCTGAGAAGGTTACAACATTACAAGGTAACTTGGATTCATTAATTCCTGGACTTGCAGGATTATTATTAACACTTCTTTGTATGTGGTTACTTAAGAAGAAGGTATCTCCAATTGTAATTATTCTTGCTTTATTTATAATTGGTATTATCTTCCACTTAATAGGTTTAATGTAATATTTCTATTCAGCCTGGGTTAGTGTAATATTTTTTACTTAGCCTAGGCTTTTTTAACATAAATAAGTTAAATTAGAGTGAGGAAAATAAATTTTATGATATTATGAAATGGAAGAATAAATACTTAATTTAGAAACTTATCTAAAGAACTAGAGAAGTTTGAAATTAAGTTTAATGAGCATACTAATTTTAGTTATTTGGTTTTGGGCCAATGCTTTCTTGATTCTTTTAAGAAATATATGAATAAAATATAATGTATATACTAAGTAGAAAAGAGGTAGAACGTATGATTAAATCACTCAATACGAAGGTAGATTTAGTAGTTGATGCAACAGCTTTTACAGGTCTTACGGATTATGGGCAAATAATGATTGGTGACAAGGGTTTTGAATTTTACAATTCTCGTGATGTTCAAAAATTCATTCAAATTCCTTGGGAAGAGGTTGATTATGTTATTGTATCAGTAATACTAAAAGGAAAGTGGATTCCACGATATGCGATCCAAACTAAGAAAAATGGTACATATTCTTTTTCATCTAAGGAAACAAAGAAAGTACTTCGTACTATTAGAAATTATGTTGATCCAAATCACATAGTTAAGTCATTAAGCTTTTTTGATGTTGTCAAACGAGGGGTAAAATCTATATTTAAGAAGAATTAATATTAAAAGATTTTGTACTTGGTATAATAAACTGGATAGAAGGATAATAGAAAGCGAGGAACCAGGTTATGTCAAGATGTTTATTCGATAAAAAGATTAAACTTTTAGTAGTTAGGCTAATTGTAAAAGAAGACTTATTTATAAAAGGGTATAGTAAAGAGTTTAATGTTCATACAAATAGTTTATATCTTTGGATTGAAGGATATGTAAAGTATGGAGGTAGAGCGTTTCTGTGTAAAGGAAACGCTCTTTTTTGATGTTCAATATGTAAAAGTAAAAATTAACGGCTAGAGTTAAAAAATTAAAATATAAATATAGTGGTAACCTTATGGTAAGTAGTAACTTTAAAGTGCCTAATTGTTGCATTAAAGTTACGTTGATATAATAAAGACAGGTTAAGAATAGAGAAAAACTTTAGGAGGAATTTAAAATGGTAAAACATATTAATGAAAATGAATTTGATGTAGAGGTATTAAAAGAAGAAGGAGTAGTTGTTGTAGACTTTTTTGCAACTTGGTGCGGACCATGTAAGATGTTAGCTCCAGTGTTAGAGGACGTTCAATCAGAAATGGAAGATGTTAAAATTGTTAAAGTTGATATAGATCAAAATAAAATGGCTGCACAAAGGTACGGAGTTCAAAATATACCAACAATAAAAATATTTAAAAATGGAGAAGAAGTTACTACTAAAGTAGGATTCTCACCAAAAGAGGTATTAGTAGAAACTATAAAAGAATTTGTATAAGAGGTTGAAATGATGAGCGAAAGATATGATATAGCTATAATAGGTAGTGGACCAGCTGGTTTATCAGCTGCTCTTAATGCCAAGATAAGAAATAAATCATTCGTTATATTTGGAAGCAAGAATCTTAGCCCTAAAATTAATAAGGCACCAAAGATTAACAACTATTTAGGATTTCCAAATTCAACAGGAGTCAAAATAGGAGAAGCTTTTAGAGAGCATATAAATTCTATGGGAATTGAAATAGCAGAAGATAGAGTTAATAATGTTTATGCAATGGGAGATTATTTCACACTAATGGTAAAAGATAAGATGTATGAAGCTAAATCTGTAATCTTAGCAACAGGTGTTGAATTCTCTAGACCATTTAAAGGTGAATTAGAGTTTTTAGGTAAAGGTGTAGGATACTGTGCTACATGTGATGCACCAATATATAGAGGAAAAACTGTAGTCATAGTAGCATCAAATGATGAAGGTGAGACTGAGGCTAACTATGTAAGTGAGATTGCTGGAAAAGTATATTATATACCTTTATATAAAGGTGAATATAATATAAATGAAAATATAGAATTAGTTCAAGAAAGACCTGTAGAAATAGTTGGAGATGATAAGGTTAGAAAGATAGTCTTTAAAGATTCAGAAATTGAGACTGACGGAGTATTTTTATTAAAAGATGCCATTTCTCCATCACAATTAGTTCCAGGGCTTGAGGAAATTAATGGACATATTAAGTGTGACAGATTAATGAGAACTAATATTAAGGGATGTTTTGCAGCTGGAGATTGTGTTGGTAAGCCATATCAATATATAAAGTCAGCTGGAGAAGGAAATATTGCAGCATTAAGTGCAGTAGCATATTTAGATGGAAGAAAAGAATTCTAAAATAATTGCATTTAATATAGAATAATTTATAATTGTGCTTAAATATAAAAACGTATTGCAAAGACTTCAATACGTTTTTTATTATTATATATATTATGATAATATAATAATAAATTCATTCAATAAGGGAGGTAGAAGAGATGTATGGAGTAGATGATATTATATATGAATGTCCAGTGGAAGCTTTATCAAGTATATTAGGTAAAAAGTGGGTAGGATCTATAATTTGGGCACTACAGAAAGAGAAAAAGAGATTTGGTGAGCTAGAGAGAAGTATATCAGGATGTAGCAAAAAAATGTTATCTCAACAATTAGAATTATTAATTGACCAAGGGATTATGGTAAATGATAAAAAAATAGAAAACAATACAGTAGAATCTGTATACTATTTAAGTGAATCAGGTTTATTACTTCTACCTGTAATGGAGAAAATGATTGGATGGAGTAATAAAAATCTTAAGTGTGGCGAGTAATATAGATTGAGCTAGGTAATATTACCTAGCTCTTTTATATAAGTTAATTCTTTAGTTCTTTTATCTTTATAAGGAGATTATTATACTCATCTTCTAATATAATCTTCTTATTAATATCTGGTTCTGTTGATATTAAAGAAATCACTTCAGAAAATCTATTTTCTAACAAGATAAGATTATCCTTATTTTGTTTTTCTTTTAAATTTATCTTAGGTTTATTTTTAAAAGCTATATACTCATCATAACTACCAGAGAATTCATTAATTTTATTATTATCTATTTCTAAAATATAATCACATATATTAGAGATAAATTTCCTATCATGAGATACTATAATCAATGTTTTATTACAATTGATAAGTGCAGATTCAAGGGATTCCATAGATTTAATATCTAGGTAGTTAGTAGGCTCATCTAAAATAAGCAGGTTATTATCAGATAATAGGACCTTACAAAGGGCTATCTTTACTTTTTCACCACCACTCAATAAAGAGACTTGTTTAAATACAGTATCTCCCTTAAATCCAAATCCATCTAAGTTTGTTCTAACAAAACTTTCATCATAAGAGCAATCTCTAAGTATATTTTTCAGTATTGATTCATTATCATTTAATATATGTTGAGATTGATCAAAGTACCCTATAACAACATTATCAAAAACCTTAATATTATTTTTATTAGAAACAATCTCCTTAAGTAAAGTACTTTTACCACAGCCATTATTACCAATAAGAGCTACCTTTTTGCCATTTTTAATTTTAAAGCTAGCATCTTTAAGCAATAATTTATCATCTGCAAATAAATTAAGATGTTTAACTTCTACAAGGTTTTTAGAAGTTATTTTTAAAGTTTCTTGAACTGTAATATTGATTTCTTTTATAGATTTAGGTCTTTCCTTAACCTCAAGATGATCAATCCTACTTTTTAGAGCTTTTACATTGTTATCTAAGTTTTTCTTTGCCTTTTGCCCGCCCATTTTGTGCAATCTAGCTTCAGAGTTTCCCATCCTTTTAGGTGTTCTTCTTATACTATCTTTTATATTTTGTTTATTAAGGATAGCATTTTCAAGATGTTTCTTTTCATTTATATAAGCAACATACTCAGCTTTAGATCGTTCTCTTTCTAAAGTTTTAAGTTCTAAATACTTAGAGTAATTTCCTTTATAAACTGTAATTTTTCCATCTTCAATTTCAATAATAGTATTACATAATGTATCTAAAAAATTTCTATCATGAGAAACTAAAAGCAATGCACCATTATAACTTTTAAGCATTTTTTCAAGAACCTCAATACTAGCTCTATCTAAATTGGCAGTTGGTTCATCTGCAATAATTAAATTTTTATTTTCACTTAAAGCTTTTGCTATTTTAAATTTAACTTTTTCTCCACCTGATAAAAAGTCATCATACTTAAAAGGTGCATTAAATATATTCTTAAAATTATTATCTAAAAATCTTTCACTAGCATCTTCTGACTGACTTATATAAGCAAAACTTTTAGTTATATAAACATTACCTTCATCAATAGGTGTGTCATTTATTAACGCTTTTATAAGCGTGGTTTTTCCAGCACCATTAACACCTACTAAGCCTATTCTATCACCGTCTAAAATTTCTAATTTATCTATATCTAAAATTAATCTATCACCATAATATTTTTTTACTTTATTTAATCTTGCTAAAGACATAAAAAATCCCTCCTATAAAATATAGGAGAGTATATATAGCCATTTAAAAGGACAAATATAAATACCTCACTATAATCTACTCTCCCTAAATTTAAGCACAACAAAAAAAGCTACAAATAAATACTTTTTTGTTGTAATCAAAGTTTGAAAAATAGATTATATTCTCATCTGTGAAACTACCTTTGCCTTTCTTAAAATTTATAATTTTCAATATTAATATATAGTATAGCACTACTTTGAATAGATATCCAATAAATAAAAAGAGAGAATTAAAGTTGAGTAGTACGTACATTCTAATAAGAATATATCTTAATATGAAATCTAATAAATAGTAAAATTAAAATAACATATTATTTGAATCTATACTATTTTAATGTGCTACAGATTTATCCTTAGATAAAATTGTACATAGAAAGTATAGATCAATATGTCTATAATAAGATTAATTATATAAGGTTTAGACAAGAATAAATTTATGGTTTAAATAAAGGAGTATTGATTATGGAATATATACCTGCTAAAAAGATTGTATCTAATTATATAGAGAATAATTCTTGGTTTGCATTAAATTATACTATGAACATATATAGAGGTTGTTGCCATGGGTGTATATATTGTGATTCAAGGAGTAGTTGCTATCAAATAGTTGATTTTGATAGAGTTAGGGCAAAAGAGAATTCAACTGAAATAATAGGAAAGGATTTAAGGAGTAAAAGAAAGAAAGGAATAATAGGTATGGGGGCCATGAGTGATCCATACAATCCTTTCGAGAAAAAGTATTGTCTAACAAGAGAGGCATTAAAGCAGGTAGATAAAAATAATTTTGGAATAAGCATAGCTACAAAAAGTGATTTAATAATAAGGGATATAGATATATTAAAGAAAATACAGGAACATTCTCCTGTATTGATAAAAATAACTATTACTACTTATGACGATAAATTGGCTAAAAGTATAGAACCAAATGTTAGTAGTACTACAGAGCGATTCGATGCAATAAAGAAACTAACTGATAATGGAATATATACAGGTATACTACTGATGCCTATACTTCCTTTTATAAATGATAATAAAGAAAATATAATAAATATAGTAAGAAAAGCACATGAATGCGGAGCTAAATTTATATTCGCCTTTGGTATGGGGGTCACTTTAAGGCAGAATCAAAGAGAATATTATTATAAAAGGTTAAAAGATATATTTAAAGATGAAGATTTATCTAAAAAATATATTGAGACATATGGAGATAGGTATGAGTATCCATCCATTAATTCAAAGGAATTATGGAAAGTTTTTAAGAGAGAATGTGAGAAATATGGAATCTTATATAATATGGAAGATATAATTAAAGATTATAAAAGTAAATATGAAGAGGTTCAGATAAGTTTATTTTAAAATTATAAATATATATAAGGAGCTACCTATTTTGAGGCAGCTCCTTAGCCATATAGAGTTATATTTAAAATATATTATTTAGGATCTTTTATACTTTTAGCAATTAAACCTTTTTTGGGATTAAAACCAATCATATAAGCAGGCTCATTATTATCGACCTTATCTAATATAAAGCCATTTGAGTTTTCCTTTAGTATCAAAACATTTCCATCAGGTTCTGGTATGAATACATTCTGAACTTGAGTTAAGGAAAGGTGAAGGGAAATTATAATTTCATTAATATAGTTATTATCCTTTTTAGTTATTATATCTTGTAATACTTGTATATAATCTAAATCACAATAAATTGGTTGCGAGTTTTTTTGATAATATAATTTAAAATCAATATTATTATTTATAGGGATTTGATCGAAATTAATATTTATCTTTTCTGATATTGGAATATCCAAATTAAAACTTTTAGTTGAGTTAAGATTAATCTTATTGATAGAATATTTTAAAACTTTAGATATAGAACCGTTTATTATGAGTTCATTATTGCCAGTAATTTCAAGGGTGCTTAAGGATATTTTATTTGTATTTTCTGAAATGTTTATGTAGCTTTCCTTAAAATTTAATTCTGTAGTTATAGGAATTGAGATTTTTAAATTTGATAATACCACGGGAGCCTTTATTATAAGAGAACCAGGCTTTCCCATAGATACATAGTACTCACAATTTACTTTGCTAGAATTATTTTGATTTTCCATATGCCCTCCTATAGTTTTTTATAATAGCCTAATATAATATATTCATAAGCAATAAATTAAATAACAATTAAATAACAAATTGTTATAGTAACTATACGAATATAAACATTGTATAAAAATAAAGAGTGCTGATTTTATCAACACTCTGATTGAGACTCATTTTAAAATCTTTTATCAATTAAATTATTCTAACAGCAGCTATTACAATCACTTTCTACAGCAAGAGCTGTTATAGTAGAATTAACTGTTAAGCCAGCAGCTAATAGAGTAGCATTTGTTATTTCAAGTGAATAAGTTACGCATCCACAGCAGTTTGCACAATCACAAATTTGGAATGAGAATGATTGGCTTGAAAGTGCAGCAAGTGCACTTGCAAATGTGAAAGACTCTCCTACAGGTTGTTTACAACCGTCACAGCATTTAAAAACTGTAAAAGTTATAGTACTTGCTATAGCTACTGGTGCAGCTATTATTGAATTAACAGTTAGAAGAATTGTAGGATTACATAATTCCCTAGTATCTATAGTAACACTACCTACAGGAATTGAACCATTTAATCCTAGAATTGTACCAACTGCAATAAGAGGAAGAGGTCCAGCTGCTCCTCTACCACATTTTAATAAAGCTTTACCAGGTTCTGGTGCGCAGGAAGAAGGTTTTCTTACTACAACGCACTCTTCAAAGCAGTGTTTCTTAGGTCTACAACAGCATTTTTTAGGTTCACAACATTCTTCATGACAACATTTTCTAGGCTCACAACAATCGTCGAAATTACATTCACAATCGTCAAAGCAATTTTGTTTTTCTTGCATCATTTTCATAAATCCCTCCACAAAGTTTAAAAATTTTATAAATACTTTGTTTGTTCAACAAATTATTTGTTTTTCTTCATAGTACATTGTATGAACTAAGGAAAAAAATGTGTTATTTTAAATTAAAAAATAGAAATGATTATTTTTAAATATAATATTTTAAATATTAATTAAAATATATCGAGCTATTTGAGGATATATAAATAATAATTATATGTATTAAGTTTATATAAATGATTTTAGAGTTATTTAATGATATATAGAGGATTAGGTAAATACTTTATTATTATGAATTCATATGTTCAAATTTTACGTAGTTAAATATGATAGAATATATAATAAGAAATTTATAGATATTTGAGGGTAATGGTTGGTAGATTTACTAGGGAGGAATAATAATGTATGCAGTAGATGTATTTTTAGATAATAAATCATCAAGATATGTAACTTCAATTTGGGAACAGTTAAGCAGCAGTGGAATAGATTCAAGCTTAAAGAATACAGATGGATTAGCGCCACATATAACACTAGCAATTTATGAAGATATAGATGAAGATAAGTTTATAGCAAGAATGAAGGAGTTTAGATCAAAACTAAAAGTTATAGATACTAGATTCGATGCCTTAGGGGCATTTCCTACTACAGGAGCATGTTTTTTAACTCCAGTAATTACAGAGGTTTTATTAGATTATCATAAAGAATACTATGATTTCTTTAAAGAGTTTGAGGAATCAGCTAGATCGTATTACTTACCAGGTAAGTGGAATCCACATTGTAGTTTGGCTATGGGGTTAAGTAAACAAAAATTAAAAGAGGTATTTAATTTTGTGGTAGATATATATGAGCCATTTGAGGCGAGCTTTGATGGAATTGCTTTATATAAAGTAGAAATGGAAAATGGAAAATTCACAGATAGTATAAGATTATTCTAAGACATATAAAGGTTAAGATGGATGTAAGTAGATGGGACAAGGACTATCTACTTTTTTCATTGATAATTATAATTACTTTAAGAATTTAATACAGGTTATTTCAAATTAATTAGATTATTTTTAGAATATATAATTAATTTTATAGAATTAGCTGATATAAGGATATAATTAATAATATATAATTTTAGGTTTTAAAGGGAGGTACATGTGAAGAGGGTAAAAAGTTTTTTTACGATATTTTCAATTAGTATATTTATATTGCTATTTAATACGAAATGTATTTTTAAATCAATTATAGGGGTGCCTTGCCCTGGGTGTGGATTAACTAGAGCATGGATAAGTTTTATAAATGGAAATATATCGGAAGCTTTTTATTGGCATCCATTATTTTTAATGATACCTGCGCTAGCAATTTTAATATTATTATATTTTAAAGGGTCATTTATTAAATATAGGAGGTATATTCTTATAGCAATAGTGACTATAGTAGGTTTGTATATTATTATTTATATAGTTAGAATGGTAATTTTGTTCCCGAGTGTAGAACCATTGGATTATAATAGGCAGTCTTTTATAAATAGATTAATAAATTATAAATAACTTAATCTATTAAAAGTATATAATATAGCTAACTTAAAAGAGAGAGGCTAGTGAGTGTAATATATTCTATACATCTAAAGAACTTAATAATAATTAGAAAACAGAAAACTTACCCAAGCATATCAATGTAAGATAAATGACGAAATATAGAGTAATATAGAAGATGATAAGATTAATCTTATATTAAGGGATTATATTATGTAAATAGTGTCGAAAAACAGTATATAATCATATACATTGGTTGCAGGAAATCGATTCTCAAAAGAGAAACAACAACTAAATTAAATTCTTAAAAGAAATTAAAAAAGTTGTTGACAAGATTCGATGCACATGATAAGATATACAAGTCGCTTAAGGGCGACGAGATAAAATGGTCTTTGAAAATTGAACAGAATATATAAAACATTTAAACAACCAGCAATTCTTTTTATTAAAGTAAGTTTTATGAGTGAAAAGATTAAACTTTTTATTGAGAGTTTGATCCTGGCTCAGGACGAACGCTGGCGGCGTGCCTAACACATGCAAGTCGAGCGATGAAGTTTCCTTCGGGAAACGGATT
>NZ_JAIKTU010000015.1:0-91961 GCF_019753795.1 Clostridium sardiniense | reverse complement strand
CACGTATATTCTATTTGTTATATATTATATATAACAAATAGAATATATAGAGGGGGATTTATATATGTTAACTATAAAAAAATTTTATAAATATTATAAAAGTGATAAACCAGCAGTTAAAGGTGTATCTTTAGAAATAAAGGATGGGGATATATTTGGCTTTATTGGTCATAATGGTGCAGGAAAGACAACGACTATAAAATCAGTTGTTGGTATACTTGATTTCGAAGAAGGAGAGATACTTATAGATGGTATATCAATTAAAGAAAATCCAATTGAATGCAAAAAGAAGATTGCATATATACCAGATAATCCAGATATTTATAATTCACTTACAGGAATACAGTATTTAAATTTTATTGGAGATATATATAAAGTTCCTAAAAAAGAACGAGAAAAACTTATAGCTCTATATGCAGATACTTTTGAGATTACAAAATCTTTAGGAGATTTAATATCATCATATTCACATGGAATGAAGCAAAAGCTTGCTATTATATCTGCACTTATTCATAAACCAAAGTTACTTGTATTAGATGAACCTTTTGTTGGCTTAGATCCAAAGGCATCTCATATATTAAAGCAAATAATGAAGGAGATATGTAAAGATGGTGGAGCAATATTTTTCTCAACACATGTATTAGAAGTGGCAGAAAAATTATGTAACAAGATTGCTATAATCAAAGATGGACAAATTGTAGCAAAAGGAGATATAGATAAGGTTAAAGGCGATAGTTCTTTAGAAGATTTATTTATGGAGTTGATTGATAATGAATAATTTAGGTACTCTTTTAAAATATGATTTAATAAATTCTTATCAGCTTAATTCTATATTAAATAGAGAGGATAAGAAAAAGTTTTATAAAACTTTAGCTTTTATAATATTAATGATAATTGCGATAGGATCTTTTGGGGTAACAGTTTTTATGTATTTTAATTTTATGGTGGATCCTCTAAAGAGTATGAATATGTTAGATATTATAGTAGCTCAAGGATTTATAATGTCAGTATTCATAATATTTGGGACATCAATATATAAAGCGCCAGGATTAATATTTGGAATAAAAGACTATGATATGCTAATATCACTTCCTATAAAACCATGGATAATATTATCTGTAAAGCTTATTAATTTAATATTAGTAAATTATGCATTTATGGCAATTTCACTAATACCAGCTTTAGTAGCATATTTTATAAATACTAAAGTTACATTTATTATGATTTTAAATGCTGTTATAATGTATCTTTTCATTCCTCTAATTCCAATAGCCATTGCTAGTATATTTGGATTTATATTCACTTATATTTCATCAAAAGTAAGGCGTAAAAATATTTTTTCTATAATATCAGCATTTATTGTAGTTCCAGGTATACTTTTATTATCTTCAAATATGGAATCTATAATAAGTTATATAACTAAGAATGCAACAAATGTAAATGAACTTCTAAATAAAATATATCCACCTGTAAAGTATTATATAGATGGGATAGTAAATATGAATTTTGCTGGAGTCTTAAAATTTAGTGCTATATCAGTTGGAATATTTATATTATTTGTTATTTTATTAAATAAAGTATTTGTAAAAATAAACTCAAATCTTTTGGAAAGTTATAAAAAGAATAACTTTAAAATGAAAGAACTAAAAGAGTATGGTGTAGTAAGGACACTATTTAATAAAGAGGTAATTAGATATATATCAAAGCCTATAGTTATATTAAACACATCAATAGGAATGTTTTTATATCTAATAATGGCAATAGGAATATTATTTGTAGGAGATGGCTTTATAGGAATGATTTTTGAGATTAATACAACAAAAGAATTAATTCCATTAGTATTGATAGTTACGACATCTTTATTTGTTGCATTATCTAACACAACATCATCTTCTATATCTTTAGAAGGAGAAAACTTTTGGATTTTAAAATCATTACCTATAGAAACTATTGATATATTTAAATCTAAGATATATTTAAATCTGGCAATAACAATAGTTCCAATTTTAATAGGTACACCAATACTTATACTTGCTTTAAATCTAACTATTATGGAGAGTATTTGGTTATTTGTAATACCAATATTAGTTTCATTTTATATATCTCAAATGGGACTTATAGTGAATCTTATATTTCCAATGATGATATGGACTTCGGAAGTAGTTGTTGTAAAAAGAAGTATTTCAGTGATTATAGCCATATTAATAGGGGGATTAAGTATTGCGACACCTTCATTTATTTATTATTGGTTTAGTATAAGTAATGTAAATATATATCTAGCTATAATACTAATAATATTACTTGTAGTTAATGTTATTTTATATAGAGTATTAAGAGGATTTGGTACTAATAGGCTAGAAAAAATAAAAATATAATAAGTAAGTTAAAGACTTTTAGAGGCATCAATTTTGGTGTCTCTTTTTTTCTTACATAAATGAAAGGATAAAGTAATGAAGTTAAATATGAGATTTATCTTATAGAACCTATAATAAGAACATAGAAAGCAACAAGCAATCAGATTTAAGGGGTGAAGTTTTATGAGACACTTTATTATAAATGGGAGATGTATGCTTTTTGGAATTATAACTTTAATGTTTTTATTAATTATAGTATTAGGATATTGTAATCAAAATTTAATAATAAATAACAAATCAATGGAGGCGAGAGTTAATATGATTAGAGAAAATAAAAATTATGTAAAAATAGAAAACATAGATAAGAAATTTCTAAAATCAA
This sequence comes from Clostridium sardiniense, assembly GCF_019753795.1. Lineage (NCBI taxonomy): Bacteria > Bacillati > Bacillota > Clostridia > Eubacteriales > Clostridiaceae > Clostridium > Clostridium sardiniense. Next base: position 89,225 of record NZ_JAIKTU010000015.1, on the reverse strand, counting down.
TGATAGCTATTGAAGATCATAGATTTTATAATCATGGAGCTCTTGACTTCATCTCAATTGCAAGAGCAACTTTAAATAATATAAAAGCTAGAAAAGTAGTAGAAGGTGGAAGCACTATAACTCAACAATTAGCTAAAAATCTTTATTTATCAAATGAAAGAAGTTTTAAAAGAAAATTTAAAGAATCACTTTTTGCAATACAATTAGAAAGACAATACACGAAAGATGAAATTTTGGAATTATACGTAAATTCAATATCATTTGGAGATGGATATGTTGGAATAGGTGAAGCAGCAAAAGGTTATTTTGGAAAAGATGCTAATAGCTTAAGCTTTGATGAGGCTACACTTTTAGCAGGATTACCTCAAGCACCTAGTTTATATGCATTAAGTAGAGATAATGGACTTGCAAAGAAGAGACAAAAACAAGTTATAAATGCATTGGAAAGATACAATAAAGAAGTAGAGACAGAATTTGTATCAATTGTACAAGTAGAAAAATATACAGAAGGATTTAATGGGGTAGGACCTAGCTTATAGGAGGAATAGAATATGAAAAATAAGAGAAAGTTTAAAGAAAATAAAGAAAAACAAATGAGATTTTGGAATATGTTATTTAATTATGATCGTTGGAGCATGGGAATTGTATATATAGATTAATCATATTGAAAAGTGGAAAAGAAAATAGAATTGATAAAATATTAAGCAATATAAGATAAAAAATAGAAAATTAATAATGGATGTGGAGGAACTTATGATAAGAAAAATAATGGGTATATTAATAGTTTTATTAGTGATAACTATAGGGGGTGGCTTTATAGTTAGAGAAACTATATTTCCAATAAAAGATAAAGAAATAATAATTAAGCATGCAAAAGAATATAAAGTAGACCCAGCATTAGTAGCAGCAGTAATAAACTTTGAGACGAATTTTGATCCTATTGAGTATAAAGAGGGAAAAGCATGTGGTTTAATGAAGTTAACAGATAGTACAGGAGTAGAACTTTCAAAGGAAATTGGATATAAAGATTTTAAGAAAGAGAAGATAGCACAAAATGATATAAATATAAAACTTGGAACATATTATCTATCAAAATCAAATGGAGATACTTTAGAAAATCAAGTAGGAAACTGGGTTATTAGAAATGGGATAGACAAAAGTGATAAACTTGATATAAAAGCTTACGCTAAGGAATATTACACAGATAAAATAGCAACTAGAGAAAAGATATATAAAATATTGTATTTTACATTTAATATTTAATAAATATAAATTAGACTAAGTATAGAGAAAGGGATTAATCCTAACTTTAGGCTTAGTTTTTTTATAATGTGGATAAGAAAAGTATATTTTATGATATAATTAAGTGGAATATTTTTCTAAATAAATTATGGAGACTTTATTAGTTATTTAAACATAATAAAGTCAAAGATATGTTAGTTTCAATTTATATAATAGATATTTTAAAATGACTTAATTATAATATTTATATTATAATTTTACATAATTAATAATATAAAGATTGGAGGATTTATATGGTTGTTAAGACTTTTAGAGAGTTAAATGATTATGAAAAAGATAAAGTTCTTTTATTTATAGATAGAAAAGATTGTAATACTTCTTTTTCTGAAATGGAGAAAATGTTTAACAATAAAATTTATGATTATGGAAATGGAGTTATTATAGTATTTAATAATAATGCTGTAGTAGGAATAGGAAGATGTGTATTGCAAGAAATACCATTACATGGAATAGCGTATATACATTTCTTAGATGTATTAGATGAAGTAGATTATAAAAAAGATATAATAAGAGAACTAATAAATAAACTATACAATAAATGTGAAGAATATGGAGCTACAAAGATATTACTAGGGTTTAGAAAAAAAGAAACGCTAGAATTATTGAATGAATTAAATTTTGATGTAGATTATGAAGCTAAAATAATGTATTTAAAAGATAGGAAGAAAAGAAATAAAATACTTCATATTGAAGATCTTAATGAAGAGAATAAGTTTGAATATATGAGACTTTATAATAATGCGTTTAATAATATGCCACATGGAGCCTCATTAGATGAAAATGAATTAAATGAATTTTTAAATGATAACTATCAAAGGAATTATTATTTTATAGTTTCAAGTGAAGACGAAAATTTAGGAGTACTAAATGTTACGATTGATGGTAATGAAGGCACCTTTGATATTGGATTAAGTAATGAATATAGGGGAATGGGATATGGAAAACAATTGTTAGAAACTGCTATAGATTTTTTAGAAAAGAAAAATATAGAAAAAATATATTTAGTAGTTATTGGAATAAATGAAATAGCCTATAAGATGTATAAGAAAAGAGGATTTGAAGAAGGAAGAGTATTGAGTTTTTGGTCTATACTGAAAGAATAAGTATTAAGGTTTGATAATAATTATAAAGATAAGCTTAGTTAAGCGCTAATTAACAAATTAGCGCTTTTTTTATTTAGAACTTAAAAATATTAAAAATCAAGAAAAAACATTTAAAATTATCATAGTAATTATATCCATAGAATATACTGGGAAAGTTATTAGGGGGCAGCTATAGAGCCAAAGTGTACAAATTTTAAGGTTGGAAAAAAAGGATAAATTTTGACGTAAAGTAGTATATATCAATGAATAGCAATGATCTACCATGAATAAGATAACAAAAATATGTTATAACTTTAAGTGTTAGCAGTAGAAAAAGTAAAAAGTACTTTAACTAATAAGATATTGGATTTAAAGTAAGAATCCGAAAAAATAAAAAGGAGTGGTACAGATGAAAAATAAACTAATTGCTATATTAGTAACAGCTACATTATTAGGAGGTGCTGGTGCAAGCGTTTTTGCAGCGAGTGGACAAGATGCAAAAAATGAAGTTGCACAAGTAGAATCAACAAAGGGAAATCCAGATGAAAATGTTCATATTAATAGTGATAGCAAAGTTAAAGCTACAGAATTAAGTAGCTCACAAAATGTAAAAGTAGTAAAAGAAAATTCAAATAAGGGTGCTTATACTGATAAACAAGTTTCAAATTATACACAAAACTGTAAGTTGCAAGATAGTAAAAATGTAGAGAAGAAAAAAGTTTCTAATACTACTATGAAGAAAGAAAATCTAAATACAGATAACAGAAATACAGATGCAAATACAGATAAAAAAAATACTTCAGGCGATAAAAATGGACAAGTATCAACAGCTAATGAGAAATTTATGGCTCAAGTAGAACAAAAAATATTTGAAAAAGTTAATTCAGAGAGATCAAAAGCAGGAGTTCCTACTTTATCATACAATAAAACTATGGAAAAATATGCTAGAATAAAATCTCAAGATATGGGAGATAGAGGATATTTCGATCATAAAGACCCACAAGGAAATCTTATAACTGCAAAAATGAAAAATGATGGAGTAAGCTATAAAGCTTGGGGAGAAAATATTGCATATATTGGCGGAGAGTCTAATGCTAATGCATTAGCAGATCAATTTATGACTAATTGGATGAATTCACCAGGACATAGACAAAATATACTATCAAAGAATTTCACAGGAATTGGTGTAGGTGTTTATAAGTCTGGAGATAAGGTTTATGCAACACAAGAATTTTATAAGTAATATATTATAAATTAATCTGTATTTAAGTTTATATTAAAGTGATAACAAGTTATATGAGAATATAGTTAAAAGATTCACTAAGTAAGTTTGTTATACATATTTATAAGGGAAGGGATATTTAATATCTCTTCCCTTAATTTATTATAACAATATACTAAAAAATTTTAATAAGAAATAAATAGTAATTTAGGATTGAAGGAAGTAATTTTAGATTCATTAGGTAATAAGGATAAAATGCGGTTCCATTTTATAAGCTTATGCATAATATGTAAAGAGTAGACTCTTTTCTGTTAAGAATGCTTTATTAAATATTAAAATTTACAGGAGAGTGTATTATGTATTATAGCAATAGAGATAGAAGAAGAAGTGAAGATAGATGTTGCACTGAAAGATCTAATTATGATGATGAGTGCATTAAAATAATAAATGAATGTTGCTGTAATTGTTGTAATTGTTGTAATTGTAAGCACAAATGTCCAACCGGACCAACCGGACCAACCGGACCAACAGGACCAACAGGACCAACAGGACCAACCGGACCAACAGGACGAACAGGACGAACCGGACCAACAGGAGCAACAGGGCCAACAGGAGCAACAGGGTCAACAGGAGCAACAGGGCCGGCAGGACCAACAGGAGCAACAGGACCAACAGGAGCAGTAGGACCACAAGGACCAATAGGACCACAAGGACCAATAGGAGCAACAGGACCAACAGGAGCAACCGGAGCAACAGGGGCAACAGGAGCAACAGGACCAACAGGACCAACAGGATTGATAGGACCAACAGGACCAACAGGACCAACAGGACCAACAGGAGTAACAGGAGCAACTGGAGCAACAGGACCAATAGGACCAACAGGAGTAACAGGAGCAACTGGAGTAACAGGACCAACAGGAGTAACAGGAGCAACTGGAGCACAAGGACCAATAGGACCACAAGGACCAATAGGACCAACAGGACAAACAGGAGCAACTGGAGCAACAGGACCAATAGGACCAACAGGAGTAACAGGAGCAACTGGAGCACAAGGACCAATAGGACCACAAGGACCAATAGGACCAACAGGACAAACAGGAGCAACTGGAGCAACAGGACCAATAGGACCAACAGGAGTAACAGGAGCAACTGGAGTAACAGGAGCAACTGGAGCAACTGGAGCACAAGGACCAATAGGACCAACAGGAGTAACAGGAGCAACTGGAGTAACAGGAGCAACTGGAGTAACAGGAGCAACTGGAGTAACAGGACCAACAGGAGTAACAGGACCAACAGGAGTAACAGGCGCAATAGGACCAACAGGCGCAACAGGACCAACAGGCGCAACAGGCGCAACTGGAGCAACTGGATCTATTGCATTAGAATATGCATATATCTATAATTTAGGAGCACAAACTGTATCATTAGGAGAAAATGTAGTATTTAGCAATAATGGAGTAATTGTAGGTGCTATTACTCATGTAGCTGGAGGTAATACAATTACTTTAGGTTCAGCAGGAAATTATGCAATATGGGTTAATGTATTAGGAGTTCAACCAAATCAATTTACACTATTCCAAAATAATAATGTAGTTCCTGGAGCTATTTATGGCTCACAAGCTGGAACACAACCTAATCCAGGTATGGTTATAATTTCAGCAGCTGCTGGAGATGTTTTAACTTTAAGAAATCATACTAGCTTTGTAGGTGATATCAACCTACAAGTTTTGGCAGGTGGATCAGAAGTCAACGTTAATGCATCTATTCTTATTCAAAGATTAAGTTAACAAGCTATAGATGTATTAGATAATTATCATAGTGAAATTAAGAGAGCATACTAGCTAGTGTGCTCTCTTTCAATTAGTATATTAAAAATTAATATTATTTACCACCCACCAGAAGAACCGCCACCACCAGAAGAACCGCCACCAAATCCTCCGAATCCACCACCGGACCCACCACCAAATCCACCAGGACCATTTCTACGACCAATATTACTCCAAAAAATAATTTTAAGTATTGTAGAAAAGACTCTACCTCTATTAAATATTGCATCTAACAAGATGAGTACCAAGAATATACCACCAATGCCAATAACACCATAGCCTGAAAAATCTTTTTCATCGCTAGGAAGTTGTATATTTAAAGATTTGCTTAATGTAACGTTATATTCCTTTGCTATATAATCAGAGAATGTACTATAAGATTCAAGTAGACCTTCTCCATAATTTCCTTCAATAAATTTAGGCTTAGCTATAGATTCCATAACTCTATTACTTAATACATCAGGCATTGCACCTTCAAGACCACGACCAACCTCAACTCTCCAAGCTTTATCCTGTATAGCGAGTAGGATTAATAAGCCATTATCTTTTCCTTTTTGACCTATTCCCCAAGTTCTAAATAAATCGATAGCATAATCTTCAATTGGAACTCCATTAGTTGAATTTATTATAACTGTAACGGCTTGAGCTCCAGTTTTATCTTCAAGTTCTTTACCGATGGAGACAATACTTTTAATTTTAGTAATATCTATTGTATTTGTATAATCATTAATGTATTTATAAGAAGTTGGAGATGGAATATCATTAGATGCATTTGCGGTAAATGCATCTAATGATAAAAATAATATTAATAAAAAAAGAGAAGAAAATAAGATTTTAAAAGCATTATTTTTAATTCTCATAGTTATTTAGAAAAATCCACTGAAGGTACTTGTTCTGCACCAGTACTTGCTTTATATAATGGTTTTTCTTCAAAACCAAAAATACTAGCTATTATATTACTTGGGAATTTTCTTCTCTTTGTATTGTAATTAGTTACTGCAGTATTATAATCTTGCCTTGCAATTGCAATTCTATTTTCTGTTCCTTCTAATTGAACTGATAGATCTCTAAAGTTTTGATTTGATTTTAAATCTGGGTATCGTTCTACAACTACTAGTAATCTTGAAAGTGCATTTGAAAGGTCACTATCAGCATTAGCTTTATCAGTAACAGTTGATGCACCAGCTAGCTTACTTCTTGCATTAGCTATATCAGTAAATATATCTTTTTCTTGAGTAGCATATCCTTTTACCGTGTTAACCAAATTAGGTATAAGATCAGATCTCCTTTGAAGTTGTGTATCAATATTTGATTGAGCAGTATTTACATTTTGTTCTAATGAAACTAAGCTATTATAGCCACTTACTACAAACACGCCTAAAAGAATAACAATAGCAATAACTATAATTGCTATTTTAGAGTTATTTTTCATATATATAACCTCCCTTCTATATAGATTATTATGTGTAAAAATTTAAAATATTATAGTATAAAAAAACTTGACAAAAATAATAATAGAATATATTATAGTTTTAATAAATTAAATTGTATACAATTTAATTTAGGTAAATTATTATAAGGAGGTATGAAGAATGAATTTTTATGAATTTTTAGCCAAAGATATAAATGGACAGGATATAAAAATGAGCAAATACAAAGGAAAAGTAGTACTAATAGTAAATACTGCAAGTAAATGTGGGTTTACACCTCAATTTAAAGAGTTAGAAGAGTTGTATAATTTATATAAAGAAAAAGGATTAGAAGTATTAGGATTTCCATGCAATCAATTTAAAAGTCAAGATCCAGCAAGCAATGCTGAGATAAATAATTTTTGTCAATTAAATTATGGAGTTACATTTACTATGTTTGAAAAGATAAATGTAAAAGGACCTGATACACATCCTATATATAAATATTTAAAAGATGAAGCAAAAGGGATGTTAAATAATGAAATAAAGTGGAATTTTACTAAGTTCTTATTAGATTCTAATGGAAATGTAATTAAAAGATATGCACCAACTACATCACCGCTTAAGATAAAACAAGATATTGAGAAGTTATTAAAATAAAAGATGTATAATGTTGACATATAAAAGTGAACTATATACAATAATTGATATTAATTGAGTTTAAAAATTAAGTTAATTAAATATAAGATGGGAGAAGTATATGAATAAAGATAATTGCATTAAATTAGATAATCAAATATGTTTTTCTTTATATGCAGCATCAAGAGAAATAATAAAATTATATAAGCCAGTGCTTGATAAATATAATCTTACATACACTCAATATATAACAATGCTTGTATTATGGGAAGAAGAGAAGTCAACAGTAAAAGGTATAGGTAAAAGATTGCATCTAGATTCAGGAACTCTTACACCATTACTTAAGAAACTAGAATCAATGGGGTTAATTACAAGATATAGAGATTCTAAAGATGATAGAGTTGTTATAGCAGAACTGACAAAAGAAGGAAAAGAATTGAAAGAAGAAATTATTGATGTCCCAGAGCAGGTCTTTTGTAAAGTAAATATGAGTATAGAAAAGGCTAACGAACTAAAAGCTAACTTAGATGAGTTATTAAATGTATTGAAAAAATAATAAAATTTTTAATAAATATAGTATAGTGTTATATTAGCTAGTAAATATTAGAGTATTTATTAGCTAATTATTTTATATAAATTATTATGTAGAGTTATAATAGTTTATATAAAATATAATTCTTTAGTAGGGAGATGATTGTGTGGATATATTTACAATTGGACACTCTAATTATAGTATTGATAGATTAATAGAGATGCTAAGGCACTTTAATATTAATTGTGTAGTTGATATAAGAGGAACTCCTTATTCAAAATATAATGTTCAATTTGATAAGGAGACTATAAGATATTCATTAACAAAGGCAGGATTTATATACATATATATGGCAAAAGAATTAGCAGCTAAGAGGTTAAATAAGATTTCATATAATAATGAAGGGTATGCTGATTTTGAGAAGGTAATACATGAAGATGATTTTAAAAAAGGAATAGAAAGACTTAAAGATGGATGCAGAAAGGGATATAAGATAGCTATTCTTGGAGCTATGCAAGACCCAATAAGATGTCATAGAAGTATATTGGTTGGAAGGGCTTTAAGGGAATATGGTTTTAATGTAAGACATATATTAGATGATTATAGTATAGCATCTCAAGAAGATATAGAACAAAATTTATTAGATAAGTACTTTAAAAATAGAGAACAAATTACTATAGACTCATTGTTAGGTAATGGATTAACTGATGAAGATATGATAAAAGAAGGATATAGAATGTCTAATAAAGAGATAGGATATAGAATAGAGAATTTAGAAAGCAAATAGAGAAGATTAAAGAAATAGATAAAAAAGTCAGTAATTACTATGGTACTTATAATAATTACTGACTTTTTATTTAAGCTCTTGGAGCTGGTGGAGTAAATACTCTTGTTGCAAGTTCATCATCCATCATATAGATAGCTGCTGGATTTCCCTCTGATCTTCTAACTCTTTTTAGTAAAGAATTGAAGCTGTTTTCTTCTTCAACTTGTTCATCAATAAACCAGTTAAGTAAACTCATTGTTGCATGTTCTCTTTCTTCACTAGCTATATCTGCAAGTTTATATATCTTACTTGTAACTAGTTGCTCGTGGTTATATCCTTTTTGGAATACATCAATTATACTTTCAAAATTCATTTCAGGTTTTGGAATAGTATCTAGAGTAACATTTCCATTCTTTTGGAATATGTAATCATAGAACTTCATTGCATGAGCTAATTCTTCTTGTGCTTGAACTCTGAAAAAGTTAGCAAATCCACTTAAATCAACAGATTCAGCATATGCTGCCATTGATAAATAAACGTAAGATGAATAAAATTCAAAGTTAACTTGTTCATTAATATGCTTTAGTAAATTTTCACTTAACATTATTATCTCTCCTTTAGTAAATATGATTTTTGTTTATATGTTAATATAAATATTTTACCTCTTATGCTACAAATTATCAAATTATGATTATTATACATATAAGAATAAATTAAGAAATTTTATATAGATATATTTTTTTAATACTATAAAGTTACTTCACTTATATTACCATCATTAGTATGCTTAATAATTTTAATATTAGTATTTATATAAGATTTATTTAAAATAAAATGTATTAAATCATTGATTTTAATAAGATATTAGTAAATAGAAGTAGGTAGTTGTTAGCTGATAATTATTGATGTTATAAAAAATTTGATATATAATTATCTAAAACGATTTCAAAGAGAGTCATTGATTTTCATAGGGGGTACTAATGAAGAATTATGATGAAGATATCATAAACAAATTAAAATATTTAAAGCTTCTTGCGAAACAATATCCAACTATAGCAGAGGCGTCAACAGAAATTATAAATTTAAATGCCATATTAAATTTACCAAAAGGAACTGAACATTTCTTAACAGATTTACATGGAGAATATGAGCCTTTTGTACATGTGTTAAAAAATGGATCGGGAGTAGTAAAAAGAAAAATAGAAAGTGTATTTGGAAATTCATTAATGGATAGCGAGAAAAAGAGTCTAGCTACCCTTGTATATTATCCAGAACAGAAGCTAGATATAGTACTTAAAGAGGAAGAGAACATAGATGATTGGTATAAAATTAATTTATATAGATTAATAGATCTTTGCAGAAATGTATCATCTAAATATACAAGGTCTAAAGTTAGGAAGGCATTGCCTAAAGACTTTAATTATGTAATAGAAGAGTTATTACATGAAGAGTTTTATGGAGTAGATAAACAAGAGTATTATGATGGAATAATAAGTACAATTATAGATATAGGGAGAGCAAGAGAATTTATAATATCTTTATCTAATGTTATTCAAAGATTAGTTGTTGATAGATTACATATATTAGGCGATATATATGATAGAGGCCCAAGAGCAGATATAATAATGGACACTCTTATGGAGTATCATTCCCTAGATATACAGTGGGGAAATCATGATATGCTTTGGATGGGGGCGGCAGCTGGTGTAAAAACATGTATAGCAAATGTTATAAGAATAGCTACTAGGTATGGAAATCTAGATACAATAGAAGATATATATGGTATAAACCTTATACCACTTGCAACTTTTGCATTAAGTAATTATAAAGATGATCCTTGCAAAGAATTTATTCCTAAAATAAATGATAAGAATAGATATGGAAAATTTGAGATTGAGTTAATAGCTAAGATGCATAAGGCTATAACAATTATACAGTTTAAGTTAGAAGAAAAAATAATAAAGAGAAGACCAGAATTTGATTTAGAACATAGAATGCTTTTGGACAAGATAAATTACAATGAAGGAACAATAGATTTAAAAGGTAAGATATATCCACTAAAGGATAAAAACTTTCCAACTATAGATCCTAAGAATCCATTTAAGCTTACAGAGGAAGAAGAGAGGCTTATAGATAAATTAAAGCTTTCATTTTTAAATAGCGAAAAATTACAAAGACATATATCATTCCTTTTTGCAAAGGGGAGTATCTATTTAAAGTATAATTCTAATTTATTAATACATGGATGCATACCTTTAAATGATGATGGTTCATTTAAAAGTATTAATATACATGGAATAGAATATAGAGGTAAAGCTCTTTTAGAAAAATTTGAAGTTTTAGCTAGGGAAGGTTACTTTAACAAGCCTGATACTCCGGAAAAAAAATATGGAATGGATATAATGTGGTATTTATGGACAGGATCTGCATCTTCATTATTCGGTAAAGAAGAAATGACTACATTTGAGAGATATTTTATAGAAGATAAAAATACTCATAAAGAGAAGAAAAATCCATATTATGAACTTAGAGAAAGTGAAGACATGTGTCGTAGGATATTAGAAGAGTTTGGATTAGATCCTCAAGAATCTAAAATAATAAATGGACATGTTCCGGTAAAGAAAAAGTATGGAGAAAGTCCTATTAAATGTGGAGGGAAAATATTAGTTATTGATGGAGGTTTTGCAAAGGCATATAGAAGAGATACGGGAATAGCTGGATATACTCTTATATACAATTCTTATGGACTACAACTTGTATCACACCAACCTTTTGAATCAATTGAAAATGCAATTGTTGAGGAAAAAGATATATTATCTACAAGTATTGTTGTTGAGAGAAAACTTGAAAGAAAGACAGTTGGAGACACCGATGTTGGAGCAGAACTTAAAAACCAAATTAAAGATTTGAAATTATTATTAGAAGCATATAGAAAAGGATATATAAATGAAAGTAGATAATAAAAGCACCAGAGTTTCTGGTGCTTTTATTATATAATTTCTATATTTTAAGGAATTATATATATGTAGAAATTAAGTTACATAACATTAATAAAATAGTAAATTAATTGGTATATACTAAAATTATTATTTATTTGTATAGGAAGGAAGAAGGATGAAAGATAGTAAGATTAATGAATTCTTTATGAAAATAGGATTTACGCCTAAAAAGATTATTCAATTAATTATTATTGGATTTGGACTTATGATAATCTTTGGAAAGTTTTTTGGAATAAAAAGTGTAATTTTTAGTATTCCATTTATATTAAGTATAGTTTATTTAAAAAGTACTGACTTTACAAAACAGCCTTTTAAAAGATTAATTATAATTTCGATATTATTTATATTAATAACTATAATTCCATATATCGCATTTAAGTATACTTACTATGGGATAGTTATAAATTTTATAAGTATATTTTGTATTGCATATACACTTACATCAAAATATAAGGCATCATTATATTTTCCAGTTGTATATTATTTTGTATATGCAGAAACTTTTAAAGTAACATTTTCAGAATTAAAATTAAGAATCGTAGCTTCAATAGTAGGGAGTGTATACATAGTATTTGTTTTATATATGTTATCAAAGAGAAATATATCAAATGATATATTAAATGATTCAATTGAAAATTCAATAAAGTTAAATATATCAGAGATCCAACATATTCTTAATGGTAATTATGATGAAGAAATTTATAAATCAAATAAGAAGTTATTAAAGAAAATAAGTAAAGAAATTTATTTAGGTAAAGTCAAAGGGAATATAGATTTTAATGGGGAAAATATAAGCTTAAACTTACTTGCAATTAATAATGGTATTAATATTACACTTAAAGAAGTATATTCAGCAAGGTGCGATTATGATGATAATGTAAAAGAGTTTTTAGAAGATTTAATAGTAATACTAGATAATATAATTAAGTTTAGTAATAATGAAATAGATAAAAATAAATATAATTTAATTATAGAACATTTTATATTAAAATATGATGAAAAATCAAATGAATACTATATAATTTTTCAGATATTACAATTAATTAAAATTAAAGATATAGAAATAATGAATGAATTTAAGATAAGTAGAGGTAAGAGTAATAATAAAATCAAAGGTATATCGAAATTCAAAGAATTTATAAAGACTTGGATAAGTGGATTAAATTTAAATTCAATTAATTTTAGATTTGCAATTAGATTATCTACAATATTAACTATAGCCTTATTTATAAATAACTACTTTAATTCATCTAAGTTATATTGGATTCCTATATCTGTAATGACTGTAACTCAACCATTTTTTGAGGATACATTTTCAAAGGCTTTACTAAGATTTAAAGGAACAATAATTGGTTCAGGGATTGTATTAATAATATTTGCTTTCCCATTAGACAATAAAATAAAAATTATTATTTTTATAGTATCTATTATTATTTCTGTAGGTTTTACAAAGTATGATAAATCAGTAGCCTTTAATACGGTAGCATCAATTGTTTTGGCATCTATAACTATGGGAGAGTATTCAACATTATTAGAAAGAATTTTATATGTTTCAATAGGTGTAGCTATGGCTATTTTTGCAAATAGATTTATACTTCCATATAAGATAAATGATGCTGTTTATGATTATATAAACAATATTATAGAGGAAGAGATAAAGATAATTGAAGACGTAAAAGAAAATATGAGTGGAGTAGATAATTGGAATAAAATTAAAATATCATTAGATAAATATTATAATATAGCTAATAAAATAAGTTTATATAATACAAAACTTCAAATAGAAGCGATTGATAAATTTATATTATATAGCAATATATATATTAAATCTATTGCTTATAATCTTCTATATTATAATAATTATAATATTGTGAAAAATAATTCTGAAGTATATCATAGTATTTATAATTATTTTATAGATTTTTTAAACAATCTTAGAGATGAAAATAACATTGAATTACCAAGTAGCAAAACAATTGGTAAGATAAGAAGTATATTTGATAATACTAATTTAAAAGATGATAAAATGGTATTGCAAAATATAATTAATGCTATAGCGGTAACAAATTATATAAAAGAAAATTATAAAATAATTGAAAGATAGAGTAATTGTTTTATAATTAAAAAGGCATCTTATATAGTGAGATGCCTTTTTAAATTTAAATAATATTTTAAATTATAAAAGTAAATTAGAGTATACATTCTCTAAAGATTTTTTATCCATAAAGTAATAGACTAAGTATCCCATTAGTATAACGCCAGGTATATCTATTAGAAGTCTTATAAAGGTAAATTTAAATCCTAAAGATGATACTTCAAATAAAAGAGTAGATATTTTAGTTACACACCAAGAATTCATAAATATAATTATATTACTAAATTTAGCACCTTTTTTTAGTAAAAGAGCTGTAAAAGGAAATGCTGCATACATAGGTCCGGCTGCAAGGGAACCAAGTAGCATAGAAAAGAATACCCCAAGTATACCTGAGTTATCGCCCATATATTTAACTAATGTTTCTCTTGGTAGCCATACATCCATAAGACCAAGAAGTATCATTATAGGTGGAAGTACGCTAAGCATTTGTAGAAAACTAGATTTTGCGCTTTTGAATGTATTTACAGCTATGCTATAATTTGTAAAAAATAATACAAAAAGTACAAATAGTAAAATTAAAAAGAAAGAATATCTCTTAGCTATTTTATAAAGAGTTTTCATAACTTAAATCACCACCTTTGCAAAAATTAAGGCTACTATAAATGAGAATAGAAAAGCTATAAAGTTTCTAAGAAATGCAGCCTTTTTACCAATATATTTTGATTCAAGTGGGTAGGTCATAATTCCAACTAATGTAAGGGTTGATATAAGTGCTGCAACTTGAGATATACCAGCTCCATTTTGAAGCAAAGTACTCCCAGTTGAAAAAGCAACAAAGGTTGGCATAACAGTTATAGATCCTATAAGAGAAGAAAGTGTTACACCAAAAAATCCAGAATCTTTTCCAATCAAAGATGATATAGTTTCGGGATTTAATATAGATAATATAATTCCAATTAAAATTATAATGCTTAAAAATTGTGGCATTATATTTTCAAAGGATTTAACTGAAGTTTTAATAGCTGTAATTGTTTTTTTCTTATCTTTTATAAAAGATAAGATCAATAATGATATAGATAATATATACAAAATATAAGAAGTCATTATATCACCTTATTAAAAATTATTATTCGTAATTATATACTATTCATAGAGTAAAAAAATATATAATAAATCTTATAATAAAGGATAGAATATTATAAATATTATGCTATAATGAAAACGTTAAAAATAGGAAAGGAGTATTAGAGGATCTATTATGTAGTAGCAAAAATTTATATAGCAATAGATGTAGTATTTAAAGAAGATATATAATAATTTCTTTTGGAAACGATTCAATTATTATTTTAAGAGAGGTTATAAAAGTGAGTGATAAGAGTATAAATAGGAAATTAAAGAATATAACTTGGCCAATATTTGTTGAAAGTTTATTATTTTCATTACTTGGTGGGTTAGATACTATAATGCTTGGTAAATATTCAGATTTAGCTGTTGCATCAGTTGGAATTGCAAATCAATTAATTTGGATGGTTAATTTAATGTTTGGAATAATAACCGCTGGAACAGCAATATTACTTGCCCAACATTTAGGTGCAAAAAGTGATGAAGAGGATATAGTTAGGTTATGCGGGGTATCTATAGGAGTAAATTTAATTATTGGGATAATAATAAGTATAGCAGTAGTTATTTTATCAGGATCGTTGTTTACACTTTTAAAGGCGTCACCTGAATTAATACCTATAGGAAATAGTTATATGAAAATAGTTGGTGGAACTATTTTTGTACAAGCTATTCTTATGACTTTTACAGCAATATTAAGATCATATAGCTTAACTAGAATATGCAGAATAATAACCGCTGGAACAGCAATATTACTTGCCCAACATTTAGGTGCAAAAAGTGATGAAGAGGATATAGTTAGGTTATGCGGGGTATCTATAGGAGTAAATTTAATTATTGGGATAATAATAAGTATAGCAGTAGTTATTTTATCAGGATCGTTGTTTACACTTTTAAAGGCGTCACCTGAATTAATACCTATAGGAAATAGTTATATGAAAATAGTTGGTGGAACTATTTTTGTACAAGCTATTCTTATGACTTTTACAGCAATATTAAGATCATATAGCTTAACTAGAATATGCATGAATGTAACACTTATCATGAATATAGTTAATGTGGTATGTAATTATGGACTTATATTTGGTGAGTTTGGACTTCCAGAGCTTGGAGCAAGTGGAGCTGCAATTGGTACTGTTATAAGTAAGATAGTAGCTTTATTTATTTTGGGTGGTAAAGTATATAGTGTAATTATGCATAAATTTAAAATATATTTATTTAGACCATTCCCTATGGAACATTTAGTTAATATTCTAAATATTGGTATACCGTCAGCGGCGGAACAGATTTCATATAGTTTGTCTCAACTTGTAATTACTAGTTTTATAAATATGATAAGTATAGATAGTATGTCTGCTAAAAGTTATTTAACTACTATAGTATCTTTTACATTTATATTTTCTGTAGCGTTAGGGCAAGGTGGAAGTATACTTATAGGGCAGTTTATCGGAAACCGGGAAAATAATAAAGCATATAACTTATGCGTATATTGTATAAAAAGAGCTATAGTTGTATCTATAATGATTAGCTGTGGTATTGTTTTATTTAGGCATCCAATGATGGAATTAATAACAAATAATCAAGATATAATAAGTATAGTTTCTAGTGTATTAATAATAGAAATATTATTAGAACCTGGTAGAGCAATAAATATAGTAGGAATAAATGCTTTAAGAGCTACTGGTGATGTGAAATTTCCAGTATATATTGGAGTATTTTCAATGTGGTTTTTTGGAGTTGGATGTGCATATATTTTAGGAATACAACTAGGTTTTGGTCTGGTTGGAATATGGATAGGATTTGCACTAGATGAGTGGTTTAGAGCTATACTTGTTCTTATAAGATGGAAGAGTAGAGCTTGGGAGGGTAAAAGCTTTGCTTTATCTGCATTAGAGTAAAAAATAGATGGGATAACCCATCTATTTTTTATAAATATTAAACTAATTCACCATGTGATAATTGTTTTTTATTTAGCTTTATATTGAATTCTCTCTCGTAAATTCTAAGAGCTGGGAATTCTTTTTTTGTAACTAATGAAATAGTAGTTCCATGAGCATTTCCTCTTGCTGTTCTACCTGATCTATGAAGATATTCATTAGCATTTGCAGGGAAATCTAAGTTTATAATATGAGTTATATCTTGAATATCTAATCCTCTTGCTGATATATCTGATGAAACTAATATATTTATTTTACCATTTCTAAACTTTTCTAATGCTTGTTGTCTTTGCTCTTTTGTTATTCTCTTATGCATAGCAAAAGCATTTTTATTGTGATAATTTAATTTATCTGCAATCATTTCTACATCAAAACCACGATTTATAAATACAATAGCTTTGCTTGGATTAACAGCAGCTATAAGCTTTCTTAAAACTTCAGCTTTATCTCTTTCCTCAACTTCTATGTACATATGTTCAATATTAGGATTTAAAGAAGCCTTTTTTTCATTTTTAAAGATTACAGGATCTTTCATTAAATCTTTAGCTATAGGCATAGCTTTTGAGCTTATAGTTGCAGAGAATATTAAAAGTTGTCTATCTCTCATTGTAGTCTTAATTATATCTTGTATAGTTCTTGCGTGAGTATTATCTAATAAGTTATCTCCTTCATCAAGAACTATTGTCTTTATTGTATGAGCCTTTATTTTTTTCTTTCTTATTAAATCTAGAACTCTTCCTGGAGTTCCAACTATTATATTAGGTTTAAGTCCTTTTAGGTTTTTGATTTGTTTATCCATATTAACATCACCAATTATTGGAACTGTATTAATTGGCATTTCTGAATTTTCAGCTAATAATTTTGATTGTTTTTCAATTTGCATAACAAGTTCACGAGTTGGCGCAAGTATTAAAACTTGTAACTCTTTTTTACTTGTATCAATTTTTTCAAAAAGTGGAGCTAAAAAGGCTAAAGTTTTACCGCTACCTGTGTGAGCTTCACCTATAACATCTTTATTATTTAATATTTCAGGAATAGTAAGACCTTGAATTTCTGTTGGAGTAGTAATTCCTTGTTTTTCTAAACCTGCAATTATATTATCATTTAAGTTTAATTCTTTGAAAGTTTTCATAATATCCTCCTCTGTGCGTATGGTCATAACTTATAGTATATACATAATATTAATAAAAGTGTACTGGATTTATAAAATAAAATCAAAATTTACTCAATATAATAATTAGAATAAGTTTGTTTATAATAATAAATGTTTACTTTTTAGAAAAAAACTTTACAAATCCTTTGGCATAAATGTTGCTATAATTGTTTATAGAAACTTACATAATTATATTAAATCATAAATATTTCCATAATACCTTTAATGATTTAATAAGAAGCTATCATAAAAAGAGGGGGGATTATATGAGTATTTTTAGAACTCAAAGTTTCGAGAGCGTTTCTAAGCATGTTGGAGATGCTAATAAAACCCTAGGTACGTTAGATCTAACTCTAATGAGTATAGGATCAGTTATTGGTACTGGAGTAATGGTTCTAACTGGAATTGTTGCAGCAAAAGAAGCAGGTCCTGCAGTCGCAGTATCATTTGTTTTAGGTGCCATTGCAGCAGCTGTTATTGTTTTGTGTTATGCAGAACTTAGTGCAAGTATACAAAGTTCTGGGGGATCATACACTTTTACATATGTAACATTGGGTGAAATTATTGCATATATAGCAGGTTTATGTATTGCTATTGGATACATTCTATCTACTGCTACAGTAGCATCAGGATGGGGAAGTTATTTTCTAAGTTTATTAGATGTATTAAATATACATTTACCAAAAGCAATAACATCAATTCCAGTACAGGGTGGTATAGTAAATTTACCAGCAATTTTTTCAATAATCTTTATTACATTTGTTATATCTTGTGGTACAAAATCAAGTAAAAAAGTAAATAATGCTATGGTAATAATAAAATTAGGTGTAATAGCATTATTCTTAGTAGTAGGTGCAATGCATATGCATTCAAGTAATTTGATCCCATTTACTCCCTATGGAACTACAGGAGTAATAACTGGTGCATCATCAGTATTTTTTGCATATTGTGGTTTTGATGCAACAGCATCAGCAGCACCATATGTAAAAAATCCTAAAAAGGCACTACCAATTGGTCTTTTATCATCATTATTAGTATGTGTGTTGATATATATTGCAGTATCATTAGTATTAACAGGAATAACTAAATATTATAACTTAAATGTTCCAGATGCACTTTCTTATGCATTAAAAGTAGCTGGAAAGCCAATGGTAGCATTTGTTGTATCTTTAGGTACAGTAATTGGAATACTTGCAGTAATATTTGCAGGGAATTTTACTACATCACAAATATTATCAACAATGAGTAGGGATGGACTGTTACCAAAGATATTTAGCAAAAAAGACAAAAATGATGTTCCATATGTTTCTCTTTGGACAATAGGGATACTATCATCAGTTTTAGCAGGGTTTTTTAATTTAAAAGATTTAGCTAATTTTGCAAGTATAGCATTTTTACTTGTTTATGGTACGGTGTCATTCTCTATTATTATATTTAGAAAAAAATATCCTAATATAGAAAGAAGTTTTAAAACACCATTAGTTCCTATTATACCTATAATTGGTACACTATGTTGCATATTCTTAATGGTCAATTTGTCATTAAGTACTTGGATTATTTTTGCTATAGTATTAGTAATTATACTATTAGCATATTTCTTTTATGGAAAAAATAATTCTATAGTGGGAAAAGAGATGAAGAAATAATAGTTTGGCTTCTTAGAGATTCTCTAAGAAGCTATTATTTTTTTGAAAGTCTATTATAATAGTAAGTATAAAAAACTTAGGAGGAATAGCTATGACAACTAATCACGGAGCTAATTTATTTGATTTAGCTAGTAAACTTGGAATTAAAAAAAGTGAAATTTTAGATTTTAGTTCAAATATAAATCCTTTTGGAGCTTCAAAGAAAGCTAAAAGATCTGTTATAGATAATGTAGATATGGTTTCAATATACCCAGATCCAGAATATAAAGAACTTAAAGGTGTAATATCAGATTATTGTAATTGTAAGCCTTATAATATTCTGTTAGGAAGTGGTGCAACTGAACTTATAGCAGCATTTATAAATACTATAGATCCTAAAAAAGCATTACTTGTTTCTCCGGCATATTCTGAGTATGAGAAAGAGCTGAATAAGATAGGGTGTAATATAGTTAAGTATTTTGCAAAAAAGGAATCAGAATTTAAAATAAATGTAAATGATCTAAAAAAAGAAATAAAAACTAGGAATTATGATTTAGTTATTATATGTAATCCTAATAATCCAACAGGATTTGCTTTTAATAAAGATGAAATAAAGGAATTATTAAGTGGAACAAAGACATTTTTTATGATTGATGAGACTTATATAGAATTCACTGATACTAAAAAATATTCATCAACACATCTAATAGATGAACATGAAAATCTTTTTGTTATTAGAGGAACATCAAAATTCTTTTCAACTCCTGGTATAAGACTTGGATATGGCCTTATATCTAATAAAATGGTACAGGATAATATTTTAAAAAAATTAGACTTATGGAATATAAATATATTTGCAACTTTAATGGGTGAAATAATGTTTAAGGATCATGAGTATATAGATAGTACAATAATTCATATGAGTGAAGAGAGAAAATATTTAGATAATGAATTAAGAAAAATAAAAGGAATAAAGGTTTATGAAAGTCATGGTAACTTTATACTATGCGAAATAAAAGAAGATGACATGACATCAGAGAAGTTATATAATATTCTATTAAAAGAAGGTATAGTGATAAGAAATTGTTCTTCATTTGAAGGATTAAGTGATAAATTCTTTAGAGTATGTATATTAAAGCATGAAGAGAATGAACTTTTAATACATGAAATAAATAAAATAATTAAATAATATTTTAAAGAGAGATGATTTTAATCATCTCTCTCTTACTTTAAATATAATAAAAAGAGTAGATTATAAAATAGTCTACTCTTTTTTAGTTTTATTGTTTTTGAATGAATTTTAATAATTTACATAATTAATATTTACAAATAAAGATTATGAATATATACTAGTGTATATACACTGGTACATATTCATGCATAAAGGGGGATTAAAAATGAATAATAAGATAAGGCAAATGGTGTATGCAGCACTTTTAACTGCACTCGCAATTATAATTCCAATACAATTTGGATTTTTAAAGGTTTATATACCTCCGTTTAGCGCTACTATTGCATCACATGTTCCTATGTTTATTGCTATACTTATATCACCTATGGTTGCAATAGTTACAGGTATAGGATCAACTTTAGGTTTTTTATTAGCAGGTATGCCAATGCCTGTGGTGTTTAGAGCAGCTACTCATATAATAGTTGGATATGTTGGAGCTAAAGTTATCCAAAAGAATAAATCATATTTGAAGATGTCATTATTTACATCTATAATACATGGTGGCTTAGAAGCTCTAGTTGTAATACCTTTTATAGGATTTGACATATATCAACTATTAATAGTAACAGGAGTTGGAGCAATATTACATCATTTTGTTGATAGTTCTATAGGATATGCTTTGGTAAATGTAATGGCAAAATCTAGACATAAAGATATATATACATTATTTAATGGTGAACAAGTTAATAAGAGAGTTAAGGCATAAATATATAGAATAAAAAAGTATAAGTAATACTTTAAAGTATTACTTATACTTTTTTTAATCTAAACGGTAAAATATTAAATTGAATTAATAAGATTATATTTTACTGCTAGTGAACAAGCTCCGATTGCACCATCTAAATCACTATATTTAAGTATTTCAGTAGAGGTAGCTTCATCTATAGGGAGAATAGATGAATGACTAGTAACATTATCAATTAATTCTTGTTTCAGTGAATTATTCTTAAATAATTCACTATGTATATAATTTACATTTGTATCTAATATCATAGATAAATTTGTAAGAGATATTGCAAGATATTTAATTGCTGTATTAATGATATTTAAAACTCCCTCATCGCCAATTTCATATGCATTAATAATAGTATCTATATCTATATCATCAGCTGTTGATGCGAACTGTCTTAGAAAAGTTGTGCTAGAGTTATTGTAGAGAATTTTTGATTTCTTTAAAATCCAAGCTTCGCTTGAATAAGTTTGAAGACAACCATTCTTACCGCATTCACATTTTTGCCCTTCAGGATTAATAATTGTGTGACCAATTTCACCTATAAGAAAATTATTTTTTGAATATATTTCTCCATTATGAATATAAGAACAGAACATCCCCCTACCTATATGATAGTATATAAAATTTTCCCTTCTTCTGGCAATATTAAATAATAGAACTGATAATGCCATACAATTAACATTATTCTCAGTATATATAGGTATATCAAATGAATCTCTAAATTTTTGTAGATTAAAATCTTTCCAAATCGTATTATTAGTGATTATTTTATAGTCGTTAATATTTAAATGACCAGGTAAAGCAATTCCTATTGAATTGATTGTGAATGCTGTATTTTCATCAATAAAAATTTTTAGTTTATCGATTAAAAAATCTGCATTTATATGAAAAAAATCTTTACCGGCTTTAAAAATAGACTGATTATAAACATTACCTAAATTATCACTTAAGCAAAATGTGAAAAATTTTTCTGATAATTCTATTCCTATAAAATAGGCAGCTCTTTTAGCAATATCAAGAAGTATTGGTTTTCTACCAGAACCTGATGATTCTACTGTATCTCTTCCTATTTCATAAATGATGCCTTCATTCATTAAATCAGTTGTTATATCACTAACAGTAGCAGGTGTAATGCCAGTAAGATGAGAAATTTTTATTCTTGAAATTGGACGTTTAGTATATAAAACTTCTAAAATAGCAGATCTATTTTGTTGTTGTTTGTTAGTTAGTTTAGTCATAAATTTTCTCCTATCTATTTTTATTTATCAAATAATATAAAATTCAATCTATTTTACTTGTATAAAACTATATATGTTTCTATATGGTTTTTAGAGAAATAAGGTTGTTAATAGTTAAATTATTTTTATAGTAACATAATGATTATATTTATTTATATTTTAAATGATAAATAGTAAATAAATAAATATAGTTATATGTCAACTTTAATTATAATAAATAATTAAAAAAAAGAAAGATACCATAATAAAATGATTTTATTTTATAATTATTTATTTTTTATAACTAATATTATTGACTAACTAATATATTTATAATATATTATAAGTATATTAGTTATATTTTATAATTAATTGAATATTATTTACAAGAAGATATAAAGTTTTTGTAAGTAATTTAAATTAATCAAATGATAAGTTAAAGGAGTGAATTGAAATGAAAAAGAAAACCATTATGTTAGTTTGTTCAGCAGGAATGAGTACAAGCTTATTAGTAACAAAAATGAAAAAGGTCGCAGAAGAAAAGGGATTAGAGATTGATATTTTTGCAGTATCAGCTCCTGAGGCAGATGCTAATATTGAACATCAAAATATTGATGTAATGCTTTTAGGTCCACAAATTCATTTTATGAAAGATCACTTTGAACCTATATTAACTAAAAAAGGAATTCCATTTGATGTTATAAATATGCAATACTATGGAATGATGAATGGAGAAAAGGTATTAGAGCAAGCATTATCTTTAATAAAAGGATAGTAAAATTTTAGGGGGATTTAAAATGGAGAGTAACCAAAACTTAGAAGTTATTATGGAACTAATTATACATGGAGGAAATGCAAAAAGTGATGCAATGGAAGCAATTCAAGCTGCAAAAAAAGGAGATTTCTCATTAGCTTATAAAAAAATTTCTGATGCAGAAAAGTCTCTAGTAAATGCGCATCATTCGCAGACTAATATGTTGACTGAGGAAGCGCAAGGGAATCATACTGAAATCACTTTACTAACTATTCATAGCCAAGATCATTTAATGACTGCTATGACATTCACAGACCTTGCAAAGGAAATAGTAGAACTTTATAAAAATATAGACAAAACAAATTAAAATTTAATTTATCAATAAATTTAGTTTTTTTAAAGGTCTTTAGAAAACGTTTTCTAAAATAAAAGGGGGAGAAAATATGAGAAAATTTCAAAATTTTTTAGAAAATCAATTAGCACCAATTGCTGCAAAGCTAGGTAGTTATAAAGCTTTAATAGCTGTACGTGACGGAATTACTTTATCAATGCCACTTATTATTATTGGATCTGTATTTTTAATTCTAGCTAACTTACCTATAGAGGGTTATCCAGAGTGGTTAGAAGGCTATTTTAATTTAGGTACAAAAATGGGACATGTTGTTAATTCAACTTTTGGAATTATGGGGTTAATAGCTGTATTTGGAATTGCTAAGAGTATGTCAGAACAATATGAGGTAGATGGTTTAGGAGCAGGTATTATTGCCTTAGGTGCTTGGTTAGTAGTTACTCCAAATTTAATTTTAAAGGATGTTGGTGAGGGTGTTCCTTTAACTTACTTAGGAAGTAGAGGATTATTTGTAGCAATTATTATTGGATTATTAACTGGATTAATTTATCAATACTTTGTAAATAAAAATATTGTTATTAAATTACCTGATACAGTACCACCAGCAGTTAGTAAAAGTTTTACAGCTCTAATACCAGGATTTGTAGTAATTACAGGAGCCTTTTTAATTGAGTTAATACTAAGTCAATCTGGAATAGAAAATATCCATGATATTATTCTGCAAGTTTTAGGAGGACCGTTAGGCGTATTAGGAGGAACATTAGGAGGAACTATTGTTGCTGTATTGTTAAATAGTATATTTTGGTTTTCAGGAATACATGGAGGAAGTATTACAAATGCTGTAATGGATCCAATTTGGATAATGAATACAGATGTAAATCGTTTAGCATTCCAAGCAGGTAATGAAGTTCCAAATATTATAACTAGACCATTTATGGACTTATTTGTTTATATAGGTGGAGGTGGTGCTACATTAGCTTTAGTAGCATTAATATTCTTCTTAGGAAAGAGTGCTGAAGCAAAGGCAATTGGTAAAGTAGCCTTTGTACCAGGTTTATTTAACATAAATGAACCTGCAATGTTTGGTATTCCAGTTGTATTAAATATGACACTTATAATACCATTTGTGTTAGCTCCAGTAATGAATTCAATAATAAGTTATTTTGCTATGTCTAGTGGATTAGTAGCGAAAACCGTAGGTATAGCTGTACCGTGGACAATGCCACCGATTATTAGTGGATACCTAGCTACAGGTGGTAGGATAAGTGGTGCACTCTTACAGATTGTACTAATTGTTTTAGATTTAGCAATATATTATTTATTCTTTAAGACTTTAGATAAAACATGGCAAAAAAATTCTTTAGAAAGTATTTAATTTATGAAAGAATAATAAATTTACAAAAAGATATTTTTAAAAATTCTTGAAAAATATATGAGGTGATAAATATGGTAAAAAGATTATTAAATGCAAATACTTCAGACATAAATAGCTTTACAGCACAGGAGTTAAAGCAAAGTATTAAAGCGAGTGAGGGAAGAACTATATTAAGTGAGAATGTAGTTGTACGTGAACCAGTAATTTCTGATATTACAAACTCAGAAGTAGCAAGAGCTTTTGGAGCAGATTTAATACTTTTAAATGCATTTGATGTAGAAAATCCAATAGTACTTGGAATGTATGATCAATTTAATTTAGTAAATGCAAAGCCTAATAAGGATGTAATTCATGATTTAAAAAGATTAGTTGGAAGACCAATAGGGCTTAATTTAGAGCCAGTTGATGATAATGCAGACATGGCCGAGGAAAAATTAGAAATTCCAAATGGTCGTAAAGCATCAGAAGATAATTTTAAAAAAGCAAATGAATTAGGTTTCGATTTTATTTGCTTAACTGGTAATCCAGGAAGTGGTGTTACTAATGAAAAAATAGTAAAATCAATAAAAATAGCAAAAGAAATATTTAATGGATTAGTTATAGCTGGTAAAATGCATGGCGCTGGAGTTAGTGAGGCTGTTGTGGATTTAAAAGCAATTGAAGAATTTATAGATGCTGGTGCTGATATAATTTTAGTTCCAGCAGTTGGAACTGTATGGGGACTTAGTGATGAAGAAGTAAAAGAAGCAGTTAGATTAGCACATTCAAAGGATGCATTAGTTATGAGTGCAATTGGAACTAGCCAAGAGGGATCTGATGAAGCGACAGTTCGTGAGATTGCTCTTAGAAATAAGGTTTTAGGAATAGATATACAACATATTGGAGATGCAGGTTATGCTGGATTAGCACCTATAGAAAATATATTTGCTATGAGCAAAGCAATTAGAGGACAAAGGCACACTGTGTCTATGATAGCAAGATCTATACTTAGATAATAGCTTGGGTTAATAAAAGTATTAAATTGTTTGTAGTTATAGACTAGAAATTATCAATAATTAGATTAGTAAGATTATTTTCTATAAGGAAAGGAGAATTAAATATATGAAAAGGAAGTTGAAATTTTCTACATTATTGCTAGGTGTGTTAACAGGTTGTTTTTCACTCTCTGGTTTTGATGTTGTCCAATCCTCAGATAATAATTATAGAAATATTATTGAACTTAACTATTTAAAAGATGGTGATTTTGAAGAAAAAAGCAATAACTGGTTTGGTAATAAAGGAAAAATTGTTGAAGGAATTAGTTATGATAATGGAAATTATAGTGGTAGCATTATTGCAGGAACAAATAGTGGATTCATTGGTCAAAATGTATTAGTTAAAAAGAATACTGACTACACGTTATCTGCATATGTAAAGTCTGACTATAATGACTCTTACGGTTTCTTGAGCGTTAGAGAGGGTGGAGATGGTTCTGGTAAGTTAATAAAAGATATAAAAGTACTTTCAGCAGAAGATAACTGGAAGAAGGTTGAGCTTAAATTTAATTCAGGAGACAATGAAAAGGTATTGCTACAGTATGTAAAATGGATAAAAACTAATGATTCAAATTATAATGATTTAGTAAATAGTACACTATATGTGGATAATGTAAATTTAATTGAAAGCTCTTTTTCAGTAGATAAATATACTGAAGTTTGGAGTGATAATTTTAATGGAGATGTTCTAGAATCTGCTAATTGGCGTTATGAACTAGGACATATTCGTGGTACAGAAGAGCAAGAGTATGTAAATAGTAAAGAAAATGTGTTTGTGAAAGATGGAAATTTATATTTACGTGCAACAAAGAAAGATGTACCGAAAACTATTATAAAAGGAAATGGTGAAAAGCGAGTATTAAAATATGATTCTGGAAGTATAGAGACATTTGGAAGAAAAGAAGCTCTTTATGGTAGAATTGAAATGAGAGCAAAGCTACCTAGCGGAGCAGGAGCTTTCCCAGCATTTTGGACATTAGGATCAGATTTTAATCATGATGGTTTAATACAAGAAGGAACTAACTGGCCAAATTGTGGTGAAATCGATATTATGGAGCTTATAGGAAAAAATCAAAATCAACCGGGGACTTCAGATAATATAGTTTATGGAACTCTTCATTATGGAGCTAACGATAATGATGGATATAAAAAGCAGGGCGGAAGTTATGATTTAGGTAAAAGCTTTTCTGATGATTATCATATATTTGGTATTAATTGGACAAAAGATTTTATTGAGTGGTATGTAGATGGATATGTTTATAATAGAATAGATATTAGAGATAATGAATATTTTAATAAGCCACACTATATCAAACTAAATTTAGCAGTTGGAGGTAGTTGGCCGGGATATGCAGATGAGACTACTACTTTCCCTATGGATTATGTAATTGATTATGTTAAGTATTATCAAACTGAGGAACAAATGAAAGAGCAAGCTGAATATGAAAAAAATTCTCCTAAAATTGATTTAAGTAATGATACGTATACTATTTCTAAAGGGGATAGCATTCCGGATCTGCTATCAGGAGTAGTGGCTAAAGATACAGAAGGTAATGATTTAGAAGTTAAGTATTCTATAGAAGATGGAGAAAAAAGATGGAATGAAGCTGAACTAAACAAGCCTGGTAAGTACTCAATTGTTTATACTGCTAAAGATAAAAATAATAGATATACTCGAGCCTTTGCTACATTGATCATCAATGATTAGAACATTTAAAAGTAATGAAGTTAAAAGATTGTATTATAGGTCTATATAGAGAAAGTTTAAAATATATTTTATAGGATTCAATTATTAGAAAAAGAGTAGGAGTAATAACTATAGTTATTAC
The DNA here is from genome assembly GCF_019753795.1 of Clostridium sardiniense. NCBI lineage: Bacteria > Bacillati > Bacillota > Clostridia > Eubacteriales > Clostridiaceae > Clostridium > Clostridium sardiniense. The sequence continues at coordinate 60,997 of NZ_JAIKTU010000015.1, read as the reverse complement.
TCCTACTCTTTTTAGGTTCATAGAAAATATACAATGTGTTTTGGATTTATTTATAGTGGATGGGTATAATAATATGGTAAAAAAGTTTAATTTTATATATAAATATGGGGAGATAGAACTTATGAAAAAAATAGTAGCTTTGATTATTTTATTTATGATAATTGGCATGACAGTTAGTGTATATGGATTTGAAAAAAAGGATATTAAATTAAAAAGTGAGAATGATATATTAGTTTCTAAATTGAAATTTAACGTCAATGATAAAGGAAATATGCAAGGACTTACATATAATAACAATATATTCTATGTTGGGTTTGATAGAAATAACGATAATGGAGAAATAATTGCTTATGATAACAACGGAAATGAAATTAAAAGAAGTGGCTTATTAAAGATAGGTCATGCTGCTGGATTAGCTTATAGAACGAAAAATAATAGTATATATGTTGCAAATGGTGGAGGAAAAAATAAAACTCATATATATGAAGTGAAAATGAGTGGTGATAAGACCTATATAAGTAAGGATTTAGATTATAGTAAACTTGGTAATTCAGGATTAGTAGCAATAGATAATGATGATGATAAACTCATAATACATACTTCTATAAATGACAATGAAAATCATATAATATCAATATGTGATTTTAATAGAAAAGTAGAAAAACAAATAAGTATAAAAAATCAGGGTGTACCACAGGGGTTAGAATATTATGATGGATATATAATTTTATATACAAATAATAAAGTTACCTTTATAGATTCTAAAAGTGATGAAATAAAGAAAACATATAAAATAAAAGAAAAGGGCGAAAGTGAAGGTATAACTGTATTTAAGGAAGGCAATAAAATTGGATTAACCTATGGATATAATGGTAACAATAGATTATACACAACAGATATAGAATGATAATAATATTTTTATTATATACAAAAGATGATAACTGTAATACTTCTTTGGGTATTATATCTAATAAAGTTCTTAAAGTTATTAGTAAAGATATTCTTAATAATGAATCAATGTGTTTTATAATTTTTCGCTTTTCATAGTAAGTACATATTAAAGTGTAATTAAATGAATAAAAAAGAGAGATCTCATAGAAAAGATATAAAAAGATAGTGAAAATAACCTTTGAGGTATAATTCACTATCTTTTTTAGAAAATTATAAGAACTTTTTATATAAATTATAGCTATGAACAGCTATGAAAATTTAGAATGGTTCTTAAGAGAATATTATTATATTATGTACAAATAAAAATTAGATTTTTAATTTAACTATTGATTTCTTTTTTTAGGAAATAATATTAATGATTACTTCATTGTTCTAAATTCAAATCCTTTAGATTTGAAAAATTCTATTATTTGAGGTAAAGACTTTACAGTCTCGGCCTTCCCATATGTATCATGCATTAATACTACAATACTATCTGCTTTTTCACCAAGATTATTTACATTTTTTTTAAGAAAGTTAAATAACTCTTGAGAGTTTTTCTTTTTACCTTCTGCATCTCCATTTAGAGTATCCCAATCTATATTTTGAAGACCAAGTTCATCAATTTTATTTTTAAAAGCTTGTTTACCATTCCAAGACCAATAACCGCCAGGCAATCTAAGGGTTCTAGTAGAAAAATCTTTTCCTAAAATGCTTTTCATTAATTCAGAATTTTTATTTAAATCATTCATAATATTATTCACATTCATAGTTCTATTTGGATAAAGATATGTATAGTTATGGCTATATGTATGATTAGCTATAGCATGTCCATTTTTAGCGATATCTTTTAGAATATCTTTGGCTTTATCATTGGCGTCTAAAGATGTTCCGATAACAAAGAACGTTCCTTTAATGTTATGTTTATCTAAAATTTCAAGAACGTTAGGGGTATTAGTTGTTGATGGGCCGTCGTCAAAAGTTAAATAAACAACTTTTTTTCCATCTGTTCTAACAGGATATTTCTTAGTGCCTGTTATCAATCCAGTTACATTCTCAGAAACAATTGAAGCATCATCTGCATTTGGGTCATCTTTCAATGCTAGATATCCGCTATTATCTAGTTTAGGTTCTTTAGTTTCGGTAGCGGAATTGTTATTGATATTGGGACTGGTTTCTTTATTTTCTGCTTTAGCAATTGTTGCATTATTAGGTTTATAAATTATAGATATAAATAATGGTATGCATATAATTAATAGAGCAATAAAAGAAAATAATATTATCTTTTGTTTTTTCATTAGTTTTTTCTTCTTTGTAAAAAAAGGTTTAGTGTTTTTTCGCATTGTAAATCCTCCTAATGTATTAGTAATTTAGTATAAATATATACTATGTAGGGATGTTCTTGGTTACAATATGAGGACATTCTTGGTTACAATTTTATTAAAATTAGTTAAAATCTAATATTTATTAGAAACATAGATGATTTCAGATAATATCATAGCGTGAGATTCTATTTAAGTATATAATATATACTAAGTGTTTTTATCTAAAAATTCTAAACTAAGAATTTTAAACTAAAAATTAAGAGGTATTTATTGTGAGTAGTAACGGATTAAAAGAAGAGAAAATTATACTAGAAGAGAAAAGAAAGCTTATAGATGAAGAGCTTATAGAAAAAGAAGAATATGTTAAGCAGGTAACGGGAAAATTTACAGAGCTTAGCAAAGAACTAAAGGGTAAATATAATTTTGAAAAAGAGTCTATTGAGAAGGCTATGAATTTAGCCAAAAGTGATATAGCTAAATATGAAGAGGCATATAATAGCCCTTACTTTGGTAGAGTTGATTTTAGAGAAAAAAGATCAGCGGAAATTGAAAATATTTATATTGGAAAGCATGGAATAAGCAGTTCAAAAAATGGTGAGGAAGTTGTAATTGATTGGAGAGCTCCAGTTGCAGATCTCTATTATAGTGGTACAGGGGGAGAAGCTTATTATAAGGCGCCTGTAGGAATTATTGATGGAGAACTTTCATTAAAGAGAAAGTTCTTATTTAATGAGGATGGAAATATTGAAAGAGTTTTTGATGAAAGTATAAATGAACTTATGATAAATGGAGAAGAAGGCCAAGGATTAGTTGATGAATTTCTTAAAATAAACCTTGAAGAAAGTAGAGGTAAAAAACTTAAAGAAGTTGTAGCTACAATTCAAAAAGAGCAAAATGACATTATAAGATGGCCAAGAAATCTTCCTATAATAGTTCAAGGGTCAGCAGGATCAGGAAAGACAACAATAGCCCTTCATAGATTGGCTTATCTTATTTATAGATATAAAGAAAATATGAGTGGAGAAGATATATTAGTACTTGCTCCAAATAAATTGTTTTTAGATTATATATCAGATATTTTACCAAGTCTTGGGGCACATGAAGTAAAGCAAAGCACGTTTGAAGAAATAGCTAAGACAAAGGCTAAAATAAAGGGGAAGATATATAATAAAGATGAGAAGCTAAAAGCTATAATGGAAGAAGAAGATTCTACAACAAAAAAAATGATTGTCAATTCAGCAAAAATAAGAGGCTCATTATTATTTAAAACAATGTTAGATAGATATGTAACTCTAATAGAAAGTAGAGCATTAGAAATTAAGAATATAGAAGCATTCGGACAAGTATTGTTTACTAGAAAAGAGATAATGAGATTATACTTAAAAGATTTAAAAGCTTATCCTATAAATAAAAGAAAAGATGAAATAAAAAGATATTTAAATTTAAAGCTTAAAGAAAAAATTGAAGTTGTTCTTGAGAGAGTAAATATAGAATGGGATGTTAAGATACGAGAGATAAAAATAAATGAAGAGGATTCAGTTGATAGAAGAAAGAAACTTATAGAAGCTTATGACGAGAGAGATTCTATAAAAGATGGAATAAAAAAGAACTCTAAATCTATTATAAATGAATATTTCAAGGCATGGAGAGGGATAAATCCAAGTGATATTTATAGAGGTTTCTATAATGATGAAGACTTATTTGAAATTTCAACCGATGGTAAGATTCCAGATCCCCTTGCTAAATTTATGAAGGATGAATTTAATAATAGAGATAAAGAAGGCTATGTGGATGAGGATGATTTAGCAGCACTTCTATATATAAGGGTATTATTAGAGGGAATAGATGATTCAGAAAAGTTTAAACATATAGTAGTAGATGAAGCTCAAGATTACAGCCCTTTTCAAGTGTACTTAGTCAATGAATTAGCTAGAGGTAATTCATTAACTTTAGTTGGAGATTTAGCTCAAGGAATATATTATTATAAAGGACTTAAGAAGTGGGAAGATATAACTGATGGATTATTCGGAGGAAAAGCTACTTTTATAAGCTTAAGTCAAAGTTATCGTTCAACAGTAGAGATTATAGATTTTGCAAAGGGAGCATTAAAAGTTCAGAATTTAGGGCTAAAGGATGCAAAGCCAGTTTTAAGACATGGAGAAGAACCAAAGATATTAAAATTAGAGGATGAAAGTGAAATAATTAAATCTGTAGAGGATATAATAGATAAAGTTAGAGAGTCAGGTAAAAATAGTATTGCTATAATAACAAAGGATTCAAAAGAGGCTGAAAAAATAGAAAAATTATTAAAGAAGAAATGTAGATACAAATTCCAAAGAATAAAGGGAAAAGAAAAAGAATCTAAAGCAGATAATATAATTATTCCATCTTATTTAACAAAGGGATTAGAGTTTGATTGCAGTATACTTTTCAATCCAAGCGATAATATTTACAATAAGGATAGTGTATTAGATCAAAGGCTTTTATATGTATCTCTTACAAGAGCACTCCATAGTGAATATATCTTGGCGTTAGATGCAGTAACTAAATTAATAAATTAACAATTAGAGAATATAAAAATACAAAAAATATTATTAAAATAATAAAAAAGGGTTAGAATAAAAAATATTCTAACCCTTTTAAAAAAATTACCTATATTAGGTTTGTGTTTATAAGAATTTATATTTATAATAGGAAAAGAATAAATATTAGGAGGCGTACATATGGAAGAAAAGGAAATAATGTCTTTCAGAGATGAAGATGGTAATAAAGTAGATTTTGAAGCAGTAGCTAGAATATTTCTTGAAGAACAAGAATATCTTTTATTAACACCAGTTGAAGAAGAAGCAGAGGATATGTTTATATTTAGAATAGATAAGGTTGATGATAAAGAAGAATTAAACCTTGTTGAAGATGATAAAGAATTTTTAGCAGTAAAAAAAGAATATAAAAAGCTTTTATACTAAAAGGAGAGTTGTAAGAATGAACGCTTTTGATATTATTGAGATATTAGAGGACAATGGATTAACAGAAATTCAAGAAGTTTTAGTTAAAGATGATAGAGTAGTACTAGAATTTTTCTATGATTTTGATAGCGAGGAGCTTAATGCTGCAAAGGCTTATGCAAATGAAGAAAGTGACCTTGAAGAAGGTAGTGATGAATGGAATAGAGATTGGTTTATACCATATCTTTTAGATATTGCTAAAGATAATATTGAGAGTACTATTGAAGAAATAAATGATGAACTTGAGTTTGAAGGCATGGCTCACGAGTTAAATATAGATGGAAATAATAAAGATTATATAAAATTTATTTCAGTATTTTGTACAGAAGATTGCGATGTAGAACTAGAAGAAATGTTAAACGATTACTTATAGGCGATTAAAGGGTTTTATTGACGTTTTTTTATTATAAATAAATACTTGAAATGATAAAAAATTGTGTTATAATAAAGTCATAGCATTCCTGAGATGTTCGCCAAGCTTATCATATTCAACCTACATATGATATTCGGGATTTGCAATAATATTAATAATGTCGGGCTCCAAGCTTTTGCTTCATTTATGACAGGAGATGACAGAGATAATATGAGCGAAACCCACCTGCGAGGCGCAGGTCTTGAATATATAGGCAAACGGCATGTTGGGATGATATATTTGCAAAATTAATACCTCTTTTCAGAGGTATTTTTTTTATACACAGAGGTATTTTAAGCAGCTAGTATATCAACGTTTTTAACATTAGTATTTGCTTTCTTGTGAAGTTTGTACAAGCGCATTTGATAGCGACTCACATATCTATCTAAGTTTTGAGAAAGCATAACCATAAACTTATTAGAAGGTTTTACAAATTTTAATAATATATTTAATAGAAGTTTTCTATTTTTTATTTTCTTTCGCATTCGTTTAATTGTCATAATGTACACCTCACTTTGTAAAATTAATGATTTTATAGTCATATTATACCATTTATAGGAAGAATGTAAAACTTATTTGCTATACAAAAAGTGACAAAAAATGTAATTTTTATGCCTTTAAAAAGATGAAAAACATATATAGAGAAGTTAATTTGTAGATATTTATTATTTATTTGTCGCATTAAGTTGTATAAAAAAAGTAATAAATGTTAACAAGATGTTGAAAAGATGAAATCATTGATGATTAAAGTTGATTATACAAGTAATTATAGGTAAAATAAATATAAGAAAAAATTGTAGCTTAAATATAAGGAGTAGTAAAATGGATAACAAAAAAGATAATATAGATGAAATGAGTATAGATGAGGTAACTTTAAAAATAAATGAATTATATAAAAAGAGTAAAGAAGATGGACTAAATGATGAAGAAAAAGAATTACAACAAAAATTAAGACAAAGATATATAGATAGTGTAAAAAGAAACTTTAAAGCCCAGCTTGCGGGTATAAAACCAAACAAAAAGAAATAATAAAGGGTGGTTAGGGATGGCAGTAACTGTTGAAAGATTAATTAAAGATTTTGAACTAGAGATATTAGTAGAAGGTAATGCAGGAGAAAAAATAAGTGTAAGTGATGTTAATAGACCTGGACTTCAATTATCAGGATTTTATAATTATTTTACACCAGAGAGAATACAAGTTATAGGTAAAGCTGAGTGGAGTTTTCTAGATGATATGCAAGTTGAAATAAGACAAAAAAGATTGAAGAAGTATTTTAGCTTTGATATGAAGTGTGTAATTATAACAAGAGACCTTGTACCACATGAAGAACTAATAAAATATGCAGAAAAACAAAAGGTATGGGTCTTAAGAAGTAATTTAGTTACAACTAAATTTATTAGTAAACTTACTATGTATATGTCTGACAAGCTAGCTCCAGAAACTAGACTGCATGGAGTATTAGTAGACGTTTACGGTATAGGTATATTAATAACTGGAGAGAGTGGGATTGGCAAAAGTGAAGTTGCACTCGAACTTATAAAAAGAGGTCATAGATTAGTAACAGATGATGCTGTTGATATAAAAGAAATTGATGGAGAACTTATTGGATCCTCTCCTAGAATAACAATCGGTATGCTTGAAGTTAGAGGAATTGGAATAATTGATGTATCTTCATTATATGGTTTAAGTTCTGTCCTTCAAGAAAAAGATATTAAGCTTGTTATGCATTTTGAGCATTGGAAAGACGAAGGAGATTACGATAGACTTGGAACAAATTATGAGTATATGGATATTTTGGGGGCGCCTGTTAGGAAATTAACTGTTCCTATAAGACCAGGCAGAAATATCGCAGTAATAATAGAAGCAGCTGCTGTAAACTTTAGATATTCATTAATGTCTAATGAAACACCTGTTGATATTATAGAAAGTAGAATAAGTCAAATAAGCGATAATTAAAAAAAGATTATTAATTCTATTAATAGATAATAATATATATTATAAAAATGAAAAGGGAGGGCTATAATATGGCAAAAAATGCTTGGAAAAAGTATGATGAAAAAGGAATAAAAGAAATTTTTAATTTTAATGAAGGATATAAAGATTTCATATCAAAATGTAAGACTGAAAGAGAATGTGTTGTAGAGTCAATTAGAATAGCAGAAGAGCATGGTTTTAAGGATCTAGATAAAATAATTAAATCAAATGAGAGATTAAAGCCAGGAGATAAAGTATATGCAAATAATATGGGGAAAACATTAGCTTTATTTGTAATAGGTGAAGAAAGTATGGATAAGGGGCTTAAAATATTAGGGGCGCATATAGATTCACCAAGATTAGACTTAAAACAAAATCCATTATATGAAGATACTGATTTAGCATTTTTAGATACTCATTATTATGGTGGAATTAAGAAGTATCAATGGGTTACACTTCCACTTGCTCTTCATGGTGTTGTTGTTAAGAAAGATGGAAGTAAGATTGATATAGTAGTTGGTGAAGATGATAATGATCCAGTTGTTGGGATATCAGACCTTTTAGTACATTTAGCAGCTAATCAAATGGATAAAAAAGCAGCAAAAGTTATAGAAGGCGAAGATTTAAATGTACTAATTGGAAGTATGCCTTTAAGTGGAGAGGAAAAAGATGCTGTAAAAGCTAACATACTTAAGATATTAAAAGAAAAGTATAATTTTGAAGAAGAAGATTTCTTATCAGCAGAAATTGAAGTTGTACCAGCAGGTCGTGCTAGGGATTATGGATTAGATAGAAGTATGATAATTGGATATGGTCAAGATGATAGAGTATGTTCATATACTTCATTAATTGCTATAACAGAAATGGATAAAATAGATAAGACTTGTGTATGTTTACTTGTTGATAAAGAAGAGGTAGGAAGCATTGGTGCAACAGGAATGCAATCTAGATTCTTTGAAAACATAGTAGCAGAGGTTATGGATAGAGCATCCGATTATTCAGACATAAAGTTAAGAAGATGCTTAACTAATTCAAAGATGCTTTCATCAGATGTTAGTGCAGCTTTTGATCCAAATTATCCATCAGTTATGGAAAAGAAGAATTCTGCATATTTTGGAAATGGAATAGTATTTAATAAATACACTGGTGCAAGAGGTAAATCAGGATGTAATGATGCGAATGCAGAATATATGGCAGAGCTTAGGGCTATGATGGAAAAGCATGATGTATCATTCCAAACAGCAGAACTTGGAAAAGTCGATCAAGGTGGCGGTGGAACAATCGCTTATATCTTAGCTCAATACAATATGGAAGTAATAGACTGTGGAGTGGCACTACAAAATATGCATGCGCCATGGGAAGTCGCATCAAAAGTTGATGTTTTTGAAACTAAAAAGGGATATGTTGCTTTCTTAAAGGAAGCTTAAATTATATAAAATAAAGAGAGCATTTTTATGCTCTCTTTATTTTATATATAGCAACATATGTAATGTAAAATCATATAATATACCAAAAAGGAAGGTGATATATTATGATTGATGCATCACGTTTTAAAAATTATGGATTATGGGTTTCTGTAGCAGCATTAATTCCTATGATCATGCAAGGATTTGGAATTGATATTCTACCAGGAAATTATCAAGAGATAGTTAATACTATACTTTCAATTTTAGTAATGGCTGGGATATTGAGTAACCCAACAACTAGTTGTAAATGGTATGTTGATGATAAAGGTCAAGAAAAACAAAAAAAGTTAGAATAAAAAGAATTTAAGATTTGTTTGTTAGATAAAAAAGTGCCTATCTATATTAAGTTATAGTAGGCACTTACTTTATGTTTTATATGCTTAATCTTTTCATTAATTTACCTAAAAGGTCATCATCTAAAGACATGTCACCAATATCTCCATGACGTTTATCATTTATAAAATCACCATGGCAATCTGAACCAGCAGTTACTAAAAGATTATGTTCTCTTGCAAAAGATAATAAGAATTCTTCATCCTCTTTAGAATTTAAGAAGTATACAGCTTCGATACCATCTAAATCAAATTTTAAAAACTCTTCTAATGGAGAATTTTTAATTAATATAGGATGAGCTAAAACTACAATAGCATTAAATTTATGAAGTATATCAATACCTTCTTTAATTGTGATTTTATTAGTTGGTACATAAGCAGGTCTATCCTTACCTATGAAGTTATCAAAAATATAGTCCTGTGTATATGGGTAGCCAGCATCCATTATAGCTTTTGCTATATGTGGTCTTGCAATTACGCTTTCACCATACTTTAAGACATCTTTAAAATCTATTTTTATTTCAAAGATATCATATAGCTTTTTAACCATTTCTTCTGCTCTTAGAATTCTTCTTCTTTTTATAGAATCTAATATTTCAAGAAATTCCTTTGATTTATAACTATCATCTTTAAAAAAGCCTAATAAATGTATACTTTCATTATTGTGATTACATGAAAATTCTACAGCTGGTATTATTTTTATATCTTTAATTTTTGCTTCATTTATTGCTTCAGGAAGGCCATTTACAGTATCATGATCGGTTATTGCAAGTATTGATACTCCATTTCTATATGCTCTATCTACTACCTTTTGGGGGCTAATTACCCCATCTGAGGCACTTGTGTGTACGTGAAAATCAACCTTTGTCATGGAACTTCAACTCCTTTCTTATCCTAATATATTTTTTAAGATAAAAAGCTATGATATAATTTAAATATTATAAGTATTTTAGCACAATAAAAGGATTTTTGTAATAAAATTTGGTTAGAAGAGGAACAAAATTATGTTAATAATGATAGATAATTATGATTCATTTGTTTATAACTTAGTAAGGTATTTCAATGAATTAAAAGAGGAAGTAATAGTATATAGAAATGATGAAATTACTGAAGATATTATAAATAAAATTAAGCCTGATGGAATAGTAATCTCTCCAGGACCTAAAAGTCCAAAGGAGACTGGAGAAGTATTAAATATAATAGATAAATTTAAAGATAGAATCCCTATATTAGGAATATGCCTTGGACATCAGAGTATAGGTCATTACTTTGGAGGAGAGATTGTAAAGGGAGAAAGACCTATGCATGGAAAGATATCTCCTATATTAAATAATGGACAAGGAATATTTAAGGGAATCCCTGAAAAGATAAAGGTAACAAGATATCACTCTCTAATAATTAAAAAAGAGAATTTACCTTGTGAATTAGAAATAACTGCTATAACTGAAGATGGAGTAATTATGGGGATTAGACATAAAGAATTCCCTATATATGGAGTTCAATATCATCCAGAAGCAGTACTTACAGAAGAGGGGTATTCAATTCTTAAAAACTTTATAAAAATTTGTGAAGAGCATAAGGAGAGAAGGTAATATGAGATTTAAGATTAAAGAATTTATAACTAATTTATCTCCTTTTGATATATATTCTGTATTTAGCAATGAAGAGGATAGTGTATTCTTAGATAGTTCAAAGGAAGATAAGAATTTATCTAAATATTCATTTATTGGAATAAATTCAACTGAAAAGTTTGAAGTGATAGATGGAAAATGCTATATAAATTCAAAGGAAATTGATGGTGAAGATGGATTTTTAGAAATAGAAAAGAGAATAGATAAATATAAATTAAATGTACAAAGTGATATTCCATTATTAGGAGGATATATTGGTTATATTTCATATGATGCAGGAAGAATGATAGAGAGATTGCCAAATACAGCTAAAGAAGATTTCAAAATTCCTGATATGAGATTTATATTATACAATAATATAATAATATTTGATTTAATAAATAAAAAATCGTACATAACTTCTTTAGGATTAGAAATTGATAAAGATATAGATGATGAAGATAAAAGTATAGATATTATAGAAAGTAAAATATTAAAGGCTAAATCTTTAGATAAAATAGATATTTGTGAAGGTGATACGAAATTTCATTCAAACTTTACAAAGGACGAATATATAAATGCAGTATCTACTATGAAAGAGTATATAAGAAATGGTGATATATATATTGCAAATATGACGCAAAGATTTTATTGTGAATGTACAGAAGAGGCATTTAAGATATATTCAAAGCTTAGGAGTATAAATGAAGCACCATTTTCTGCGTATTTAAACTATAAAGATTTTCAAGTTATAAGTTCATCACCAGAAAGATTTATTCAAATAAAAGATAGAAAAGTAAGTACGCGTCCTATAAAAGGAACTAGACCTAGAGGAAGTAATAAAAAAGAAGATAACTATTATAGAAGAGAGCTTCAAAATAGTGAAAAAGATAAATCAGAGTTACTTATGATTGTTGATTTAGAGAGAAATGATTTAAGTAAAGTTTGCAAACCTAATTCTGTTGATGTTACTGAACTATTTAAAATAGAAGAATATGCAACAGTATTTCATTTAGTTTCAACAATAGAGGGCGTATTAGAAAGTGGGAATTCAGCAGTAAAATGTATGAGAGAAGCATATCCAGGAGGATCTATAACAGGAGCACCTAAAATAAGAGCTATGGAGATTATAGAAGAGCTTGAAGGAGTAAAAAGAAATATATATACAGGAAGTATAGGATATTTTGATTTAAGAGGAAATAGTGATTTTAATATAGTTATAAGAACTATATTAAAAAAAGAAGATAAAGCATACTTCGGAGTTGGAGGAGGTATAACCTGGGAATCTAATGAAGAAGAGGAGTATGAGGAAACACTCCAAAAAGCAAGAGCATTAATGAAGGTGTTAAGATGAGGAAAATTATAATTAATGATGATAATATAAAATTAGATAATGGAGTGTTTTTTGGACAAGGAGCATTTGAAACAATTCTTTGTGGGAAAAATCCATATTTTTTAGGTTTTCATATTAATAGACTAAAAAAAGCTCTTGAGGTTTTAGAGATGGAACCTTTAATAGAAGAGAAAGAAATAGTAGAATATATAAATAAATTAAATATTAGAGATAAAGTATTAAAAATAACAGTTACTGACAAAAATATAATTTTAACAACAAGAGAGAATCCATATACAGAAGAAATTTATGAGCAGGGATTTTCACTTAAAATATCAGATGTTTTAAGAAATTCAACATCTATACTTCCTAAGATAAAATCAACTAATTATATAGAGAATATATTAGAGAAAAGAAATGCTAATAAAGAAGGATATGATGATGTAGTATTTTTTAATGAAAAAGGTCATTTATGTGAATCATCTGTTTCAAATATATTTTGTATAAGAGATGAAAAAATTTATACTCCTGATTGTTCAAATGGGCTATTAAATGGGACTGTTAGAGAATGGATAATTAGGAGTTTCAATGTTATAGAGTGTGACATTACTCTGAAAGATTTAAAAAATATGAAAGAAGTATTTGTAACTAACAGTTTAATTGGTATAATGAAAATTAAATCTATAGGGGAATTACAATTTAATACACATGTAATTACAAAAAATATAAGCAATAAGTATAAAGAACATATTAGCAGTAAAGATGGAGGGCAAAGAATATATGATGAACAAAGAGAAGATAATTGAAGGCGTAAAGCTTATAATAGAAGGAATTGGAGAAGATCCAAATAGAGAAGGATTAATAGAGACACCAGATAGAATAGCAAGAATGTATGAAGAGATTTTTTCAGGGCTTAATAAAGATGCGAAAGAATACTTAAGTAAAGCATTTACTGTTTCCAGAGATGATTTAGTTATAGAAAAGGATATAGTATTTTATTCAATGTGCGAGCATCACTTTGTACCATTCTTTGGTAAGGCACATATAGCATATATACCAAATGGGAAGGTTGCTGGACTTTCAAAGCTTGCAAGAACTGTAGATATACATTCTAGAAAGCCACAACTTCAAGAGCAGTTAACTTCTGATATAGCAGATGATATTATGAAATATCTAGATGCAAAAGGTGTAGTTGTAATGATTGAAGGTGAACATACTTGTATGACTATGAGGGGTGTTAAAAAGCCAGGAACAAAAACTATAACAACTACTTATAGAGGTATTTGTGAAGAGGATAGAGGACTTAGAAGTGAAATACTTTCATTAATGAGATAGGGGCTGATTTAATGAAGAGAGTAAATCAGATTTTAAATAATGAAACTTTTAAAATAAATATGGGACTTTTAGATAAGCTAGAGAAGGATAGAGAGTTTTGTAGACATGGGCTAGACCATAGTTTAGACCTTGCAAGAATTGCTTATATAAAATCACTTGAAGAAGATATTAAGATATCAAAAGAGATTATTTATGCAGTTGCTCTTTTGCACGACCTAGGTAGGGTACTTCAATATACGGAAGGAGTACCACACCATGAAGGAAGTGTTATTTTAGCAAAGCAAATACTAAAAGATACATCCTTTAATGATGAAGAGAGAGCGCTAATAATTGATGGGATAGAGAAACATAGAGAGATTAATGGTGAGAACTCCTTTAATAAACTAATTCAAGATAGTGACAAGCTATCTAGAAATTGTTTTAGTTGTAAGAGTTATGATAAATGTTATTGGGATAGTAATAAGAAAAATAATTTAATAAAGTATTAGTTTAAGGAGTGGAGTAATATGAGAATAGGAAATAAAGAGTTTAATATAGGTGAGAGAACATACGTAATGGGAATATTAAATGTAACACCAGATTCCTTTTCAGATGGAGGGAAATTCAATAGCGTAGACGCGGCAATTAAAAAGGTAGAAGAACTTATAAGAGATGGTGCTGATATTATAGATGTTGGAGGAGAGTCTACAAGACCTAATTTTGAAGTAGTATCTACTGAAGAGGAAATTGAAAGAGTTGTACCTATAATAAAAGCTATAAAAGATAACTTTGATATACCAATATCTATAGATACTTATAAAAGTGCTACAGCAGAAGCGGCTATAAAAGCTGGTGCTGATATAATAAATGATGTTTGGGGATTTAAAAAAGATACTAATATGGCAAGTGTTGCAGCAAAATATAACGTGCCTTGTATACTAATGCATAATAGAGAAGAAGATGAATATAAGGATCTAATGAAGGATGTTATATTTGATTTAATAGATAGTATAAATATAGCCTTAGATGCTGGAGTATTAAGAGAAAATATTATTTTAGATCCAGGTATAGGCTTTGCAAAGACTTTAGAAGAAAATCTAATTGTTATGAATAATTTAGAACTTATTAAAGCTATTGGATACCCAGTTCTTTTAGGAACATCAAGAAAGAGAATGATAGGATTAACATTAGATTTACCAGTAGATGAAAGAGTTGAGGGAACTATAGCAACTACTGTTCTTGGAATTGTTAAAGGATGCGAATTTATAAGAGTACATGATGTTTTAGAAAATAAGAGAGCGTGTGTTATGACAGATGCTATGTTAAAAGCTAGATAAAGAAGGGATATTTATGGATAAAATTTATTTAAAAGATGTTGAAATCTTTGCAAATCACGGTGTATTTGAAGAAGAGAAGACCCTTGGACAAAAATTCATATTTGATATTGAGTTAGAGTTAGATCTTTCAAGAGCAGGAAAGACTGGTGATCTTACTTCTTCAGTGCATTATGGTGAATTAGTATATGGAGTAGAAAAAGTTGTATGTGAGAGAAGTTATGATCTTATAGAAACTGTTGGGGAGAGAGTAGCTGAATATATTTTAAAAGAATATAGAATGATAAAAAATGTGAAAGTTAAAGTTAAGAAGCCGTGGGCACCTATAGGAAGACATTTAAATTATGCCGCAATTGAAATTAATAGAGGATGGCATGAAGCTTATCTTTCAATAGGAAGTAACGTTGGTGATAAGGAAAAGAACTTAAGAGAAGCTATAAATTATTTAGAAGATGTAAATGGAGTAAGCATAGATAAAGTTTCAACATTTATAAAGACAGAACCTTGGGGATTTAAGGAACAAGAGGAGTTTTTAAATGGAGCTATTAAGATAAGAACGATACTTTCTCCGAAAGAGCTTATGGAATCACTTTTAAAGATTGAAGAAGAGATGAAGCGTGAGAGAATTATAAAATGGGGACCTAGAATAATTGATTTAGATATAATTTTCTACGATAATTTAGTAAGTGATGATGAGTATGTTACTGTTCCTCATCCAAGAATGGAAGAGAGAGAATTTGTATTAAAACCGCTTGCTGAGATAGCCCCAAATAAGATACATCCATTATTAAATAAGAGGATATTTAAAATACTAGATGAATTAAATTAAAAATAGGAGTGCAAATTGAATTCTGCACTCCTATTTTTTATGTTGTACATAGTTACAAAAATCATATAGATTGAAATGTGTAGGAAGGTTACTCATATCAATTATGTCTTCACTATAATTACCATCCCATGGAGTAATAGTAGAAGTCTTATTATCATAAATTTTTATAATATATTTTTCATTAGAAAAATTAACTATAAGTCTAAATTTTTCTTTATTCTTAGGAGAATATTCCTCTAAAAAATCTTCATCAGATAAATTATTTAGAAAATCTTTTAATATACCTAAATCTTCTTTATCAACAGGGAAATATTTATAAAGATTAGTATCAAATACTTGAAGAGTATAATCTTCATTATTTTTCAAGTTTTCTTTTATTTTCTCTGTGTAATAACTTTTTGAAGGGCTTTGTTCAAAGTTTATATATCTTGCAGTATTTAAACTACATCCCTGTAGAAATAAGAGGGCAACAATTAAAAATAAAAGTTTAATGCTTCTCAAAAATAGAAACCTCCTTTATCCAATCTCTTTAATAACTTATTCTAATCTATGTAAATTTAGAACATTTTAAGAGACCTTGAATATAATATAATAAAATTCAATCCTTGGAGGTATTACTATGAAAATTGGAATAGATATAAATAATTCTGATATTTCCAGGGCAGTAAGGAATCAACTCAAGAGCAAAGGGTATTATGTAGTTGATATGTCTTTGGAAGAAAAAAAATCAATTGGAGAAGAAGTATTTAGAAAGACAATCCTTGCAAATACATCTAATTTAGATTTTCTAATATCTGCACAAATTAATGAAGGAAATAATATAGTAGATGTTTATTATGAAGATACAGAATTATCAAAAAAATTTTCTGAAGAATTTATAAAATGCATAGATAAACTTGGGGTATCTAATGCTAAATTTAATAATGGAGAAGAATTTTATTTGATAAAAAATACTAAAGCAGCAACCTCTATTATTAAGATGAATTTACAAAATATTGATATGCAAAAAGAAAATATAGTACAAAATATAATTTCTTGCATAGAATATATAAGATTTATAGAACGTAAATAAACTTTATAATATCTTAATAATAATTAATGGATAAAATAGGGATTAATGCAGTAGTATATAGTAATTAGTAAAAAGGGGGGAGAAAAATGAGGATAGTAGCTACTATAGGGCCCAGTATAAAAGAAAGATGGGTTCTTCAAGAGCTGATTTCATCAGGGGTTTCTACATTTAGATTTAATTTTTCTCATGGATCAATTGAAGAGTTTGACGAAGGGTATAAGTTACTTAAGGAGTTAAAAGAAGATATACATATAATGGTTGATTTGCCTGGAAGAAAGATAAGAATATCAGATAAATTACCATATATATATAAGATTTATAATGGTGAAGAAATAATATTTTGCGGAGAAGACACTTATATAAATGAGGGATATTCAATTAAGAAGGGAAAAATGAGGGTAATTCCTTTAAATATAAAAAATAAAATTCTTAGGAATGAAAAAATGAAAAGCATTTCAATGAAAGATGATACTATGAGATTTGATATACTTTATACAGATGATAAGGGGATTCATGTTAGAGTAAAGAAAGGCGGAATAGTTAGAGCTGGAAAAGGATGTAATATAAAAGGATTTTCTAGAAATAATATAGGACTTTCATTGAAAGATAAAACTGCAATTGCCTGGGGAGTTAAAAATAAAGTAGATATAATATGCCAATCTTTCGTTGAATGTGTATCTGATATATGTAGGGTGAAAGATTTTATAAGAGAGCAAGAGTCAAATGGGTACATGCCAACTATATGGGCTAAAGTTGAGACGCCTAAAGGGATAGATGATATAGTGTCAATATCTAAAGATGTGGGCGGAATATTGATAGGAAGAGGAGATTTGGTACCGGAGGGAAGTATAATAGATGTACCTATATATCAAAATATGGTTTTTGAAAAGTTGAAGGATTATGATGGTGAAATAATAATAGGAACTCATATTTTAAACAGTATGAAGCGTGGAAAAACAGCAGATCTTGCTGAAGTTGATAGTATATATAATTCAATAGCAAAGGGGGCAGATGGTTTCTTATTATCAGGGGAAACATCGATTGGAAAGGCACCAATAAAAACTGTAAAATTCTTATCAAAACTTATTGAGAGATATAAAGAATAAAGGGGATTTGCTTATATGAAAAATAAGGGTGATGAAAAGAAATCTTTATATACTATGATTACTCAAGCAGCATGGGTAGCTGTTGGATGTGGAATATTATTTTTAATGTATAAAGTTGTAACAGAATTAATTTAGAATTATAGACTTTCTTTTAAAGGAAATTTTATAATTCTTCAGTTGTATTAAAGCTAAAATTAAGTTTATTGATATAGAGTTAAAAAAGATAATTAAATGAAAAAGAGCTATAAAATAGTTTTAAAACTATTTTATAACTCTTTTTTACTCTGGTGCCACCAGTGGGATATGGTTAGTAGGTAAGCAATAAAAGTGCATATCATTGCAAAACAAGTAAATAAGCCATTTGTTAATTTTCTAAAAGTAGTGAAAGTGCATGAAATAACATAGTTTTTCATTATGGTTGCACTACCGTTGCACTACTTTTTACGAAAGAAAAAGCCCATAAATACAGGGCTCACATACTAAGTAAATTATTTATTTTATCTACTGCTTTAATTTTTTCGCTAGGCATTACATGAGTATATATATCAAGTGTAGTACTGCTATCTTTATGTCCCATTAATTTCTGAACAGTTTTTATTGGAACATCTTGTTCAAATAATCTAGTAGCGTATGTATGACGTAATGAGTGGAACTTTATAGGTTTTATACCTATACTCTTTAAAACGCTCTGAAAATTCCTATTTGGGCGCTTACTTTCTAATGGGTTACCAAATTCATCACTAAATACATAATTCATATCATTGTATATATCTCTATTTTTCAATTTTTCTATATTTTGCTTTGATTTATATTTTTCTAATTCAGAAACTATATTATTAGGAAGAGGAACGATTCTTATAGAGCTTTTTGTTTTAGGTTCCTGCTCTACTATTTTATACTTCCTAGAGCCATCTTTTTCGATTATAGGTACTCTTTTTATAGTTTTGCTTACTGATACAGTATTCTCTACAAAATCAATATCAATCCATTTTAAAGCTAGTAATTCACCTTCACGTAATCCAGTACCAAGAGCCATAAGAAATAAACATTTAAATTTATGTTCTTGTATAGCTTTAATGAATTGTCGTTGTTCTTCAAGAGATAATACAGAATAATCACTGTTATATTCAACTTTAGGTATTTTTACTAATTTAGAATAAGCTTTTTTTATTATTTCTTGCTTTACGGCTTCAAGTAAAACAGTGTTTAAGTATCTATTTATTGTACTTACAACAGATGGCGTTTTCTTATCTAATTCCAATAGTCTATTGTAATATTGTTGTATATCCATAGTTCTTAAATCTACAAGTTTTATATTACCTATAGGAGAATCAAGAACATACTTTTTATATATACTGTAATATCTTTCAAAGGTAGAAGGCTTTAAATCATTCTTTCTAAATTCAAATATATAAGTATGGTACCATTCAGCCAATGTTATCTTATCGTTGCTAGAAAGCTCACTATTTAACATTTTACTTTTATAATTAGTCATAGCATTAACAACATCTTGCTTTTTTCTAGAATTGAAAGATTTTCTTATTAATTTTCCCTCTTCATTCCTACCTACAGTTAAAAATCCTCTATAATAAGTTATTCCATTCTTTTCATATTTAGATATAGAACCCTCACCATTCCCTTTTTTTCTTGACATAATATCACCTCAATTCTTTAGTATAGTAGTTACTTTGTTTTATATTGAAATAACTACATAATTACGTAGTGGTAAAAGGTATATCACTACAAATAAATTAGTAATAGAGAATTTATACAACTTCGATAATATCGATATTGCGTTATCATAAGTAGCAATAAAGTTTATCTTCGACACTTTTGCCGAATAATTAACCTGATCCTTTTGAAGGATTGGATTATTTAACGACTTCTGGATTTCGGAAACAGTTTTCCGAATGTAGTGATATATAGTATTTATCACTACAATATATTTTCCCAATAAGTTGGGGAAGAACTTAAAGGGTAATAAATGCTACCCTCAATATAAAAGTTTTCTGCCACTTGTTGCAGAAAGTCTAAGTGACTATAAAGAACTTAGAGAATGATTTGATAAAAGTCAAAAGTGCGTAATTTGCACTTTAAACAATAGGTTTGCAAAAATAAGTAGCCTACCTCTTCATGAGGAACTTTTGATATAGTGTTTAACCTTTAAATTAATTTCCAACAATTTGTGTGGACGAGAGTTCGTCCAATAAAACAGATGTCCTAAATGAGGACTTCTAAAGTAAATATATTTAACTATTAAATTAAAGGCATAGAAGAGAAAAATACATTAAAGGTGTATTGAGTAGTAATAATATATAAAACCTCTTTTAGGCTATAAAATAAAGCTTAAATTAATATATAAACTGGGTGATTTTAGTTCACCTAGTTTTCTAAATCTGTTGGAAGGATTTGGAGTTTTGTAGTCAATTTAATTAACATCTAAAATTCATATAATAATTAAATTTCTAAAGTCGGTTATAACGACTTTAAGATTTAAAGTTAGTCATTAAAATTGACAGAGATTTAAGTGTGCACCAAAAGTTGCACGTAGTAATGAACCTTATTAAAATCGTAGTGTTTTTAAAGCACTTCGAATAATTTAAAACCGATTATAGCGGTTTTAGGAAAAAGGGGATTTCCACTCATCAAAAGAGGTAAAATACCACCTTTTAAAAGTCAGTCGTTCAAATCGACCGAGATTTATATTTAAATATGCAAGACCCAACTTTTCGGGTCTTCTTTAAAATGGTAACAAATAATTTTTGTACCCCTCGTGGTTTACTACTCATAGGAAAATGAAAACGCCAATTTGGTGGTAGTTAAATAGTATTCCTTTTGAAGAGGAAAAACTAAAGAGCTTACCCAATATTATTTGGTAACCTATGGACTTAAAGTACATACCCAATTAAATAACGCTATTACTATAAGCACATAAGTTTAGTACGGAATTCGTACCTAGTTAAAAGTAGCTTACCGACTTAAAGTAGGGAACCTTATAGAGCTTACCCGATAATATCGGGGAACCACGTAAAGATATTTACATTCTTTATAAAGGGTGGTAAATAATATTAACGACCCTTCACATTTAAAGTGGGTACTACCCATTTAAGTATTTTCGCAATTAGTGGCGAAAGCTCATAAGGGTTCGTCTTTAAGATGAAGGTTTCAGCAAGAGACCTTGAAAGTGCAAATTTCAAAAGGTTTTTACTGAACCTTTAAAGCGGGAATTTCCAGCTATCCAATTTATATCAAAGTGGACTCGGTAAAACTTCCGAGAGCATATTCCAAAATGGGGAAGGTGTTTAAAGTGTAGTTATTATGTATTGAAACAAGATAACTACATTTTATTTTAAAAATAAAAACCAACTGACTTATAGTAGGTTAGTTTAATGATAGCTCAGAGGGAAAATTCCCTCGGCTTAAATTTAATATTGGCTATCGATATAAAAACGATAGCGGATTTTTATATTACAGGGCAAATGCACCGTAAATACTATACAGACAACGAATTTAGTCGCTTGTATAAAATAGTAATTTGGGGTCGAACATTCGACCTTAGTTGTAGTGGCATAAGTTAATATCACTACAAATTAGTAATAAGTGGAGACGGATATGTCGCTATAAATAATTAGCATATTCCCCATAAGTGGAGAAAGTGCGAAATTTGCGCTATCTAATTTTAACGAGAGCAATTTTTCCCTCGTTATAAAGTACGAAATTCATACTTTAGAGAATGCTGAATTATATTTTCTGATTTTAAATTAAAGTTTATATCTATAAAAATTATTATTTTTATGATATGTAAATCCAAATTGTTTATAAAATTTATCTGACTCATTTAATGCAATTAATCCAATAAATGAATTATCATCACAATGGTTATTTATATAATCCATTAATTTATTCATAATCAAAGTTCCTATATTCTGTTTTTGATATAGCGGATTAATCATTAAATCTTGTATATAAAATATTGTTGCACCATCTCCTACAATTCTTCCAAAACCGATTAAAATATCTTCCTTTTCTATACAAATACAATAAGTAGAGTTTTCTAACCCTAGTTTTACTTTACTAGTTTGTAGTGGATTCCAACCTACGGATTTTCTTAGTTCATTGTATTGTGTTGGTCTAGGAAACTTGTGTATTACTTTAATATTTTCCATATTACCTCCCATAATATAATCAAATAATAGTATTTAAATATAAATTTATATTTAGTATAAAGCGCAATTCCTATGTTATATGAATCGTGACATTAACTAAAAGTTACGTTGTATTAAAAAATAGTATTTTTAATAATATAAATAGTGTTTTAGTATGGAATAATATTCAAAGGACTAAATGTTAATAAGTGTGTTTTGCCAACGTAATACACACCATATTTCCTTTTGTAAAAATCAATAGCTTCTAATAAAAAATCTTCACTTACAGATAACTCAGATGTCAGATCTTGAATAGATATAGCGCCGTTTAATATACAAGTGATTATACTTTCTGGAGAAATTATTTTACTATAACTCCAGTAACGAGCTCTATTTTCTTGATATATATTACTACTATTTAAATAAGTGATATCTCCTGTGGTGGTAAAGTAGTGACCTAATTCTTCAGACAAAATACAGAACTTAGTTGTTTCCGTTGAATATTCGTTAATATAAATAGTTTCATCATAGCAGTAACCACAATCTCCGCCTAAATTTGTTTCTATAACTTTAATTCCGTAAGAATATGTTTCATCTAAAAGTTCTTCATATCTAGTAAGTTCCATAATATCCTCTCATTAGTATTTATTTAGTATTTTTATTTCTTCTTTTTTCTCTTTCTAACCTTTTTATCATTTCTATATTTCTTCTATTAGTTTCTTCATCAATGCCATCACTATGGGCAGCGAATACACGAGGAACATAACCATCATCTTCATCAACATATTCAATATCTCTGATAGTTGAACAACATTCATTAGAGCTTTTATTAAACTTAGGGTTATCTATCAAATCCTTTGTATAAGTAATAACCTTTTCTTTACCTGTATCATTTAGCTTTCTTAAATCTTCTATGTGATTCTCTTCTTCTTTTGAATAGATTTTAGTTTTATTTATTGCTTTAATATCTTCATCAGTAAAAATATCTATTGGACATTCTAGAGCTTTAGATAATAAAACGATAGTTTCATAAGCTGGATTAGTAGTAGTTCCATTTAAGATTTTATCAAGTGTACCTTTAGGAACTCCAGATTTTTCAGATAGAGACTTTGTAGTTAGTCCTTTTTCTTTTTTTAATTTATTAAGGATTTCAAACCCCATAATTAATCACCTCAATTATTAATATATACCCATATAGTAACATCGTCAATAAAAAAATAACCGAATATGGAAATAAAATTCAAGAAAAACATTGACATTATCCTAAAATGGAAATAAAATAAAAGAAAGATAACCGAATACGGTTAATTTAAAGGAGGATTTATATGTTTAAAAATTTGAAGGCCGAAATGGTTAGATATGATATATCAGTATCACAAATAGCAGAAACATTGAATGTGAGTGAAAGAACTGCAAAGAATTATATTAATGGAACAACAAAAATTTCATGGCTTGATGTGTTAAAAATTCAAAAAGTATTGTTTCCAGAACAAAGAGTTGCATATTTATTTGAAATTGATAACATTGAAAAGAAAATAAGTTAGCAATATTCCATAATATTTTTTTAGAAGAGGAATAATTCAGATATGTATATTATGCATATCCAAAATTCAAATTATTTAAATGTGACAATTAGTCACTATAGAAATAATTTGAATCATATCTAAAACCAAATTATTCAGAAGTACGAAATTCGTACATCAGAAATCATATCTAATTGTCAATAAGACAAGCTAAGTTCTATTAGCATTCTAGTCTTAGAGTATCGCACATAAGTGTGCGAAAGGTATTAAAGAAGTGGAGGGAGATATATGGTAGATGTAACTAAACGACAAGAAGAACACATGAAGAAGATTACAGAAGAAAAGAAGTTAATTACAGTTCAAGAATGT
The DNA here is from genome assembly GCF_019753795.1 of Clostridium sardiniense. Taxonomy (NCBI): domain Bacteria; kingdom Bacillati; phylum Bacillota; class Clostridia; order Eubacteriales; family Clostridiaceae; genus Clostridium; species Clostridium sardiniense. The sequence continues at coordinate 36,917 of NZ_JAIKTU010000015.1, read as the reverse complement.
AAAGATTTAACTGGTATTGGAGTTAGAAGGATAAGGGAGTTATGTCATGTAGCGGGATTTCCTTGTATTAGATTTGGTAAAAAGTGCATGATTGTAAGTTCTCTTATAGATGAATGGATAATTAACAATATTGGAAAAACGTTTTAGGGGGTGATTTAGTATGAGTTTAAAGTTATTCAGTCGTTATATAAGGCTATGTAAAGAAACAGGAAAAGACCCCAGTTGGAGGGGTGTCCAAGCCTTTAAAAGAGTATTTGTGTAAGCTAGAGAATGGAGGTGCAGAGAATGTCTGATAAGGGGGTGGAATATAATACAAAAGGATATACAATTTTACAAAATAATATATTAGAAAATCTTAATTTAAATATGCAAGAGCAATCGTTGTTGATAGCATTAATAAGTTTTTATCATAAAGAAAAGGGATATGCATATCCAAATTATGAGCAACTTAAGTTAAGAAGTAAGATAAAGGATAATAGAACGCTGAGTAAAAATATAAATTTTTTAATAGAAAAAAAGCTTATAAAAAAAGAAACTGAAAAAGGAAGAGGGTGTAAATACTATATAAATTTACCTAGTGGAGAATTACACCACGTGGAAAATTCCACTACGTGTAAAAATACACTAGCACCTAGTGGAAAATTACACTATGACCTAGTGGAGAATTCCACTACAACAAATACTAATACAAATACTAATACAAATACAAATATATATACTTCTTCATCAGAAGAGGAGGATAGTAAAAAATATGTTAATGAAATTGATAAAGAATTAGAAGATGATTTACTTAATAAAATTAAAAGTAAATATTCTAAAGAACTTATAAAAGATGAATTAGATAAACTTAAAGATAAAGGACTTAGTGAATTAGATTTATTAAAAGAATTAGACAAGAATTTAAAATCTAAGAAAAAAGAAATAAAAGAAGAGGGTAACAAAGATATAAAAACTATATTTGATTTTTGGAATTCTAAAGGGATCATTAAGCATAAGGCTTTAAGTCCAGTAATTAAAAAGGCAATAGAGAAGGTATTAAAAGATTATAAGCTAGATGAAATAATCCAAGCTATAAATACTTATAGTGAAATATTAAATAGTCAGTTTTACTTTAAGTATAAATGGAATTTAAGTGATTTCTTAAATAGAAAAAATGGGATAAGTACATTTATGGAAGAGGGATCAAATAGAGTTAATTACGAAGAATGGAAGAAAGGAGTGAATAAAAATGGACATACCCCAAAATATATCACCAAAGATAGAGGACGTTTTACAGAGGGTACAGAAAACTTTGAATTCAAAGAAACATCAACAAACATCAGAAGTTATACAGAAGAGGAAATCGAACGAGCAGGAATTAAGTAAATGTTTATTATGTGATGGTTTGGGATTTATCTACGATGAAGAAAGTAATAAATATTCAAAGTGTAAGTGTCGAGAGAATGAGAATCTAATAAATTCATTAGCAAAGACTGGATTAAGTGGGGAACAATTAAAAAGGTCTTTTAAAGATTTTATTCCATGGAATGAAGAAACAAAGAAAATGAAAGATATTGCTACGAGTTATTATTTAAGTTTTGATAAGATAAAGAAATCTCAAAGTAATTCATTAGCTTTGTTAGGTGAGAGCGGAAGTGGTAAAACTCATTTAATATCAGCATTAATCAATAATTTTATATTGAATAAAAGTATTGATATAGCGTATATGTCATATATAGATTCTGTAACTGAATTAAAGCAAAATATATTAAATGCAGAGGTATATCAGAGAAAGGTTAGTAGATATAAGACGGCTCAAATACTTGTTATAGATGATTTATTTAAAGGAGGATATACGGATTCTGATATAAGAATAGTGCTAGAGATAATAAATCATAGATACAGTGCAAGATTACCGATTATGGTAAGTAGTGAGTTCTTTATTGATGATTTGATTAAAATTGATAAGGCTTTAGGTGGAAGAGTCAGAGAAATGTCAAAGGGATATATTTACGAGATAAAAGGTATTGAAAATAATTATAGATTAAATCACTAAAATAGATTTTAAGAGGTTTTTTTATGGAGGAATATAAATACTCTAAAACTGAAATAAATCTCTTCTATGAAGCTAAAAACAAACTAGAATAAGGAGATAAATACATGACTGATTATGAAGTGAAATTCTACAAATTGTTAGCAAGGATATTGAGATAAGTTTTAAGAGCTGAAACGTTGTATACGAATTACGAAAAATCAATTAATACTATCTAGGAGAGTAAATACATTATGAGGGTATTAAAAATATGTAATGCTTAATACAATAGGCAAATAAGAACAAGAAAGGAATTTAAAATTATGCAAGAAGAAATTAAAGTTATGGTAGATAAATTAGATTGCATGGAAGATAGAAAGAAATTAAGAACTATATATGCATTTTTAAAAGGGATCTTAAGTGAAAAGAAGGGGTTAAATTATGAGTAATGCTGAAAAGAATTTGTTAAAAACATTTTTAGAGATTATGAAATTATTAGAGAAATAAAAAAAGACTAATGTAAAAATATATACATCAGTCTTTAGGGTTATAGTGATACCCTTCAATCTCGCAAATTAAGGATATCACTATAGCTCCAATAAAATCAAGAGGGAAACGAAAGAAATATTGGAGGAATTTGAAAATGAAAGATGATATTAAAGATTTTATCAATGATTTAGAAGAGTTTAAAGCCAAGGATAATCAAGGCTTTATGAGTATGAAGAATGAAATATTAAAGCTCATTTGTAATATTGATAATAATGAAGTAAGCAACGTTTTAAATGGTACGACTAAGGAATTATTATCTAGACAAAATAAAATTATTAGAGGTGAGTTTTAATGAGTGAAGCACTTAAAAATCTTATCAATATTTATCAAGAAGAAACAAAAAAATGTGGATTATTAGAGGTTCTAAAGTTAGAACATGAAGTATATAGAAAAATAGGTGAATTAGAGCATAGGGGGTTAGGGGTATGAGCAAAGTTATTATAAGATATGAGAGCATAGAAGAAAGAGAAAAGATTATTAGAGCTCTTTCTATAGTTATGAGAGTAAAGAGTATTAGTAAGTCCGTGGAAATAGGTAAATAGAAAAGAATATATATTGAATTAGAATAGAATTATAGGGGTTCGACATAAGGTAGAACCCTCTTCTTTTAAGCAAATATGTAGTGTTAAAAGGTTTATCACTACAAAAGGAGGAATGATATGTTTTGTTCGGTAAAGAAAGATAGGAAAAATAATATATATAGATTTTATATATGTGATAGATACAGAGATAAAGAAACTAAGAAGGTAAAAAGTAGTGATAAATATATTATGTCACTACAAGCTAATGAGATATTGAATTTATCTATTGAGAATTTGAAGGTAACCATAGAGGATAATTGTATAAATAAAGGGATAAACCTAGATAATATTGATTTAGTAATGGAAAAAATTAATGCATTAAAAGATGTAGTGACAACAGAGAATACCACTACAAAAAATAATAATTATGATGTAGTGGTAACGGAAAATATCACTACAAAAAACGATTTTAATAATGTAGTGATACAGGAATATGACACTACAAATAAAAGTGATGATATTGAAGTTGTAGAGGCTGAAATAGTAGAAGAATTTACACCAAGTTATAAAACAACAATATCATTTGATGTGCAACAGGAGTATTCAAAGAATGTAAAACGAAGTCTAGGGTTTAATTCAATGATAACGGCGTTTGGTGGAAGTCCTAAAAATACATTTGAGATAGAAGAGGAAGAGTTAAGTAAGATACATGATAAGGCAGATAACATAAAGAAAAGCATAGAAGAAATAATAAAAGAGTATGAATATGTAGAAAATTTAAATAGTGAATTAAAGGATTTAAATAGCGATATAAGTATAGTACAAGACATTTATATTAGTTGTTATGATAAAGTTCCAAGTAGTGAAATATGGCTTATAGGAAATGGGTATATAGAGAAGATATACAGAATAAAGGATATTATATTGCCATATCAAGGAAGTAAACTATATGAATGCTGGGAAGAGATTAAGGAAGAGTATAACTTAGATGATGGCAAAACCTATATTAACCAAGATGAATATTTCAAAGAAATAGATTTATATAATCAGTGTACATTTGAATTTAATAAAGATGATATAACAGGAACACTAGTAAAAATAATGCTTAGCGGTAACTGTGAGGTCGATTATACAATGTCAGACTTTATAGATATTAATTTTAGTGGGAATAGCCCATATTTAAGTATAGATCATTTAATAGATTGGATTAATGATGAACCTATTAAAGATTATAAAGTGGATATAGATAGTCTATTACAGTATAAAGAGCAGTTGCATAAATATAAAAGTGTAGAGAGGTGATAAGTTATGTATTGCGTAATACAAGAGATAGATTTAAAGAAAGAGAATACTAATGGAGCACATAAGGAACTGGAAAGCTATTGTAGTAATTGGAGCATTGATGGAAAAGAGTATAGGAGATATTACTATAGACATACAGGGGATAGGTTTAAAAGACCTATAAAGAAAGCATATAGAATAAGTATCCATAAGAGCTATAGACGTAAGGGAAAGGTTAAAAAGAAACAGAAGGTTATATGCACTATTAATTATTATGACATTATAGATATAACCTCATATGTAGGCGATTATTGTTATAAAATAGAGGATAAAGCGAAAGAATTAGGACTTACAGAAGATAAGTTAATGGATATAATATATGAGAAGTTTGACCATATAATAGAACGTATAGAGAGTGAATTTAAGACTACAGAAGAGTATAGAGTAAGAAGTAAACATAAAGAAATAATAAATAAGTATTTAGAGAATAAGAGAGCATTTGAAGAGGTATATGGGGAGAATACTTATGATTATTGTTATGATGTATTTGGAGAACTTAGAGAAAAGAAAAAGTTAAATGATATAAAAAGGCAATATGAAGCAAATAAAGAATATGAGCGTAGTTACTATGAAAATTTTAAAAATAACTACAGTAATAATTCTTATAGTAGTTATTTTAATACAAAACAGAATAACTACAATGAAGAGGATAAAAAGAAATATAAGAAGATGTACAAGACCTTATCAGCAAAGTTTCACCCTGATGTATATAATGATGATGGAGAGATGATGAAGTTTATAAATGGATTAAAAGAAGATTGGGGATTATAGAAAAACTAGAAAGAAGTTGACAGGGATAGATTTCTTTCTAGTTTTTTTATAAGGGTAATGAGTAGTAAATATTATTTATTAACTCCTATATAGAATAGTATGAACTTATTGAGATAGTATAAATTCATTGTAAATAAAAAAGATATTAGTGTTTGAGGAAACTAATATCTTTTTTATGATTTACGAATAAAATTAATAATATTACATTACTTAATTGTCATAAAAGTTCTCAAATATAAATTAATAAAAGATAGTGGTACAAACTAAAACCACTATCTTTATTTATATAGAAAAACCTATACTATTAATTAACTCAAAATAAATTCTAGCATTTAAGTATAGCTAAAGTATTGAATAATACTTAAGAAATAATAAATAAAATATTAAATAAATGATAACAAGCAATAATTAATTAATATGTAATAGAGAAAATAGTTAGTTAGTAATATAATTTAATAAAATATTATTGAGAGGTGAGTTTGATTTGGAGAAAAAGTCTAGGAATATTATAAAAAATATAATAGAGATTTTAGGTGTTATAGTAATAGCTGTATTGATAAATAAGTTTATAATATTTACTGCGTACATACCAAGTGAATCAATGGTACCAACTTTAAATGTAGGAGATAGATTATTAGTTACTAGAGTATATAACCCTAGCAATTTAAAACGAGGAGATGTTGTGATATTTAAATCTAATGAATTAAATGAGATACTAGTAAAAAGGCTTATAGGATTACCAGGAGATGAAATAGAATTTAAAGGAACGTCCGTATATGTGAATGGTGAAATGTTAGACGAGCCATATATTAAAAATCCTATGGAGTTTGAAGGTACATACAAGGTTCCAGACAATGAATATTTCTTTTTAGGTGATAACAGGAATAATTCTTATGATTCGAGATTTTGGAAGGATCCGTATATAGGTGGAAGTGATATAATTGGAAAAGCGCAATTTATAATATGGCCATTGAAGGATATTGGATTAGTGGGAAACTAATATAAATACTTTTAAACAAAAATACTGCTAGAAGGATTTTGATATATAAGCTCCTGTAGCAGTATTTTTGTATACTAAGCATATTTAAATTGCTTATAAGTAAATTATATCATATTTATTTATGAGTTTATAAATAGATTGTTTAAAGGAAAAAGAAAAATATTCATTACCTTTAATTTTGTTAAATTATTCAATCTCATCATTGAAGATTACTAAATCATTATTTTCTAACGTTATTGTTAAGTTAGGATCTTTAGATAAGATATCTAGTTTACTATCTGAATAAATAGCATGAAATACTGTATAGTTAAATTTATCTAATACTAGTATTTCATTTTTATCACTTAAAATTCTATAAGGACTACTTTCGCCTTCGTATGATATAACTTTGATATTCCATTGGATATGTTCATTTTCCAAAGTTTCAATTTTAAATAATTTTCTTTCCATATTATTTTCCTCACTTTACTGTTTAAATTTAGAGAATTTTTTAAATTACTAGAAAAATAAATTTTTAAAAACATCTATTAATGTGAAATCTTTTTTTGTAAATGTCATATAAAGAAAGAATGAACTAGAAATTATCCCTAATACTAAATCTGAAAATAAATTTATATTTCTAAAGAACGAGCTATAAAGTGGTAATTGAATAAATATAAGGGATATATATGAAACTGAGAAGTAGTCAATGTCAGTTTTTAATTTTTCAATGTTATACCATAAAAATTTTTTCATAAATTCTCCTTTACAATGGAATTATTGTTACTATTACATTTTTTAAACCACCTACAATTGGATCGGGTATCCACCTAGGTATTAGATCTCTTAAAATACCCCAAACAAGATGATCAATAGTAGTAGAGATCTCCATATATTTACCGATAACTTTGCCAGCAAAAGAGAATTTTAAATAGGGTTTTAACCAAGTTGGAGCTTTTGCAACTACTTTTGGCCAATTCTTCATTAACCATTGTCCAGCTTTTAAAACTATTAAACTTCCAGGACCTCTAGGTTGAATTACGTTTTTTTGTTTTTCATTTTTAAAATCGTTTTTTAAGCTATTCATCCAATCATTTAATTCGTCTAGTTCTTGTGGTGATAAATTTCTATGTACAAAATCGTTAGAAGAGACTGTATTGAATGTTTGTGCACTAGCTTGAATAGATGGGAATGTAATAGATGCAGTTATTATTCCAGTTAAAATTAAAGCGGTTAATTTAGTATTTTTCATAATGTACACCTCCACAATTAAATTGTAAAAATTTAGTTTATAATTCAATTATAAATTATAAACTAAATTAATAATGAATTAATTGACAAATAATACTGAAAAAAATATTAATAATATATTAATAAAATGTGAATTATACAATATGTAAAATTATAAGTAAATTATATTTACATAACAGAGATGTGGTTTAAATTAATAGAATAGTTAAGTACATTGGTATATAATATCAAATGTCTATAAAGTCTTTAAAATCAATATATTAGGAGAGTTTTGAAGAGGTAACAGTTTATATAAATCGTACATAATAAAAAATAGGCTCAAATATGGATTGGATGAGGGTTTATAAAGGTTTTTATAAAGAAAAAGATTTTTCTAAAAAATGATATTGAAGTTGAAAAAAGAAAAGATAAGCAAGGAACAAACTCAAAAGAATGCATTTAAAATAGATATATAAATGATTAGTGGAGTTTAGAGGTAGTTTATATAAGACGTGAGGAAACGGATATATTAGTAAAATAACAAGACTACCCATTCTGTAATAGATATAGGTAGTATATGCATAATATTAAAAGTATAATTAATTAGATTTATAATTACAAAGAAGTTTAAAATCTAAAACAACTTTATTTAATAATTTCTTTTGTAGTAAGTGTAATGTTTCAGGATGATTTTGTTTTGAAATAGATTCTAAATATTCAAAAGCTTTTTTGTGGCGTTTAATTATTTTATCAATTATTTTATCTAAATGTTCTCTATCATGAATAGATAGGTTATAATATCGTTCTTCTAAATCGTTTGATGGGAAAGTGTTGAAATCAATTAAGCCTGTTAAGTGAACGGAATAACATAAATTAAAAATATCTTTTTCAGTAAATATTTTTGAAAGATTCTTCATAAAAATAGCCTCCTTAATAATATAAATGAGTTTTTATTTATAATACATTAATTGATTAAATTAATTATATATAAGTCTAATAGAAATTAATATAGATATAATATGAAATAAAACTTAAGAAAATCTTATAAAAATATATTAGTAGATGATTAGAATCATAAGTTAATATTAATTTAAGTATTTAATGGTGGATTATAATTATTTATAAATTTATCGTAATATATTTTTAGTGTAGCAATAGTTGGAGAGGCTAGGATCATACCTATAGGCCCGAAAAAACCTCCTCCAATTGTTACGCCAAGAATAATCAAAAATGGATTAAGACCAACTTTGCCGCTTACTAATTTAGGCTCTAAATACCAAGCGTCAAATTGTTGTAATGCAAGTAGGAAAATTATAACGGCAAATGCTTTCGATGGTGATATGAATACAGCAACAAGAGCACAAAGTACCATACTTACAAATGGGCCAAAGTATGGAATCATGTTAGTGAATCCAACTAGAGCGGCTAATAAAATATAGTATGGAATATCTAACATAAATAATCCAATAAGCGATATAATGCCTATTATTAATGAGTCTATAGCCTTGATACCTATATAACTTCCAATCATGTGATTATATACTTTCCCTATATTAAGTATATTAGTTCCTTGCTTTTTACCCATAATTATAATAATTAATAACTTTGCTTGCTTTATAAATTTTTCTTTATCAAGAAGCATATAGATTGATATTAAAAATCCAAAACCGAACATTAATATATTAGAGGTTATACTTAAAAGAGAGTTTATTGTTCCATCTAAAATATAAACGAAAATATTTCCGGCTTTTGTTGATAATGAAGTGAGTGTTTGTAATACACCGGCATCTTTCATCAATTCATAGAATTTATCATTTTTAAGGATTGAATTAATCCAATCTTGTGTAGTATTTATATAACTCGGTATTTCTTTAGTAATAGAAATAATGCTATCTATGATTGAAGGAATTCCATATATACCTATAATTATCAAAATCCCTAAAATAATAAGATAGGTTAATCCAACTGCTGGACATCTCTTTAATTTCAATTTTCGTTCAATGAGTTTCATAAGAGGGTTTAAGATATATGCGAAAATCAAAGCATATAGAAATGGGGTAAGAAGTGTAAGGAATTTTTTTAAAATTGATAAATACACTGGGTAATTATCAACTATCTTATATCCTATAAAAAATAATATAACAAATATTAATATGTCTTTATATTTTATGGGTTTATTAAAATTCATAGTTTTATGCCTCCTGTTTTGATATAGTATTTTATATTTATGTATAAAAAAGATAGTAGCTTTAGTGAGAATATACGAACAAAAAACTACTATCTTTAAGTATTAGTTTATATTTAGTAAAGAACTCACTTTAAAACATTAAATAAAAAAACAAGTGAGTTCTTTTGAAATACTGTACTAATAAATTATATTTTAAAATTAAAATATAAACAATAAATAAGGTATGAAATAAATCTTAATAAAATCTTAGTATTATATTAATAAAACGTTCAATACATAAAATTTTTAAGAATCTATATTTACATAATAAATAAGTTCATGTAATATTAACCTTAAATACACTGAATATTAAAAATATTCAAAAAATATTTACGATAGGGGATATAATTTGAGAAAGCAAGAGAAAAAATGTATTTGTAATATAGTAATATCAATAATATTTATAGATTTAATTTTATTTTTTATTATGGAATTATTTATTCCTATGATAGTTGGGTATAGTTTTAATTAATAGACTTGTAAATAATGTAGTTATTAGAATATAATATTGAATAACCACATTACATAAATAAAATACGTATAGTAAAATGGATATATGAAGTGATGACCTCTTCTTTCAAGTCCAAAATTGCGATTGATAAAAAGCCACATGACATTAAGGTGTTATAGTGGCTTTTATTATAGGAAAAACATAAAAAGACTTACTATTTAGTAGTTCTCGCGTATATAAGAAGGTGATTAATTGATGAAGTATACAGATGAGTGTCTAAAGTTAGATATAGACGAGGTTTTAAAGCTTAAAGGAAATCAATTTAAGTTTAATTCAAGTGTATTAAAAGGTAGCGTTTTAACTATAAAAGATAGTGAAATTAGTATAAATAATACCCATATAAGAATAGAAAAGCACAAAAATAACTATGGAGATAAGAGGTTATTCTTATGCCCATGGTGTCTAAGTTCTAGAAAGTATATTTATTATGTTAATGGTAATTGGAAGTGTAGAGAGTGTGGAGAACTTAAATATAGAAGTTCTAATACTTATAGAAAAGGAATGGAGCATTGTGATTTAAAAATAGATAAGATATTAAATAAATTAAAACTGGAACATGATATTAATTACTATACTGGTGATTCAATACCAAGCAATTATTTAAAGCCTAAATACATGAGATGGGCCACATATTATAAATTAATTAAAGAGCTTATATATTGGCAAGAAGAACGTAATAAAAGATGGCTTAATTTAGTCTATTTAAGAATGAATAAATAATAGTGAACGTTGCACACAAAATAACGAACGTTGCATACAAAAACGTTGCGTATAAAATGAGTGCAATATCATAGTGAAACCTTTGAAAAATAGAAGTTTTAATATATGTATGAAAGTTGTATTTAAAAGGAATGCACCCTAAGAAAACCTAAGATAAAACTTAATATTAAATGTAATGTGAAAGTACTTAAAGTTATTGATATTATTAGGCTTACTTAACAAAAGGCATTGCGATATAGTACGTCAAAAGGAACGTTGTACTCCATTGAAAGGTAACGGAGTACAACAATGAAATTATAAGGGTTAAAGCTCTATATAGGGTAACATAGAACCTAGTAAAACCTAGTATAGAAAGGGTATTTATGATTGTAAATGCTAGTATAAAAAAGAAATTCATGCTAACAAATGCTAACATTAAAAAGTAACGTTACCCTAAGAAAACCTAAGATGTAATGATGGAGAATGATAGTATTTTATAAAGAAAAGTTGAACTAAGAGATATTAAATATAAATGTTAGTATTTAAATTAATTTTATATTGACAGATATTGATATAAAAAGAGAGGTGAATTAAATGACTAATGAGGAACTAGTTGTATTATATCAACAAGGAAACCAAAAGGCTTTAGAGCAATTAATAGAGAAAAATCAGAAGTTTATATATAAGATAGTAAATAAGTTTTATATAGAGGGAATAAATTCTATAGATAAAGACGATTTAATACAAGAGGGTAATATAGGTTTTATGATAGCTTGTAATAAATATGATATTAATAATGAAAAGAAAGCATTATTTACTACCTATGCTTTTCATTGGATATATTCAAAAATAAGTAGATTTTTAACTAATAGAGATACTAATGATGAAATGAGCCTTAATGTACCTGCAGGAAATGAAGAAAAGAACGAAGTAATAGACTGTATTGAAAGCAAAGAAAACTGTATAGAAAATTTAGAGGAGAAGATATATTTAAGTGAGTTAAGAGCAGAACTTGAGAGTGTTATGAGAAATAGTAATACATTACATGAGAGAGAAATATTAAAATTATATTATGGTTGGGATATGGACCCAATAACTATGGAAGAGATAGCAGATATATTACAAACCTCTTCTATGAAAGTGAGACAAACTAAAGATAAGGCAATAAGAAAAATAAGAAATAGCGTATGGGGTAGGAAGAAGATACAAGAAAGATTTCAGTATGATAGAAGTCTTAATGCTATATTAAGAAAATTAGATTATGAAAGAGAATGGGCATAGTTTATACAATGGTTAGAAATATATAAACTTTAGTGTGGTGATAATGTGAAAAGTACAGATTTATTTAAAAGAATTGAAAGAGCTCTTATAGAATATAATAATTTATCATATAGAATAGAGTTTCTCAATAAAGAAATAGATATAGTTAAAGCTAATAAATATTCTAAAGAAGAGGAATTATTAAATTTAAATAATGACTTGAATAAAGCTATTAGACTTAAAAATATGTTAGATATATGTATAGATAGTCTTAATGGAGTAGATAAGAAAGTTATAGAGTTAAGATATTTAAGTAAAGAAAAATTAACATGGAAGCAAATAGCGAGTATAGTTAGTTATTCAGAATGTCATTGTATGAAAAGGATAAAGCCAAGAGCAATAAAGAAAATGGTAAGTATTTTAGATAATACTAAGATAGATATAGATAGTTTAATGTAAGGGTAAGATTAAAGTTCTTATCCTTTTATTTATATATAATATAATTTGTTAAGGTTAAATATAGGGGGTGTTAATATAATTAACAAAAAAAGAGAGATTGCCCCCTCTTCTTTAATCAGCTTTTTTTAAAGTTGTTAGTATAGGGGTTCCTTTAAATAAAAATATTCCCCATAAAATTATAATAAATATAGCCGTTTTTTCAGATATATTAAACCAAAGTATGTAGCCTATAAATAGAGTTAGGATATTTAATATCCTCTTAAGCCATTTACTCATGGAGCTTTCTTTATTTAAAGTCCTACATCTTGGACATCTGATACTTGGGCAAGCTGTTTCTAGTCTTTTAACTTCATTTCATTTAAATTTATAGTCACAATTACAACATTTAAACATATTATCACCTACCTATATTGTTTATTAAAAATAACTTCTTTAGTAACGTTGGTATTTGTTAATTTAAAATCTAAGGTTTTACCATCCCATTCGCTTACGTTATAGAAAGTACCGTTAGGGTTTTTTATTATTCTTAATCGAACCTTTTTATTTCTTTTTGTTAAATTATTAATTTTTGTAGCTGAACTTATTCTAGGCAATGCAGAAAACATAGTTACATAACTATAAGGCTTGGCTGCATATTTAACTACTGAACCAATAACATTAGAAACTATTGTACTAGCAACAGTTTTAATAACTGTGCTTGAGTTTAATGCATATGCTGCATCTTTTGCTTGTGATACTGTCATATAATAATCATCTACTTGTTGTGAAAACCTTGGAGCACCAAGTCGTTTTTGAATAAGAGCACTGCTTTTACCAGAAGGAAGCCTATTAGTAGCACCTCCACCGCCACTTATATTAGCCCTGGGCATTGCTTTAGGGATGTTTTATTTCCCCATCTTTAGTTATATCATTTTTAGTTAAACCTATTCCGTCTATGTAGGCTATAATATCATTATTTGAAGGAGGTATATTGCTTGCAAATGCAGTTACTTGAGAAGAGAGACTAAATAATATCATTATAGCGATAAATTTTATAAAGTTATTTTTGTTTTTCATAAAAAGTCCTCCTTTTTAATAAAATATTGATAATTAAATACTAATATAAGTAGTAGATAATTAAAAGACTGCAATTTATTGTAAAAATATGATAAAATTATACTGTTGGAATAAAATATGTTTAGATGGAAATTAGAGTAAATATTTTAAAATACTAAGATTAATGTAATATTGATGAGTGGGTATGAATAAATTTCATATCCTTTTATTTATATATGGGAGTAAAGTATTTAACACTCTATAAATTGAGGAGGATAGAAATGGACCATACAGAATTAATGACGAAGAGAATTGAAGATATGGGATTAAGTCTAAAAGATGTATACAAGAGAGAAGAGGCGTATTTAAAAGCTATATATAATAAAGAATATGATAAGTGCTCCGTATATGTAGAAGATTTAGGATTAACGCAATGTTGGGTTAGTAATAAAAGAAAAATCACTAATCCTGTGTATGTTAAAGTAAGCGTGTATACAGTATTTAAATATTATATAAATCTAGGAATAGTATTTAGAGATAAGAAGAATAAATATTATACTATGGAAGAGGTAGAGCAGTTATTAATTAAGTATTATAAGAATAAAAAAAGTTAGAGGATTAATTTATTTTTTGTTGAATATACATTAGTAATTATTAATTTTATGAAGGAGTGAATATATGAGAAAATATGAGAAAAAAGTTGTTTATATTTTATTTGCCATAATAATTTCTCAAGTATTGTGTTATTACTTACTGGATTCATTATTTGAGAAACTAAACTTAATTAGTTTTATTTTTCTTAGAATAAGTATTGCAATAGGTGTGTATGCTATTATAACTATAATTTTCAGAAAAAAGATATTAAAAAAAGATATTGATGTTTTATTTGTAGCGTATGTTATATTGATAATTAACATAACGTTTTTTAAGAAACCTTATATTTTGGAGAATATATATTATAATTTGAATATTTTTGATTTAATAAAGCATATGGATTCAATTAGTTCATTGATTATGGCAATTGGAAATATAGGGGCATATATACCAATTGGAGTATATATAATACATAGATTTGGAGATAAGAGTAAAATTAAGTATAAGTATATGATAGTTTTCTTTACATATATATTAATAATTGAATTTATACAGTGCATATTTAGATTTGGAGCATTTGATGTGAATGATATAATATTAAATTCATTAGGGTTTTATATAGGCATAAATTTTAATATAGATAGTATAAAGGTGAAAAATTTAAAAGAGATATTAAAAGATAATATTGCACCTATAATGGTATTTTTTAATATATGTATTTTCTTTATGCTGATTTATTCAGTAAATTCAGATTCATCTCAATTTTTTATAATATATATTTTTACAGGTATACTTAATAGAAAAGCTATGGATAATTGTAAAAAATCATGTGACAGAGTAATAATAATGAGTAGTTTAATTTTGAGTGTTGTTATATTTTTATTTTATAGCAATTATATATATGATATGAGAATAAAAGAGATTATGAATGAGATAGAGTAACTGAAAACATAAATTAATGAAAATATAGTGTGAATTTAAGCATGATTCGTATAATTAAGCAAATACAAAGGAAGATATAATATTAAATATAGGGGCTCTTTAATTATGAGAGCTCTTTTTATATGCATTGAAATATACTTTCTACCAGTAGAATTTAGAAGAGTTTTGTAATAGGGTGAGTTTAGATTGCATCACAAAAAAATCCCCAAAATAAAGTAGAAGGGGTAATTTGTTGAGCAAAACTTGTTAAGGGAAGTTTTAACAATAAGAAGGTTTATTAATTATGTGTGATAATGAATAGAAATAAAAGATAAAAAAGAACCTCTTCTTTAATTTTAAAAGTTATTATAGTTGCACAACTGTTGCACGAATTTCAAGGAAAAATAAACTCGTAAAACTTTGAAAGTAAGTATTTTCAATGCTTTACGAGTTAAGTGTTTTTATTTGGTGCCACCAGTGGGATATGGTTAGTAGGTAAGCAATAAAAGTGCATATCATTGCAAAACAAGTAAATAAGCCATTTGTTAATTTTCTAAAAGTAGTGAAAGTGCATGAAATAACATAGTTTTTCATTATGGTTGCACTACCGTTGCACTACTTTTTACGAAAGAAAAAGCCCATAAATACAGGGCTCACATACTAAGTAAATTATTTATTTTATCTACTGCTTTAATTTTTTCGCTAGGCATTACATGAGTATATATATCAAGTGTAGTACTGCTATCTTTATGTCCCATTAATTTCTGAACAGTTTTTATTGGAACATCTTGTTCAAATAATCTAGTAGCGTATGTATGACGTAATGAGTGGAACTTTATAGGTTTTATACCTATACTCTTTAAAACGCTCTGAAAATTCCTATTTGGGCGCTTACTTTCTAATGGGTTACCAAATTCATCACTAAATACATAATTCATATCATTGTATATATCTCTATTTTTCAATTTTTCTATATTTTGCTTTGATTTATATTTTTCTAATTCAGAAACTATATTATTAGGAAGAGGAACGATTCTTATAGAGCTTTTTGTTTTAGGTTCCTGCTCTACTATTTTATACTTCCTAGAGCCATCTTTTTCGATTATAGGTACTCTTTTTATAGTTTTGCTTACTGATACAGTATTCTCTACAAAATCAATATCAATCCATTTTAAAGCTAGTAATTCACCTTCACGTAATCCAGTACCAAGAGCCATAAGAAATAAACATTTAAATTTATGTTCTTGTATAGCTTTAATGAATTGTCGTTGTTCTTCAAGAGATAATACAGAATAATCACTGTTATATTCAACTTTAGGTATTTTTACTAATTTAGAATAAGCTTTTTTTATTATTTCTTGCTTTACGGCTTCAAGTAAAACAGTGTTTAAGTATCTATTTATTGTACTTACAACAGATGGCGTTTTCTTATCTAATTCCAATAGTCTATTGTAATATTGTTGTATATCCATAGTTCTTAAATCTACAAGTTTTATATTACCTATAGGAGAATCAAGAACATACTTTTTATATATACTGTAATATCTTTCAAAGGTAGAAGGCTTTAAATCATTCTTTCTAAATTCAAATATATAAGTATGGTACCATTCAGCCAATGTTATCTTATCGTTGCTAGAAAGCTCACTATTTAACATTTTACTTTTATAATTAGTCATAGCATTAACAACATCTTGCTTTTTTCTAGAATTGAAAGATTTTCTTATTAATTTTCCCTCTTCATTCCTACCTACAGTTAAAAATCCTCTATAATAAGTTATTCCATTCTTTTCATATTTAGATATAGAACCCTCACCATTCCCTTTTTTTCTTGACATAATATCACCTCAATTCTTTAGTATAGTAGTTACTTTGTTTTATATTGAAATAACTACATAATTACGTAGTGGTAAAAGGTATATCACTACAAATAAATTAGTAATAGAGAATTTATACAACTTCGATAATATCGATATTGCGTTATCATAAGTAGCAATAAAGTTTATCTTCGACACTTTTGCCGAATAATTAACCTGATCCTTTTGAAGGATTGGATTATTTAACGACTTCTGGATTTCGGAAACAGTTTTCCGAATGTAGTGATATATAGTATTTATCACTACAATATATTTTCCCAATAAGTTGGGGAAGAACTTAAAGGGTAATAAATGCTACCCTCAATATAAAAGTTTTCTGCCACTTGTTGCAGAAAGTCTAAGTGACTATAAAGAACTTAGAGAATGATTTGATAAAAGTCAAAAGTGCGTAATTTGCACTTTAAACAATAGGTTTGCAAAAATAAGTAGCCTACCTCTTCATGAGGAACTTTTGATATAGTGTTTAACCTTTAAATTAATTTCCAACAATTTGTGTGGACGAGAGTTCGTCCAATAAAACAGATGTCCTAAATGAGGACTTCTAAAGTAAATATATTTAACTATTAAATTAAAGGCATAGAAGAGAAAAATACATTAAAGGTGTATTGAGTAGTAATAATATATAAAACCTCTTTTAGGCTATAAAATAAAGCTTAAATTAATATATAAACTGGGTGATTTTAGTTCACCTAGTTTTCTAAATCTGTTGGAAGGATTTGGAGTTTTGTAGTCAATTTAATTAACATCTAAAATTCATATAATAATTAAATTTCTAAAGTCGGTTATAACGACTTTAAGATTTAAAGTTAGTCATTAAAATTGACAGAGATTTAAGTGTGCACCAAAAGTTGCACGTAGTAATGAACCTTATTAAAATCGTAGTGTTTTTAAAGCACTTCGAATAATTTAAAACCGATTATAGCGGTTTTAGGAAAAAGGGGATTTCCACTCATCAAAAGAGGTAAAATACCACCTTTTAAAAGTCAGTCGTTCAAATCGACCGAGATTTATATTTAAATATGCAAGACCCAACTTTTCGGGTCTTCTTTAAAATGGTAACAAATAATTTTTGTACCCCTCGTGGTTTACTACTCATAGGAAAATGAAAACGCCAATTTGGTGGTAGTTAAATAGTATTCCTTTTGAAGAGGAAAAACTAAAGAGCTTACCCAATATTATTTGGTAACCTATGGACTTAAAGTACATACCCAATTAAATAACGCTATTACTATAAGCACATAAGTTTAGTACGGAATTCGTACCTAGTTAAAAGTAGCTTACCGACTTAAAGTAGGGAACCTTATAGAGCTTACCCGATAATATCGGGGAACCACGTAAAGATATTTACATTCTTTATAAAGGGTGGTAAATAATATTAACGACCCTTCACATTTAAAGTGGGTACTACCCATTTAAGTATTTTCGCAATTAGTGGCGAAAGCTCATAAGGGTTCGTCTTTAAGATGAAGGTTTCAGCAAGAGACCTTGAAAGTGCAAATTTCAAAAGGTTTTTACTGAACCTTTAAAGCGGGAATTTCCAGCTATCCAATTTATATCAAAGTGGACTCGGTAAAACTTCCGAGAGCATATTCCAAAATGGGGAAGGTGTTTAAAGTGTAGTTATTATGTATTGAAACAAGATAACTACATTTTATTTTAAAAATAAAAACCAACTGACTTATAGTAGGTTAGTTTAATGATAGCTCAGAGGGAAAATTCCCTCGGCTTAAATTTAATATTGGCTATCGATATAAAAACGATAGCGGATTTTTATATTACAGGGCAAATGCACCGTAAATACTATACAGACAACGAATTTAGTCGCTTGTATAAAATAGTAATTTGGGGTCGAACATTCGACCTTAGTTGTAGTGGCATAAGTTAATATCACTACAAATTAGTAATAAGTGGAGACGGATATGTCGCTATAAATAATTAGCATATTCCCCATAAGTGGAGAAAGTGCGAAATTTGCGCTATCTAATTTTAACGAGAGCAATTTTTCCCTCGTTATAAAGTACGAAATTCATACTTTAGAGAATGCTGAATTATATTTTCTGATTTTAAATTAAAGTTTATATCTATAAAAATTATTATTTTTATGATATGTAAATCCAAATTGTTTATAAAATTTATCTGACTCATTTAATGCAATTAATCCAATAAATGAATTATCATCACAATGGTTATTTATATAATCCATTAATTTATTCATAATCAAAGTTCCTATATTCTGTTTTTGATATAGCGGATTAATCATTAAATCTTGTATATAAAATATTGTTGCACCATCTCCTACAATTCTTCCAAAACCGATTAAAATATCTTCCTTTTCTATACAAATACAATAAGTAGAGTTTTCTAACCCTAGTTTTACTTTACTAGTTTGTAGTGGATTCCAACCTACGGATTTTCTTAGTTCATTGTATTGTGTTGGTCTAGGAAACTTGTGTATTACTTTAATATTTTCCATATTACCTCCCATAATATAATCAAATAATAGTATTTAAATATAAATTTATATTTAGTATAAAGCGCAATTCCTATGTTATATGAATCGTGACATTAACTAAAAGTTACGTTGTATTAAAAAATAGTATTTTTAATAATATAAATAGTGTTTTAGTATGGAATAATATTCAAAGGACTAAATGTTAATAAGTGTGTTTTGCCAACGTAATACACACCATATTTCCTTTTGTAAAAATCAATAGCTTCTAATAAAAAATCTTCACTTACAGATAACTCAGATGTCAGATCTTGAATAGATATAGCGCCGTTTAATATACAAGTGATTATACTTTCTGGAGAAATTATTTTACTATAACTCCAGTAACGAGCTCTATTTTCTTGATATATATTACTACTATTTAAATAAGTGATATCTCCTGTGGTGGTAAAGTAGTGACCTAATTCTTCAGACAAAATACAGAACTTAGTTGTTTCCGTTGAATATTCGTTAATATAAATAGTTTCATCATAGCAGTAACCACAATCTCCGCCTAAATTTGTTTCTATAACTTTAATTCCGTAAGAATATGTTTCATCTAAAAGTTCTTCATATCTAGTAAGTTCCATAATATCCTCTCATTAGTATTTATTTAGTATTTTTATTTCTTCTTTTTTCTCTTTCTAACCTTTTTATCATTTCTATATTTCTTCTATTAGTTTCTTCATCAATGCCATCACTATGGGCAGCGAATACACGAGGAACATAACCATCATCTTCATCAACATATTCAATATCTCTGATAGTTGAACAACATTCATTAGAGCTTTTATTAAACTTAGGGTTATCTATCAAATCCTTTGTATAAGTAATAACCTTTTCTTTACCTGTATCATTTAGCTTTCTTAAATCTTCTATGTGATTCTCTTCTTCTTTTGAATAGATTTTAGTTTTATTTATTGCTTTAATATCTTCATCAGTAAAAATATCTATTGGACATTCTAGAGCTTTAGATAATAAAACGATAGTTTCATAAGCTGGATTAGTAGTAGTTCCATTTAAGATTTTATCAAGTGTACCTTTAGGAACTCCAGATTTTTCAGATAGAGACTTTGTAGTTAGTCCTTTTTCTTTTTTTAATTTATTAAGGATTTCAAACCCCATAATTAATCACCTCAATTATTAATATATACCCATATAGTAACATCGTCAATAAAAAAATAACCGAATATGGAAATAAAATTCAAGAAAAACATTGACATTATCCTAAAATGGAAATAAAATAAAAGAAAGATAACCGAATACGGTTAATTTAAAGGAGGATTTATATGTTTAAAAATTTGAAGGCCGAAATGGTTAGATATGATATATCAGTATCACAAATAGCAGAAACATTGAATGTGAGTGAAAGAACTGCAAAGAATTATATTAATGGAACAACAAAAATTTCATGGCTTGATGTGTTAAAAATTCAAAAAGTATTGTTTCCAGAACAAAGAGTTGCATATTTATTTGAAATTGATAACATTGAAAAGAAAATAAGTTAGCAATATTCCATAATATTTTTTTAGAAGAGGAATAATTCAGATATGTATATTATGCATATCCAAAATTCAAATTATTTAAATGTGACAATTAGTCACTATAGAAATAATTTGAATCATATCTAAAACCAAATTATTCAGAAGTACGAAATTCGTACATCAGAAATCATATCTAATTGTCAATAAGACAAGCTAAGTTCTATTAGCATTCTAGTCTTAGAGTATCGCACATAAGTGTGCGAAAGGTATTAAAGAAGTGGAGGGAGATATATGGTAGATGTAACTAAACGACAAGAAGAACACATGAAGAAGATTACAGAAGAAAAGAAGTTAATTACAGTTCAAGAATGTAAAGATTTAACTGGTATTGGAGTTAGAAGGATAAGGGAGTTATGTCATGTAGCGGGATTTCCTTGTATTAGATTTGGTAAAAAGTGCATGATTGTAAGTTCTCTTATAGATGAATGGATAATTAACAATATTGGAAAAACGTTTTAGGGGGTGATTTAGTATGAGTTTAAAGTTATTCAGTCGTTATATAAGGCTATGTAAAGAAACAGGAAAAGACCCCAGTTGGAGGGGTGTCCAAGCCTTTAAAAGAGTATTTGTGTAAGCTAGAGAATGGAGGTGCAGAGAATGTCTGATAAGGGGGTGGAATATAATACAAAAGGATATACAATTTTACAAAATAATATATTAGAAAATCTTAATTTAAATATGCAAGAGCAATCGTTGTTGATAGCATTAATAAGTTTTTATCATAAAGAAAAGGGATATGCATATCCAAATTATGAGCAACTTAAGTTAAGAAGTAAGATAAAGGATAATAGAACGCTGAGTAAAAATATAAATTTTTTAATAGAAAAAAAGCTTATAAAAAAAGAAACTGAAAAAGGAAGAGGGTGTAAATACTATATAAATTTACCTAGTGGAGAATTACACCACGTGGAAAATTCCACTACGTGTAAAAATACACTAGCACCTAGTGGAAAATTACACTATGACCTAGTGGAGAATTCCACTACAACAAATACTAATACAAATACTAATACAAATACAAATATATATACTTCTTCATCAGAAGAGGAGGATAGTAAAAAATATGTTAATGAAATTGATAAAGAATTAGAAGATGATTTACTTAATAAAATTAAAAGTAAATATTCTAAAGAACTTATAAAAGATGAATTAGATAAACTTAAAGATAAAGGACTTAGTGAATTAGATTTATTAAAAGAATTAGACAAGAATTTAAAATCTAAGAAAAAAGAAATAAAAGAAGAGGGTAACAAAGATATAAAAACTATATTTGATTTTTGGAATTCTAAAGGGATCATTAAGCATAAGGCTTTAAGTCCAGTAATTAAAAAGGCAATAGAGAAGGTATTAAAAGATTATAAGCTAGATGAAATAATCCAAGCTATAAATACTTATAGTGAAATATTAAATAGTCAGTTTTACTTTAAGTATAAATGGAATTTAAGTGATTTCTTAAATAGAAAAAATGGGATAAGTACATTTATGGAAGAGGGATCAAATAGAGTTAATTACGAAGAATGGAAGAAAGGAGTGAATAAAAATGGACATACCCCAAAATATATCACCAAAGATAGAGGACGTTTTACAGAGGGTACAGAAAACTTTGAATTCAAAGAAACATCAACAAACATCAGAAGTTATACAGAAGAGGAAATCGAACGAGCAGGAATTAAGTAAATGTTTATTATGTGATGGTTTGGGATTTATCTACGATGAAGAAAGTAATAAATATTCAAAGTGTAAGTGTCGAGAGAATGAGAATCTAATAAATTCATTAGCAAAGACTGGATTAAGTGGGGAACAATTAAAAAGGTCTTTTAAAGATTTTATTCCATGGAATGAAGAAACAAAGAAAATGAAAGATATTGCTACGAGTTATTATTTAAGTTTTGATAAGATAAAGAAATCTCAAAGTAATTCATTAGCTTTGTTAGGTGAGAGCGGAAGTGGTAAAACTCATTTAATATCAGCATTAATCAATAATTTTATATTGAATAAAAGTATTGATATAGCGTATATGTCATATATAGATTCTGTAACTGAATTAAAGCAAAATATATTAAATGCAGAGGTATATCAGAGAAAGGTTAGTAGATATAAGACGGCTCAAATACTTGTTATAGATGATTTATTTAAAGGAGGATATACGGATTCTGATATAAGAATAGTGCTAGAGATAATAAATCATAGATACAGTGCAAGATTACCGATTATGGTAAGTAGTGAGTTCTTTATTGATGATTTGATTAAAATTGATAAGGCTTTAGGTGGAAGAGTCAGAGAAATGTCAAAGGGATATATTTACGAGATAAAAGGTATTGAAAATAATTATAGATTAAATCACTAAAATAGATTTTAAGAGGTTTTTTTATGGAGGAATATAAATACTCTAAAACTGAAATAAATCTCTTCTATGAAGCTAAAAACAAACTAGAATAAGGAGATAAATACATGACTGATTATGAAGTGAAATTCTACAAATTGTTAGCAAGGATATTGAGATAAGTTTTAAGAGCTGAAACGTTGTATACGAATTACGAAAAATCAATTAATACTATCTAGGAGAGTAAATACATTATGAGGGTATTAAAAATATGTAATGCTTAATACAATAGGCAAATAAGAACAAGAAAGGAATTTAAAATTATGCAAGAAGAAATTAAAGTTATGGTAGATAAATTAGATTGCATGGAAGATAGAAAGAAATTAAGAACTATATATGCATTTTTAAAAGGGATCTTAAGTGAAAAGAAGGGGTTAAATTATGAGTAATGCTGAAAAGAATTTGTTAAAAACATTTTTAGAGATTATGAAATTATTAGAGAAATAAAAAAAGACTAATGTAAAAATATATACATCAGTCTTTAGGGTTATAGTGATACCCTTCAATCTCGCAAATTAAGGATATCACTATAGCTCCAATAAAATCAAGAGGGAAACGAAAGAAATATTGGAGGAATTTGAAAATGAAAGATGATATTAAAGATTTTATCAATGATTTAGAAGAGTTTAAAGCCAAGGATAATCAAGGCTTTATGAGTATGAAGAATGAAATATTAAAGCTCATTTGTAATATTGATAATAATGAAGTAAGCAACGTTTTAAATGGTACGACTAAGGAATTATTATCTAGACAAAATAAAATTATTAGAGGTGAGTTTTAATGAGTGAAGCACTTAAAAATCTTATCAATATTTATCAAGAAGAAACAAAAAAATGTGGATTATTAGAGGTTCTAAAGTTAGAACATGAAGTATATAGAAAAATAGGTGAATTAGAGCATAGGGGGTTAGGGGTATGAGCAAAGTTATTATAAGATATGAGAGCATAGAAGAAAGAGAAAAGATTATTAGAGCTCTTTCTATAGTTATGAGAGTAAAGAGTATTAGTAAGTCCGTGGAAATAGGTAAATAGAAAAGAATATATATTGAATTAGAATAGAATTATAGGGGTTCGACATAAGGTAGAACCCTCTTCTTTTAAGCAAATATGTAGTGTTAAAAGGTTTATCACTACAAAAGGAGGAATGATATGTTTTGTTCGGTAAAGAAAGATAGGAAAAATAATATATATAGATTTTATATATGTGATAGATACAGAGATAAAGAAACTAAGAAGGTAAAAAGTAGTGATAAATATATTATGTCACTACAAGCTAATGAGATATTGAATTTATCTATTGAGAATTTGAAGGTAACCATAGAGGATAATTGTATAAATAAAGGGATAAACCTAGATAATATTGATTTAGTAATGGAAAAAATTAATGCATTAAAAGATGTAGTGACAACAGAGAATACCACTACAAAAAATAATAATTATGATGTAGTGGTAACGGAAAATATCACTACAAAAAACGATTTTAATAATGTAGTGATACAGGAATATGACACTACAAATAAAAGTGATGATATTGAAGTTGTAGAGGCTGAAATAGTAGAAGAATTTACACCAAGTTATAAAACAACAATATCATTTGATGTGCAACAGGAGTATTCAAAGAATGTAAAACGAAGTCTAGGGTTTAATTCAATGATAACGGCGTTTGGTGGAAGTCCTAAAAATACATTTGAGATAGAAGAGGAAGAGTTAAGTAAGATACATGATAAGGCAGATAACATAAAGAAAAGCATAGAAGAAATAATAAAAGAGTATGAATATGTAGAAAATTTAAATAGTGAATTAAAGGATTTAAATAGCGATATAAGTATAGTACAAGACATTTATATTAGTTGTTATGATAAAGTTCCAAGTAGTGAAATATGGCTTATAGGAAATGGGTATATAGAGAAGATATACAGAATAAAGGATATTATATTGCCATATCAAGGAAGTAAACTATATGAATGCTGGGAAGAGATTAAGGAAGAGTATAACTTAGATGATGGCAAAACCTATATTAACCAAGATGAATATTTCAAAGAAATAGATTTATATAATCAGTGTACATTTGAATTTAATAAAGATGATATAACAGGAACACTAGTAAAAATAATGCTTAGCGGTAACTGTGAGGTCGATTATACAATGTCAGACTTTATAGATATTAATTTTAGTGGGAATAGCCCATATTTAAGTATAGATCATTTAATAGATTGGATTAATGATGAACCTATTAAAGATTATAAAGTGGATATAGATAGTCTATTACAGTATAAAGAGCAGTTGCATAAATATAAAAGTGTAGAGAGGTGATAAGTTATGTATTGCGTAATACAAGAGATAGATTTAAAGAAAGAGAATACTAATGGAGCACATAAGGAACTGGAAAGCTATTGTAGTAATTGGAGCATTGATGGAAAAGAGTATAGGAGATATTACTATAGACATACAGGGGATAGGTTTAAAAGACCTATAAAGAAAGCATATAGAATAAGTATCCATAAGAGCTATAGACGTAAGGGAAAGGTTAAAAAGAAACAGAAGGTTATATGCACTATTAATTATTATGACATTATAGATATAACCTCATATGTAGGCGATTATTGTTATAAAATAGAGGATAAAGCGAAAGAATTAGGACTTACAGAAGATAAGTTAATGGATATAATATATGAGAAGTTTGACCATATAATAGAACGTATAGAGAGTGAATTTAAGACTACAGAAGAGTATAGAGTAAGAAGTAAACATAAAGAAATAATAAATAAGTATTTAGAGAATAAGAGAGCATTTGAAGAGGTATATGGGGAGAATACTTATGATTATTGTTATGATGTATTTGGAGAACTTAGAGAAAAGAAAAAGTTAAATGATATAAAAAGGCAATATGAAGCAAATAAAGAATATGAGCGTAGTTACTATGAAAATTTTAAAAATAACTACAGTAATAATTCTTATAGTAGTTATTTTAATACAAAACAGAATAACTACAATGAAGAGGATAAAAAGAAATATAAGAAGATGTACAAGACCTTATCAGCAAAGTTTCACCCTGATGTATATAATGATGATGGAGAGATGATGAAGTTTATAAATGGATTAAAAGAAGATTGGGGATTATAGAAAAACTAGAAAGAAGTTGACAGGGATAGATTTCTTTCTAGTTTTTTTATAAGGGTAATGAGTAGTAAATATTATTTATTAACTCCTATATAGAATAGTATGAACTTATTGAGATAGTATAAATTCATTGTAAATAAAAAAGATATTAGTGTTTGAGGAAACTAATATCTTTTTTATGATTTACGAATAAAATTAATAATATTACATTACTTAATTGTCATAAAAGTTCTCAAATATAAATTAATAAAAGATAGTGGTACAAACTAAAACCACTATCTTTATTTATATAGAAAAACCTATACTATTAATTAACTCAAAATAAATTCTAGCATTTAAGTATAGCTAAAGTATTGAATAATACTTAAGAAATAATAAATAAAATATTAAATAAATGATAACAAGCAATAATTAATTAATATGTAATAGAGAAAATAGTTAGTTAGTAATATAATTTAATAAAATATTATTGAGAGGTGAGTTTGATTTGGAGAAAAAGTCTAGGAATATTATAAAAAATATAATAGAGATTTTAGGTGTTATAGTAATAGCTGTATTGATAAATAAGTTTATAATATTTACTGCGTACATACCAAGTGAATCAATGGTACCAACTTTAAATGTAGGAGATAGATTATTAGTTACTAGAGTATATAACCCTAGCAATTTAAAACGAGGAGATGTTGTGATATTTAAATCTAATGAATTAAATGAGATACTAGTAAAAAGGCTTATAGGATTACCAGGAGATGAAATAGAATTTAAAGGAACGTCCGTATATGTGAATGGTGAAATGTTAGACGAGCCATATATTAAAAATCCTATGGAGTTTGAAGGTACATACAAGGTTCCAGACAATGAATATTTCTTTTTAGGTGATAACAGGAATAATTCTTATGATTCGAGATTTTGGAAGGATCCGTATATAGGTGGAAGTGATATAATTGGAAAAGCGCAATTTATAATATGGCCATTGAAGGATATTGGATTAGTGGGAAACTAATATAAATACTTTTAAACAAAAATACTGCTAGAAGGATTTTGATATATAAGCTCCTGTAGCAGTATTTTTGTATACTAAGCATATTTAAATTGCTTATAAGTAAATTATATCATATTTATTTATGAGTTTATAAATAGATTGTTTAAAGGAAAAAGAAAAATATTCATTACCTTTAATTTTGTTAAATTATTCAATCTCATCATTGAAGATTACTAAATCATTATTTTCTAACGTTATTGTTAAGTTAGGATCTTTAGATAAGATATCTAGTTTACTATCTGAATAAATAGCATGAAATACTGTATAGTTAAATTTATCTAATACTAGTATTTCATTTTTATCACTTAAAATTCTATAAGGACTACTTTCGCCTTCGTATGATATAACTTTGATATTCCATTGGATATGTTCATTTTCCAAAGTTTCAATTTTAAATAATTTTCTTTCCATATTATTTTCCTCACTTTACTGTTTAAATTTAGAGAATTTTTTAAATTACTAGAAAAATAAATTTTTAAAAACATCTATTAATGTGAAATCTTTTTTTGTAAATGTCATATAAAGAAAGAATGAACTAGAAATTATCCCTAATACTAAATCTGAAAATAAATTTATATTTCTAAAGAACGAGCTATAAAGTGGTAATTGAATAAATATAAGGGATATATATGAAACTGAGAAGTAGTCAATGTCAGTTTTTAATTTTTCAATGTTATACCATAAAAATTTTTTCATAAATTCTCCTTTACAATGGAATTATTGTTACTATTACATTTTTTAAACCACCTACAATTGGATCGGGTATCCACCTAGGTATTAGATCTCTTAAAATACCCCAAACAAGATGATCAATAGTAGTAGAGATCTCCATATATTTACCGATAACTTTGCCAGCAAAAGAGAATTTTAAATAGGGTTTTAACCAAGTTGGAGCTTTTGCAACTACTTTTGGCCAATTCTTCATTAACCATTGTCCAGCTTTTAAAACTATTAAACTTCCAGGACCTCTAGGTTGAATTACGTTTTTTTGTTTTTCATTTTTAAAATCGTTTTTTAAGCTATTCATCCAATCATTTAATTCGTCTAGTTCTTGTGGTGATAAATTTCTATGTACAAAATCGTTAGAAGAGACTGTATTGAATGTTTGTGCACTAGCTTGAATAGATGGGAATGTAATAGATGCAGTTATTATTCCAGTTAAAATTAAAGCGGTTAATTTAGTATTTTTCATAATGTACACCTCCACAATTAAATTGTAAAAATTTAGTTTATAATTCAATTATAAATTATAAACTAAATTAATAATGAATTAATTGACAAATAATACTGAAAAAAATATTAATAATATATTAATAAAATGTGAATTATACAATATGTAAAATTATAAGTAAATTATATTTACATAACAGAGATGTGGTTTAAATTAATAGAATAGTTAAGTACATTGGTATATAATATCAAATGTCTATAAAGTCTTTAAAATCAATATATTAGGAGAGTTTTGAAGAGGTAACAGTTTATATAAATCGTACATAATAAAAAATAGGCTCAAATATGGATTGGATGAGGGTTTATAAAGGTTTTTATAAAGAAAAAGATTTTTCTAAAAAATGATATTGAAGTTGAAAAAAGAAAAGATAAGCAAGGAACAAACTCAAAAGAATGCATTTAAAATAGATATATAAATGATTAGTGGAGTTTAGAGGTAGTTTATATAAGACGTGAGGAAACGGATATATTAGTAAAATAACAAGACTACCCATTCTGTAATAGATATAGGTAGTATATGCATAATATTAAAAGTATAATTAATTAGATTTATAATTACAAAGAAGTTTAAAATCTAAAACAACTTTATTTAATAATTTCTTTTGTAGTAAGTGTAATGTTTCAGGATGATTTTGTTTTGAAATAGATTCTAAATATTCAAAAGCTTTTTTGTGGCGTTTAATTATTTTATCAATTATTTTATCTAAATGTTCTCTATCATGAATAGATAGGTTATAATATCGTTCTTCTAAATCGTTTGATGGGAAAGTGTTGAAATCAATTAAGCCTGTTAAGTGAACGGAATAACATAAATTAAAAATATCTTTTTCAGTAAATATTTTTGAAAGATTCTTCATAAAAATAGCCTCCTTAATAATATAAATGAGTTTTTATTTATAATACATTAATTGATTAAATTAATTATATATAAGTCTAATAGAAATTAATATAGATATAATATGAAATAAAACTTAAGAAAATCTTATAAAAATATATTAGTAGATGATTAGAATCATAAGTTAATATTAATTTAAGTATTTAATGGTGGATTATAATTATTTATAAATTTATCGTAATATATTTTTAGTGTAGCAATAGTTGGAGAGGCTAGGATCATACCTATAGGCCCGAAAAAACCTCCTCCAATTGTTACGCCAAGAATAATCAAAAATGGATTAAGACCAACTTTGCCGCTTACTAATTTAGGCTCTAAATACCAAGCGTCAAATTGTTGTAATGCAAGTAGGAAAATTATAACGGCAAATGCTTTCGATGGTGATATGAATACAGCAACAAGAGCACAAAGTACCATACTTACAAATGGGCCAAAGTATGGAATCATGTTAGTGAATCCAACTAGAGCGGCTAATAAAATATAGTATGGAATATCTAACATAAATAATCCAATAAGCGATATAATGCCTATTATTAATGAGTCTATAGCCTTGATACCTATATAACTTCCAATCATGTGATTATATACTTTCCCTATATTAAGTATATTAGTTCCTTGCTTTTTACCCATAATTATAATAATTAATAACTTTGCTTGCTTTATAAATTTTTCTTTATCAAGAAGCATATAGATTGATATTAAAAATCCAAAACCGAACATTAATATATTAGAGGTTATACTTAAAAGAGAGTTTATTGTTCCATCTAAAATATAAACGAAAATATTTCCGGCTTTTGTTGATAATGAAGTGAGTGTTTGTAATACACCGGCATCTTTCATCAATTCATAGAATTTATCATTTTTAAGGATTGAATTAATCCAATCTTGTGTAGTATTTATATAACTCGGTATTTCTTTAGTAATAGAAATAATGCTATCTATGATTGAAGGAATTCCATATATACCTATAATTATCAAAATCCCTAAAATAATAAGATAGGTTAATCCAACTGCTGGACATCTCTTTAATTTCAATTTTCGTTCAATGAGTTTCATAAGAGGGTTTAAGATATATGCGAAAATCAAAGCATATAGAAATGGGGTAAGAAGTGTAAGGAATTTTTTTAAAATTGATAAATACACTGGGTAATTATCAACTATCTTATATCCTATAAAAAATAATATAACAAATATTAATATGTCTTTATATTTTATGGGTTTATTAAAATTCATAGTTTTATGCCTCCTGTTTTGATATAGTATTTTATATTTATGTATAAAAAAGATAGTAGCTTTAGTGAGAATATACGAACAAAAAACTACTATCTTTAAGTATTAGTTTATATTTAGTAAAGAACTCACTTTAAAACATTAAATAAAAAAACAAGTGAGTTCTTTTGAAATACTGTACTAATAAATTATATTTTAAAATTAAAATATAAACAATAAATAAGGTATGAAATAAATCTTAATAAAATCTTAGTATTATATTAATAAAACGTTCAATACATAAAATTTTTAAGAATCTATATTTACATAATAAATAAGTTCATGTAATATTAACCTTAAATACACTGAATATTAAAAATATTCAAAAAATATTTACGATAGGGGATATAATTTGAGAAAGCAAGAGAAAAAATGTATTTGTAATATAGTAATATCAATAATATTTATAGATTTAATTTTATTTTTTATTATGGAATTATTTATTCCTATGATAGTTGGGTATAGTTTTAATTAATAGACTTGTAAATAATGTAGTTATTAGAATATAATATTGAATAACCACATTACATAAATAAAATACGTATAGTAAAATGGATATATGAAGTGATGACCTCTTCTTTCAAGTCCAAAATTGCGATTGATAAAAAGCCACATGACATTAAGGTGTTATAGTGGCTTTTATTATAGGAAAAACATAAAAAGACTTACTATTTAGTAGTTCTCGCGTATATAAGAAGGTGATTAATTGATGAAGTATACAGATGAGTGTCTAAAGTTAGATATAGACGAGGTTTTAAAGCTTAAAGGAAATCAATTTAAGTTTAATTCAAGTGTATTAAAAGGTAGCGTTTTAACTATAAAAGATAGTGAAATTAGTATAAATAATACCCATATAAGAATAGAAAAGCACAAAAATAACTATGGAGATAAGAGGTTATTCTTATGCCCATGGTGTCTAAGTTCTAGAAAGTATATTTATTATGTTAATGGTAATTGGAAGTGTAGAGAGTGTGGAGAACTTAAATATAGAAGTTCTAATACTTATAGAAAAGGAATGGAGCATTGTGATTTAAAAATAGATAAGATATTAAATAAATTAAAACTGGAACATGATATTAATTACTATACTGGTGATTCAATACCAAGCAATTATTTAAAGCCTAAATACATGAGATGGGCCACATATTATAAATTAATTAAAGAGCTTATATATTGGCAAGAAGAACGTAATAAAAGATGGCTTAATTTAGTCTATTTAAGAATGAATAAATAATAGTGAACGTTGCACACAAAATAACGAACGTTGCATACAAAAACGTTGCGTATAAAATGAGTGCAATATCATAGTGAAACCTTTGAAAAATAGAAGTTTTAATATATGTATGAAAGTTGTATTTAAAAGGAATGCACCCTAAGAAAACCTAAGATAAAACTTAATATTAAATGTAATGTGAAAGTACTTAAAGTTATTGATATTATTAGGCTTACTTAACAAAAGGCATTGCGATATAGTACGTCAAAAGGAACGTTGTACTCCATTGAAAGGTAACGGAGTACAACAATGAAATTATAAGGGTTAAAGCTCTATATAGGGTAACATAGAACCTAGTAAAACCTAGTATAGAAAGGGTATTTATGATTGTAAATGCTAGTATAAAAAAGAAATTCATGCTAACAAATGCTAACATTAAAAAGTAACGTTACCCTAAGAAAACCTAAGATGTAATGATGGAGAATGATAGTATTTTATAAAGAAAAGTTGAACTAAGAGATATTAAATATAAATGTTAGTATTTAAATTAATTTTATATTGACAGATATTGATATAAAAAGAGAGGTGAATTAAATGACTAATGAGGAACTAGTTGTATTATATCAACAAGGAAACCAAAAGGCTTTAGAGCAATTAATAGAGAAAAATCAGAAGTTTATATATAAGATAGTAAATAAGTTTTATATAGAGGGAATAAATTCTATAGATAAAGACGATTTAATACAAGAGGGTAATATAGGTTTTATGATAGCTTGTAATAAATATGATATTAATAATGAAAAGAAAGCATTATTTACTACCTATGCTTTTCATTGGATATATTCAAAAATAAGTAGATTTTTAACTAATAGAGATACTAATGATGAAATGAGCCTTAATGTACCTGCAGGAAATGAAGAAAAGAACGAAGTAATAGACTGTATTGAAAGCAAAGAAAACTGTATAGAAAATTTAGAGGAGAAGATATATTTAAGTGAGTTAAGAGCAGAACTTGAGAGTGTTATGAGAAATAGTAATACATTACATGAGAGAGAAATATTAAAATTATATTATGGTTGGGATATGGACCCAATAACTATGGAAGAGATAGCAGATATATTACAAACCTCTTCTATGAAAGTGAGACAAACTAAAGATAAGGCAATAAGAAAAATAAGAAATAGCGTATGGGGTAGGAAGAAGATACAAGAAAGATTTCAGTATGATAGAAGTCTTAATGCTATATTAAGAAAATTAGATTATGAAAGAGAATGGGCATAGTTTATACAATGGTTAGAAATATATAAACTTTAGTGTGGTGATAATGTGAAAAGTACAGATTTATTTAAAAGAATTGAAAGAGCTCTTATAGAATATAATAATTTATCATATAGAATAGAGTTTCTCAATAAAGAAATAGATATAGTTAAAGCTAATAAATATTCTAAAGAAGAGGAATTATTAAATTTAAATAATGACTTGAATAAAGCTATTAGACTTAAAAATATGTTAGATATATGTATAGATAGTCTTAATGGAGTAGATAAGAAAGTTATAGAGTTAAGATATTTAAGTAAAGAAAAATTAACATGGAAGCAAATAGCGAGTATAGTTAGTTATTCAGAATGTCATTGTATGAAAAGGATAAAGCCAAGAGCAATAAAGAAAATGGTAAGTATTTTAGATAATACTAAGATAGATATAGATAGTTTAATGTAAGGGTAAGATTAAAGTTCTTATCCTTTTATTTATATATAATATAATTTGTTAAGGTTAAATATAGGGGGTGTTAATATAATTAACAAAAAAAGAGAGATTGCCCCCTCTTCTTTAATCAGCTTTTTTTAAAGTTGTTAGTATAGGGGTTCCTTTAAATAAAAATATTCCCCATAAAATTATAATAAATATAGCCGTTTTTTCAGATATATTAAACCAAAGTATGTAGCCTATAAATAGAGTTAGGATATTTAATATCCTCTTAAGCCATTTACTCATGGAGCTTTCTTTATTTAAAGTCCTACATCTTGGACATCTGATACTTGGGCAAGCTGTTTCTAGTCTTTTAACTTCATTTCATTTAAATTTATAGTCACAATTACAACATTTAAACATATTATCACCTACCTATATTGTTTATTAAAAATAACTTCTTTAGTAACGTTGGTATTTGTTAATTTAAAATCTAAGGTTTTACCATCCCATTCGCTTACGTTATAGAAAGTACCGTTAGGGTTTTTTATTATTCTTAATCGAACCTTTTTATTTCTTTTTGTTAAATTATTAATTTTTGTAGCTGAACTTATTCTAGGCAATGCAGAAAACATAGTTACATAACTATAAGGCTTGGCTGCATATTTAACTACTGAACCAATAACATTAGAAACTATTGTACTAGCAACAGTTTTAATAACTGTGCTTGAGTTTAATGCATATGCTGCATCTTTTGCTTGTGATACTGTCATATAATAATCATCTACTTGTTGTGAAAACCTTGGAGCACCAAGTCGTTTTTGAATAAGAGCACTGCTTTTACCAGAAGGAAGCCTATTAGTAGCACCTCCACCGCCACTTATATTAGCCCTGGGCATTGCTTTAGGGATGTTTTATTTCCCCATCTTTAGTTATATCATTTTTAGTTAAACCTATTCCGTCTATGTAGGCTATAATATCATTATTTGAAGGAGGTATATTGCTTGCAAATGCAGTTACTTGAGAAGAGAGACTAAATAATATCATTATAGCGATAAATTTTATAAAGTTATTTTTGTTTTTCATAAAAAGTCCTCCTTTTTAATAAAATATTGATAATTAAATACTAATATAAGTAGTAGATAATTAAAAGACTGCAATTTATTGTAAAAATATGATAAAATTATACTGTTGGAATAAAATATGTTTAGATGGAAATTAGAGTAAATATTTTAAAATACTAAGATTAATGTAATATTGATGAGTGGGTATGAATAAATTTCATATCCTTTTATTTATATATGGGAGTAAAGTATTTAACACTCTATAAATTGAGGAGGATAGAAATGGACCATACAGAATTAATGACGAAGAGAATTGAAGATATGGGATTAAGTCTAAAAGATGTATACAAGAGAGAAGAGGCGTATTTAAAAGCTATATATAATAAAGAATATGATAAGTGCTCCGTATATGTAGAAGATTTAGGATTAACGCAATGTTGGGTTAGTAATAAAAGAAAAATCACTAATCCTGTGTATGTTAAAGTAAGCGTGTATACAGTATTTAAATATTATATAAATCTAGGAATAGTATTTAGAGATAAGAAGAATAAATATTATACTATGGAAGAGGTAGAGCAGTTATTAATTAAGTATTATAAGAATAAAAAAAGTTAGAGGATTAATTTATTTTTTGTTGAATATACATTAGTAATTATTAATTTTATGAAGGAGTGAATATATGAGAAAATATGAGAAAAAAGTTGTTTATATTTTATTTGCCATAATAATTTCTCAAGTATTGTGTTATTACTTACTGGATTCATTATTTGAGAAACTAAACTTAATTAGTTTTATTTTTCTTAGAATAAGTATTGCAATAGGTGTGTATGCTATTATAACTATAATTTTCAGAAAAAAGATATTAAAAAAAGATATTGATGTTTTATTTGTAGCGTATGTTATATTGATAATTAACATAACGTTTTTTAAGAAACCTTATATTTTGGAGAATATATATTATAATTTGAATATTTTTGATTTAATAAAGCATATGGATTCAATTAGTTCATTGATTATGGCAATTGGAAATATAGGGGCATATATACCAATTGGAGTATATATAATACATAGATTTGGAGATAAGAGTAAAATTAAGTATAAGTATATGATAGTTTTCTTTACATATATATTAATAATTGAATTTATACAGTGCATATTTAGATTTGGAGCATTTGATGTGAATGATATAATATTAAATTCATTAGGGTTTTATATAGGCATAAATTTTAATATAGATAGTATAAAGGTGAAAAATTTAAAAGAGATATTAAAAGATAATATTGCACCTATAATGGTATTTTTTAATATATGTATTTTCTTTATGCTGATTTATTCAGTAAATTCAGATTCATCTCAATTTTTTATAATATATATTTTTACAGGTATACTTAATAGAAAAGCTATGGATAATTGTAAAAAATCATGTGACAGAGTAATAATAATGAGTAGTTTAATTTTGAGTGTTGTTATATTTTTATTTTATAGCAATTATATATATGATATGAGAATAAAAGAGATTATGAATGAGATAGAGTAACTGAAAACATAAATTAATGAAAATATAGTGTGAATTTAAGCATGATTCGTATAATTAAGCAAATACAAAGGAAGATATAATATTAAATATAGGGGCTCTTTAATTATGAGAGCTCTTTTTATATGCATTGAAATATACTTTCTACCAGTAGAATTTAGAAGAGTTTTGTAATAGGGTGAGTTTAGATTGCATCACAAAAAAATCCCCAAAATAAAGTAGAAGGGGTAATTTGTTGAGCAAAACTTGTTAAGGGAAGTTTTAACAATAAGAAGGTTTATTAATTATGTGTGATAATGAATAGAAATAAAAGATAAAAAAGAACCTCTTCTTTAATTTTAAAAGTTATTATAGTTGCACAACTGTTGCACGAATTTCAAGGAAAAATAAACTCGTAAAACTTTGAAAGTAAGTATTTTCAATGCTTTACGAGTTAAGTGTTTTTATTTGGTGCCACCAGTGGGA
>NZ_JAIKTU010000014.1:0-107754 GCF_019753795.1 Clostridium sardiniense | reverse complement strand
ATTCTATCTAAATAAAATTATATCTCCTAAAAAATATCCAGCTGATATAAATGCTGTGTTCCAAAAAAATATTCCTAATGCAGAATATGCTACGAAACTAACAAAGTTTAATTTAAAAACTCCAGCTGGTATTGATACTAATGTTCTTGCAACTGGAATAAGTTTACTTATAAAAACTCCAAAATTCCCTTTTTCTTCAACTATTTTTTCAATCTTATCAACATACTTCTTTTGCTTTGGAAACTTTTTTAAATATTTATCTAATAATTTAGCTCCCCCTACTCTTCCTATTATATATAATGAAACACTCCCTAAAACTCCTGCAATTACAGAAATAATTATTGCAACAAAAAAATTACTTTCTCCATTTGCAATTAAAACTCCTACAGCTGGCATAATTATTCCAGCAGGAAGTCCAGGTAAATTAAGATATTCTAAAAATACAATAACGAAAAGAAATGTCAATCCATATTGTGAAAAATAATCTAATATTATTTCAATTTCCATATTCTAATCCCCCCATAACCCCATACTTATATCTTTTAACCTTATAATTATATTATCAAAATATTTTTAAATTAATTATTTATATTTCCTTAAATAATTCTTAACTTAACATTTCATTTAACAACCTTATCTTTTTTAATGCTAATTTTCTGATATAGACAAAATTATACTAGTCAATAAAAAGCTAATAATGATGATTCTATTTCTCTAATTGATATCTCTTACAATGATAATATAGACTAAAAGCTAAGTGTATTGTGAATTTTTTGTTAATTATATATTATTTCATTAAAATAACAACATTCTTGTTTATTTAGTGATATTATTTAATTGTTTATTTAGAATAGTCCTTCCTTTTAAAGTAAGATGATATAAATATTACATTAATATAACTTATTTTTACATCTTACCTATAATAATTTATAAATTTTTAGATAAATTACTACAAATGAAATACTTTTGAAATAATTTATTTAACATTTTGTATTAAAATAATAAGAAGGATGGATTGACTAAGGAGGAAATATGAGTAATTTTGATAAGAAATTAGATAAGGCAACCAAATACTATGAAAATAAAAAATATAAAGAAGCTTTAAAACTATGTGATAAAATTTTAGCAAAAGATTATAACAATGAAAAAGCTTTAGAACTTGAGGGGGAAATTTTATACAAGCTAGACAGAATAGACGAGGCAATTTTGAACTGGAAGATTAATTCTGAATACAACAATAATCCAACAGCCAAAATGCGTCTTGACGATATAGATAAATCTACTAAGGAGCAAGCTTTAAGTTTTGATAATTTAAATGCTGTAAGTAGTACACCTGAAGATGAGATAGAAGATGTTGTAAATCCATCTACGCCTACAATCCATGAGATTAACGAAGAAGTTACAACTAATATTAATACCTCTGAAGAAGTATCTTCTGAAAATTCTGCTGAAACTGCTGAAGATGTAGAAGAAATTAAAGTGGATACTACTCATTTAGATAAAGAGGAAATAACTACTGTAGATGAAGCTCTTAAAGAAGATTCTATAGATCATGATAGAAATGTAGAAGAAGTTAAAATAGATACTACTCATTTAGATAAAGAGAAAATAACTACTATGGATGAGTTTAATAAAGAGGATTCTATTACTTCTAATGAAGATATTAAAGAATATGTTATTGATGAATCTGAAAATTTTAGTAATTATGACGTTAAAAGTGATAATGATTCAATTGATGATAAAATCGAATCTGTAGATGATAATCTTTCTAATAATATAGAAAATAAAGTTCATTCATCAAAATTAGATGATACTAATAAATCAGAATCACAATCCACAAGTAAAACTAAAACCTCTTCAGCTAAAGGTAAAAAATCAGCAATAATTGCAGCTTGTGCACTTATTGTCGTTGTTGCAGCTTATGCAAGTGTTAAACATTTTAGTTCAAAGGATTCAACACCTAAAACTGAGCAATCACAAAGTCAAGAGCAAGTACAAGAAGTTCCAGCAAATCTAAAAGCAGATCTTGATAAAGCTATAGAAAGTAAAGATATAAATACCCTTTATACTTTATTAAGTGAAACTCCAGCTGATAAGGTACCAGCTGATGCTAAAGATAGTTATGATAAAGCCCTTGATATGATGAAAAAAGACGGTGTAGAGAAATATTATAACGATGGATTAAATGCTTACAAAGATAAAAAATTTGATGTAGCATTAGATAATTTATCAAAAGCTTATAAATACTGTGGTGGAACTTACTTAGAACCACATGTATTATACTTTTTAGGATCAACTGAAAATTCTTTAGATAAGAAAGATGATGGTACTAAATATTTCAAAGAATATTTAGATAAATATCCTCATTCTGATCTTTATACAGCTGAAATATTATATAACTTATGTTTATACTATAATGATAAAGGTGATAAAGCTGAAGCCAAGAAATATGCTCAACATTTAGAAGATTCATATCCAAGTTCACCTTACTACAATGATACATCAAGAAAAATATTATATAATTAAATAAAAAAGCAAGGAATTTAAATTCCTTGCTTTTTTATTACTTACTTTCCTTTTGAGAATTATTTTGGGTATTATTCTTTTGTGTATCTTTATTATTTTGAGAATTTTGTTCTTTATTCTTTGAATCAAAGTAACTCATTGGTGCATTTTTTATAACCTTAAACTTATATCCATTATCCTTAAACATTTTTATAATTTCTGGTAGTGCTTTAACGGTTGATTTTTTAGCTGCTGCATCATGCATTAATAAAATAACATGCTTTTCACTCTTCATATAACCTCTAGCTCTAGAGATTAAATAGTCTACTGAATATGTATTTGATTCAGCATCACCTGTTTCAGCATCCCAATCTACAGATATAATTCCTTCTTTATTCATTGCTTCATTTAATTGTTTTAAATGTGGATCTCTATAATATTTTCTAGACATATATCCACCAGGCATTCTTAAAACTCTTGTATCAAAGTTTTCTCCTAATATAGCTTTCATCTGTGCATTATTGTCATTTATTTCTTTCATAAATACTGGTACATCAACACTATTACCTGGATATAATTTCTTATATTCGTGACTCATAGTATGATTAGCTATAGAATTACCACTATCTATTTCATCTTTTAATAATTTTTGATTTTCAAGATTATCTTTAAGCTGTGATCCTAATACAAAGAAAGTAGCATGTACATCTTGTTCCTTCAGTATTTTTAAAATGTTACTTGTATTTTCACTTGGACCATCATCAAATGTTAAAAATACTTGTTTTTCATTATTTACTGGATCCTTAGAATTCATCATCTTATCAACATCACTTGCTGGCACCGCATAGCTATCTGCTGCATAGATTATATTTTCTCCTGGCATGATATCAGTTGGTTTTGGTTTCGCTTTCTCTTTTGTGTTATCCCCAATCATATTTTTTGCTCCGTCTTTTTGCTCTGTAGCTATCTTACTATCACTTTTATGATGAGCATAAGAATAAATACCTACACCTGAAACAATTAATGCTACAAGAATAATTCCTGAAATAATCCTTCTTTTCTTAAATTTTTTTCTTTTTTCCATTCTTCTTCTGTTTCTGTTATCCATTTCCATCTTTAATCAGTTCCTCTACTTTATCTTCTGCTTATTTTTTTAATTTATACAAATATTCTACCACCATTGAACAACTTAAAAGATTAATTTTTGGAAACAAAATTGCTATTTAATAAAAGGTTAATATTTTAGACATAATTTCCTAATATTTGGGTATAATGCCTTTTTTATAAGATATTCTATGGTAATTTTATATATTTTACTATTTTCATAATTATGATTTTGGGTTATACTACTAGATAGAGAGAAATATATGTAAAAAGCATTTACTTCTCAAAAATAATAATAATTATATAAGTATATGGAGGTTTTGCACATGTTAGTTTCAGCAAAAGAAATGCTAAATAAAGCTAGAGAAGGCAAATATGCAGTTGGACAATTTAACATTAACAACTTAGAATGGACTAAAGCTATTCTATTAACTGCTCAAGAAAACAATTCACCTGTAATCTTAGGAGTATCAGAAGGTGCAGGAAAATATATGTGTGGTTACAAAACAATAGTTGGAATGGTTAACGGAATGTTAGAAGAATTAAACATAACAGTTCCTGTAGCATTACACTTAGACCACGGTAGCTATGAAGGAGCTAAGGCAGCTATGGCAGCTGGATTCTCATCAGTAATGTTTGACGGATCACACTACCCATTAGCTGAAAACATAGAAAAAACTTCAGAATTAGTTAGATTAACTTCAGAAAAAGGTGTTTCATTAGAAGCTGAAGTTGGATCAATCGGTGGAGAAGAAGACGGAGTTGTTGGAGCTGGAGAAATCGCAGATCCTCAAGAATGTAAACAAATTGCTGATTTAGGAGTTACAATGTTAGCTGCTGGTATCGGTAATATCCACGGAAAATACCCATCAAACTGGAAGGGATTAGACTTTGCTGCATTAAAAGCTATAAATGATGCTACTTCACCAATGCCTTTAGTATTACACGGTGGTACTGGTATCCCTGCTGATATGATTAAAGAAGCTATCTCATTAGGAGTTTCAAAAATCAATGTAAATACTGAATGTCAATTAGTATTCCAAGAAGCTACAAGAAAGTACATCGAAGCTGGAAAAGATTTAGAAGGAAAAGGATTCGATCCAAGAAAACTTCTTGCTCCAGGATTTGAAGCTATTAAAGATATAGTTAAAGAAAAAATGGAATTATTCGGTTCAGTAAACAGAGCTTAATATTCATTAAATAAAAAACCACCATATGGTGGTTTTTTTATTTTCCTTTAATATATTCTATTAAAGGAATTATATTTTTCTTACTTGTCCAGTCATGAGGTTTTTCATAGCATCCTAATAGTAAGGTTTCTTCTTCTGTTAATGGTTCTTTTTTATTTGCTAATTTATTTCTAAGCATTTTCATTGCTGTCTTATCAAAAAATTTTAATTCATTAAAATTTAATCCTCCCCTTAGATAAAAGAACTCTAATTTTTTATCTAATCCATCTTGTAAATTTCTTTCTTTTATTGTATCTATATCTCTTTCACTTCCAAGACAATATCCAACTGCAAGAAGAATCAATCTTTTTTCACTTATCTTATCAATATTCTTTTTTATTAATTTAAAACCTTTTATGCCACTTGCATACAATCCCCCAGCATATATTATTGTGTCATATTCTAATATCTTTTTAATATTAACCTTATCTCTTTCATATATATCACAATCTAATTCCTCTTGGATCCATTTAGCATATTTTTTAGTGCTCCCATACTTTGATTTATAAACTAATGCTATTTTCCCACTCACACAATTTCTCCCCTTTTATTATTCTTAAATCTTCATGAGAATAAATTACCATATATTTATTATAATGTAAATAAATATAATGTCATTCTAACAAATTCTTGGTATCTGTTCTCCTTTAACTCTCTCTAAAGTTCGTTCTGCCCCTATCAGCGTCTCATAATATAATTTTCTTGCTCCATCATCTATAACTTCACCAATAATAGTTGAGTCTTTCCCAATTTGTAGAGATCTCATTGTCTTTAAAACTTTATTGCTATCCTCTTTAGAAACTATACATATAAGTTTCCCCTCGTTAGCTATATACAAAGGGTCAAGCCCTATCATGTCACACACATTATTAACATTATCTTTTATAGGTATACTATCCTCTTTAATTCTCATACTCATTCCAGAAGAGTCAACAATTTCTTTTAGTGTTGTAGCAATTCCACCTCTTGTTGGATCTCTCATAACCCTTATATTATTACTACATTTTAATATTTCTTCTGTTAACTTATAAATACTTGCACAATCACTCTTTATTTCACTATCTAATTCTAGTTCCTCTCTATCACACATTATACTTATTCCGTGATCTCCAATAGTTCCACTTACTATAATTTTATCGCCATCTTTAATGTTTTTATAATCTAATTTTCCTTTTTCGTTAGGTATAATCCCTATTCCAGTAGTATTTATATATATACCATCACAGCTACCCCTCTCAACTACTTTTGTATCTCCTGAAACAATTAATATATTATTTCTTTTGGCCTCTTCACTTATTGATACAACTATTTTTTCTAAATCTTTTATTAAAAATCCCTCTTCTATTATAAATGCAACTGTCATATAAAGAGGTTTAGCTCCGCTTACAGCTAGATCATTTATTGTTCCACAAACACTAAGTTTTCCTATATCTCCGCCTTTAAAAAATATAGGTTTTATAACAAAGCTATCTGTTGTAACCGCCATCCTTTTACTCATTGTATCTAAAATAGCAGAATCATTTGCTTTTAATAATTCATTATTTCTAAAATATTTATAAAATAGGTCATTAATTAACCTATGGCTTTCTTCTCCACCATTTCCGCAAGCTAATGTTATAATATCCATCTTCTCTCCTTTATTTTTAAATTATCTATATGAATATAATATTGAGCATGTCCCTTCATTAGATACCATGCAAGGACCTTTAGGATTATTAGGATTGCAAACTTTTTTGAATAACTTGCATTCATTTGGAGTTTTTTTCCCCTTTAATATATCTCCACAAATACATCCAGTATCCATATACTCTTTATTATCATCT
Organism: Clostridium sardiniense; assembly: GCF_019753795.1. Lineage (NCBI taxonomy): Bacteria > Bacillati > Bacillota > Clostridia > Eubacteriales > Clostridiaceae > Clostridium > Clostridium sardiniense. Next base: position 101,093 of record NZ_JAIKTU010000014.1, on the reverse strand, counting down.
AATTTAAAATATAACCTTGCATCATATTTTTCATATTCTTCTCTAAGGTCATATCCAGTTCCATTTATCTCTCCAAGTCCTCTCCACATTCCACTTGAAGTAAAAAATACTTCGTTTAGTATATTTTTAGCCTCAATATTCCCACTATTTCGTACAGCTCTTTTATATAAATTCTTTAAATTATAGTCTTTCTTATTAATCATCTTAACTATCATCAGTATGCTTCCTAGAATATCTAGACATCCAAATCCACTAACTACCATAGGAACACTATACCGCTCTCCTAATTCTCTAAACTCCTCTACCCCAATAACTGTACTAACATGACCTGGAACTAAAAATCCATTTATTTTAATATCTTTATCTTCTAGCAATGTCTCAATTACTTTAGGCATCTGCTTTCCCTCTTGAAGTATATAAAAATTATTTATATTATTTTCTTTTATCTTTTTCAATAAAACAGCTATAGCTGGCATTGTAGTTTCAAATCCTACTCCTAGAAAAATTATTAATTTATCCTCATTATTTTTGGCAATATTCAATGCCTGAATAGGTGATGTTATAACTCTTATGTCTCTTCCCTTTGCCTTCTCTCTTCTAAGAGAACCCTTACTACAAGGTACCTTTATCATATCTCCAAAGGTTGCTATTATTATATTTTCCCTCCTAGATAATTCTATTGCATTTTCTATAAAAGATTCTCCTGTAACACATACTGGACATCCTGGACCTGATATTAGTTTAATATTCTCAGGTAATATCTTATCTATTCCATATTTATATATACTCCTTGTATGAGTACCACATACCTCCATAATATTTATCTTTTTCTTGGCATTAACTTTTATTTCTTCAATTATATCTTTACATAACTTAATCTCTTCTTTAATTAGATTATTCATATTACTCCTCTAACTTTGAAATCATACTTTTAAAAATATCAATTGTCTTTCTGCCTTCATCTTTATCTATTTTCTCTATAGCTATACCTACATGTATAAGCAAGTAATCGCCAATCTTAACATTCTTAATTAAAGACGTGTTTACTATCTTTTTGCTACCTATAAACTCCACTAAAGCTTCATCTTTATATAATTCAATGACTCGTCCAGGTATTGCAACACACATACTATCCTCCATTTAAATTTGATTATTTCCAATTAGTAATTGTCCATATGATATACCACTATCATTACATGGAATAAGTTTATGAGTTATAACATTAAATTCCTTCTCCTCTAATCCTCTACTTATTCCACTTAGTAAAATTTCATTTTGAAATACGCCTCCACTTAAAGCAATATTATTTAATCTATAAACTTCTCTTAATTTAATAGCTAAATTTATAGTAAACTCTACTACAGTATTGTGGAATTTTAATGCTATCTCCTCTTTAGCCTTTTTATTATCTATATCCTTCAGTATTTCTATTATTATTCTCTTAAAATCAATTTGTAACATCTCGTTATCTTTTCTAATTTCATAACTATAATGCTCTTTATATAAATTATTATTTTCTAAAAATTTATATGCTAAATTCTCTAGATATATAGCCGCCTCTCCTTCATAACTTCTCTTAATTGTAAAACCTAACATTGATGAAATTCCATCAAATAATCTACCTATACTTGAGCATACAGGTGTATTAATCTTTTTATCTAATATATCTAATATAAATTTTATCTCTCTTCTATCCTTAGATATAACATCTACCATTCTATCTAATGATTCATCATCATAACCTAATGTTTCATAAATTAGACTTACTCCTATCCTCCATGGATTTTCTGTAGCCTTATCTCCACCTGGAAGCTTAAAGGTGGACACATGTCCAACTCTTTTAAATTCTTTATAATTACATACTATAAATTCTCCTCCCCATATAGTGCCATCATCTCCGAAACCTGCACCATCATAGGCTATACCTATAACATTATCCTTTATATTGTTATCTCCCATACAGCTAGCAATATGAGCATGATGATGATATACTCCTATTTTTTTTAATGGCAGCTCCTTTATATATTCTCTGCTCCAGTAATTAGGATGCATATCATAACATATAACATTAGGATTTATATTATACATACCTATCATATGTTCAATATTTTTATTAAAATTATATCTTCCCTGTATGTTGTTCATATCTCCTAAGTATGGACTTAAAAAAATATACCCTTTACTACTTATAGAAAAAGTATTCTTAAGCTCCCCACCTAGTGCTAATATTTCATCTTTACTCTCTTTATTTATTGATAAAGGAGAATATCCACGTCCATTTCTAATTATTCTCTCTTTTGAGTTAATAACTTTTACTACAGAATCATCAACTGGCATATTAATTTCTCTATTATGAACTAAATAATAATCTACAATATTATTTAATTTAATTAATGCCTCATTATCCATATATATCATTGGACTTCCACTTATATTTCCACTTGTAAAAACAATGCTTTCTATTTTATTATCAAATAATAAATAATGTAGTGGACTATATGGAAGCACTGCCCCTATGCTTGGACTATCAAATGATATATTATAGGGTAGCTCTTCATTCTTCTTTTTTAAAAGCACTATAGGCTTTTTATTGCCTTTAAGTACCTTCAATTCTACATCATTTGAATAACAGTATTTATTCACAATGTTTTCATCCTTAAACATTACAGCTAATGGTTTACTTTTTCTAACTTTTCTCTCTCTCAATCTCAGTATGCTTTCTTTATTCTCAGCATCACATACTATGTTATAGCCACCTATACCTTTAATTGCAATTATTTTTCCTTTAAGAATATACTTTCTAACTTCCTCTATAGGATCACCACATTTAACCGCTTCTCCCTTCTTATCTAAAAGAGAAATATTTGGTCCACATTTTTTGCAACAAGTAGGCTCTGCATGAAACCTTCTATCTAATGGATTTTCATACTCATCTTTGCAATCATCACACATATTAAATTCATTCATAGTAGTAAATTTTCTATCATAAGGAAGTTTTTTAATTATAGAAAATCTTGGTCCACAATTTGTACAGTTAGTAAAAGGGTAGTTATATCTCCTATTTTCTATATTATTTCTTATATCATTTATACAATCATCACATATTCCGATATCTGGGGATATTAATGTTATTCCTTCTTCATCTTTACTAGCAACTATTTTAAATTTTTTATATCCTATAAATTCTCTATCCTCTACATACACATTTTCTATCTTGCTTAATACAGGAGCTTTTTTTCTTATATCTTTAATAAATATATCTATATTTTTCTTATCCCCCTCTATATCTATATAAACTCCTTTTGATGTGTTATATACACTTCCATAAAGATTATTCTCTAAAGCTATTTTGTATATAAATGGTCTAAATCCAACTCCTTGAACAATACCTTTTATAATAATAAATCTTCTAACCATGAGATCACCTCTACTTTATAATTACTTATATAAACTATAATTTATTACAATCTTTACATAATAAAATAAAAAAAGCCTAATACACTTTAATTGTATTAGGCTTAATATTTTAAAAATAATATACTTTAATAATAAAATTGTATATTATAAGATATCTAGTTTTATTGTTATGCAAATATCTTTCCTATTAGTTTTAATATTTTAACTAATGATTATGTTTACTAGTTTCTCCTCCATTAGCGCCATGATTATGGATATGTTCATCATCTTCTTCATATCCATAATTATAACTTGGTCTTGTTATTTTATTTTGTTTTATATCATCCATTAATTTTTTCTCTTCTTCTATAATCCTATCATTTTGAGCTTTTTTTAAATTACTAGATACTTCAACTGCTACTCCACCTGCAATCGCTACTACCATTCCAGCTACAATTAAAACTATGGTTTTCTTTTTTTTATTATTTAAATAATTCATGTTCAATTCTCCATCTTTAGACTTTTTTTTATTTTATCATAGTAATTTGATTAATATATGAATAAATTTATTAAATTATTCTCTAGATTATTAAGTTTATAAATCTACATAATATTTATTTATATCATACCTATAATACATATTAATTTATATATAACAAATATTATCTTTATCGAGGTGATACAAATGATAAAAAAACTACAAAAATTTCTAATAATATTATTAACAATACTTATAACTATTTGTCCAGAAATTTCTTCACTTGCTTCTCCTATTACTAATAATCTTGTTTATATAGTACAAGATTCTTCCTTAAATGAAATTGTTCCAAGTAACTTTCGAAAAACATCTAATCTTGAAATACTTAAAAATTATAATAATTTAAATCTTTATGGCTTAGATAAACTTAATATTTCAGGAAGTGAGCAATTCTCTGGGTATAATATTAAAAATTTAATAAAAGAAACAGGAACTACTTTAGATATTATAGATGTAGACCTTCGCCAAGAATCTCATGGATTCATAAATAGCATAGCTATAAGCTTTATGAATAAACTAAATAATGTAAATGAAGGTTTATCTAGAAATCAAGTTCTAATACGTGAAACTTCACAATTATTAAGTATCCCCCTAAACACTCCATTAACTTTATGTGGCAGTCATCCCCAAATAATAACTCCAGTTTTTATAGAGGATGAAAATGCATTAGTAAGCAAAAATTCTCTTAAATATATAAGAATTCCTGTAACAGATGGAAAAATCCCCACAGATGATATGGTGGATTATTTTGTTTCATTAGTAAACAGTAAATTCAATAACAAATGGGTATATTTTCATTGCAAGCGTGGAATTGGGAGAACAACTACCTTTATGATTATGTATGATATGATAAAAAATTCTAATAAAGTTTCTTATGATGATATAGTAAATAGACAATTACTTTTGGCTAACTTCAAAGATACTACTATAAATTCTTTTAAAGCTAGTGCTCCACGTATGGATTTATTAAAGAATTTTTATACTTATTGCAAAGAAAATTCTGATTCATGTTCAGAACCTTGGTCTGAATGGATAAAAAATAAGAATTAACTTAATTTTTTTTATGAATATGAGGTGAGTATATTGAAAAAATTCACAAAACTAATTAGTATTACTCTAAGTATATTTATAATATTTTCTATAATCATGAATACTAAAGTAAAAGAAAGTATTACTACTAATTCAAATAATATAGAATCATCTTTTATTAAAAATACTAAAATTCCAAACTTTTTATATGTTATTAACGAGAATTTATTAAAAAAGGATGAGAGGACTATGATAGCATCGCTCCAAGGTATTATATCAAATAAAAGTAGCTCTCAAATCTATATATTAACCTCTAGTGAACCTGCTTATAAAGTATGGCTTGATGATTTAAAGGATAACTATAATATTAATTATAAGATGATTTCTAATCCATTTGAACTTATCGACATATTCAAAAACTATATAAATGGATATGTACTCTATGAGCGTAATTCTAAAAATGATCCTTCAATTAACAATGCTTGCTCACTAGCTTCTTTAAATGACTCCTTAGTAGTTACTAAAGAGCTTGAAGATTCAATTAAAAATCATAGAATAAATAAACTAATTGGCGATTGTAGAAACACAGATAAAGAATGGGCTTATAAAAATTTATGGAATTCTGGTTTAAATCATTCTACTGTTATTGAGCTATCTCCTAGCCACGCTACTGCTTTAAGAGATTATGCAATTATGACTAAATCTCTTGTTTTTTATGAAGATAATGCATCATCATTAGATTTTAGAGAAAAAATATTTAGCTCTATGAATTCCTATAGTGTATGCCTTGGTTGGGGACCTGATGAATTTAAAAATGTAAGCTTAACTTCTAAATATGGTATTGATATGGTGGCTGCTGATTGGTCATATAACCTAACTGTCCTTAGTGCTTTTCCTTCTAAACCTATAAAACAAAATACTAAAACTAACATTTCTAATGAAAAAGATGTTCATTATGTAACAATTATGATGTCCGATGGTGATAATCTTCAATGGCTTATGGGTGATAATTTCACCTCTCCTAAATGGTATGGCTCTAAAAATAGAGGTAATTTTAATCTTGGTTGGAGTATTAGTCCATCATTATATTATTTAGCACCAACTGTATTTAAAAATTACTATAAAGATTCAAATCATAGTAAATTTAATGATAATTTTGTAGTTTCTCCTTCTGGTACTGGATATATTTATCCAAGTAAATATCCTTATAATAAACTTGATTTCTATACTAAAAGGCTAAGTTATTATATGAAAAATGTTGACCAAAAATATGTCACCATAATAGATGATTCATCCTTTAATAATATAAAACTATGGGATAAATATACTAAAGAAGACAATATACACGGCTTATTTTATTTAGATTATGCTAGAAATAACAATTATAAAGGTGAAATAGTTTGGTCAAATAACAAACCTGTAGTTTCTTGTAGAGATCTTATTTGGGGAGGACTTGAAGAAGAATCTGAATTTGTAAATACAATAAATCAAAGAGTTAACTCTGGATATACTGATATAACTAATATTAATGCTTATACTTTTGTATATATCCATGTATGGACAAAAGATATGGATACTGTGCAAAATGTAGTTAATGAGCTTAATAAAAATTCAAAAGTACGAATAGTTACCCCTGATACATTTATGAAATTAATAAAGAAAAATGTTAAAAATTAAAAGGCTGCAATTTGCGGCCTTTTAATTTATTCAAATAAATATTTTTGTATAGAATTAATGCCTTTAGAATATGATTTAGATATGTCTATTAATCTACTGCTTAAATCCTCGCTTAATTCTATATCCTTTATCATTAAATCATTTATAGAAGTATATCCCATCTCTATACCTTTTAGAGCTGCTTTTGCCACTTTCTTATCTGTATCTATTGTCATGTTAGTGAATCCACTAAAGAATTCGATTACTTTACCTAAAGTTCCTTCATCTCTTGTTGCCTCTTCATCTAAACTATTTATTTCATTAACTAATACTTCTTTATGGCTCTTTATAGAATCCATATTATTATTTAATAAGTCTACTAGCTTTTCATCTTTAGCTTTCTCTATTAATTTAATAAATTCTTTTTCTCCCATTATAACTCCCTCTAATTGTGAGTTAAGTTCCTTTACTTTACTTGATTCCATTTAAAACACCTCTTTTAAAGCTTTTATACCCTTAGTATGCTTATTATTAGTTATTTTAAACCTTATACTCAATAAAAACTCCTTAGTTATTAAAAAAATTATATACAGCATTTTACTTTACAAACTTAATAGTATACATTCCTCTTAATATAGAAAGATTTTTAATTATTATTTTAATCTCTATGCAATTATAACGGTTGTTCCATTTGGTATATTATCATATATCCACTTTGCATTACTAGTTAAAAGTCTTATACATCCATGGCTTAATGCCATGCCAAGTCTTCCATCTATTACATATCTTCCAGTCTTATCATAAAGAATAGAATGATAATAATATCCATTTATTATTCTAGTAGCATACTTTACCCTGTAGTCTTCAGTACCAAATCCAGGCTTTCTTCCTGTTATATAAAATATCCCCTTTATTGTAGGTGTAGATGGTTTGCCAACTGTACATATCCATTTATATAGTTGCATCCATTTATCATTATTCTTTTTAAAAATATAAGTATATTTTTCCTTTAATGAAGTTGTTATCAAGTAATCTGTACTGCTTTTTATCTTGTTTTCATTAACAAATAATAACATATTAGTATTAAAGTTTCTATAATCAAAAGAGTTGTAAAGTTCAACGGGATCCATCATATACATATTAATTTTCCTTACCTAAATATTTTTATTATATTAGTATGTATTTAAGTATTATATTGCAACACTATTAAATTTTTCTTTACAAAAAATAAAAATAGCTCTAAATAATAGTATCTATTCACAGCTATTTTTATAATTAATTACTTCATATCTAGAACTGATAGTCCATTATCAAAATATTCATTAAGTGAAGTATTTTCTATAATACTTGCTACTTCTGATTCTTTATCACCCCAACCTTTAAACACATCAAATGTAGTCATTGTTCTTTTATATAACTCAATTGGTGTATGTATACAATTGTTTGATTCATTTTTTCCTATATGTAATATTACTTTAATATCCTTTATTATTTTCATATCTAATCTGCTTAAATAGTCTATAATATCATCTTTAGCTTCTTTAATACACTCCTCATTATTTTTACAATACTCATTGAATATTCGTGAAATATTCTGAAATTCTACATAATAATCCCTTAACATTATGTCCACCCCCTATTAGTCTTTAAATATACAAATTATCTAGAACTTATTCCTTTAATAATCTGTTAATAATATGATTATACTACCAAAAAAAATAATTTCAATCACTATTTTTTTACATTAATATTTTATATTTAAGTTTGTACCACAATTTATACCTTTAAATTGCATTTTTCATTTTTTTATATCACATCATGAGTTTAAATACCATAATATAATCATGAAATAAGTTTTATCGAAAGGATGAAAATATCAAATGTGTAATTACGATAAATTAATGCCAAATTGTAAAGATGGTAACTCTAGAAAAAATTATTATGCAAAAGCATATGTATTACCTCAATTATACGAAAATTTATTCACAATAAATTCTGCTTTAAAAAAAGGTACTATATTTAAAGATCTTTATAAACCCTATCATGAAAAATAAATTATTGGAGGTAAATGTATGTCTAAACAAGAATTATTAGAAAAAATTATGAAACATCAATTTTATGCTATTGACTTAAACCTTTATCTTGATAACTTCCCTGAAAATAAGCAAGCTACAGAAGATTATGCTGCAATATCTAGTACCTTAAATTGTTTAATATGTAAGTATGAAAATCTTTATGGACCACTTACTAACTTTGGTTCAGCTTTTGTAGAAAATCCAAAGGCTTGGACAGATGCTCCATGGCCTTGGGAAAATTGTTAAAAGGGAGGAATTATTAATTTATGTGGTATTACGTAAAAACATTAGAGTATCCAATAAATCTTAAATCTAAAGATCTTAAAATGGCAAAATTTCTTATATCTCAATATGGGGGACCAGATGGAGAATTAAGTGCAGCTTTAAGATATTTAAATCAACGCTTCACAATGCCTACAGGTAAATCTAAAGCATTACTAACTGATATAGGAACTGAAGAAATGGCACACGTTGAAATGATAGGAACTATGGTATATCAATTAATGGAAAATGCGACCGTTGATGAAATAAAAAAAGCTGGTCTTGGTGGTCATTATACTGATCATGGAAAGGGTCTATTTTATACAGATGCTACTGGAAATCCATGGACAGCTACTTATATTCAAAATAAAGACGATGTCATTGCTGATCTTCACGAAGATATGGCAGCAGAAGAAAAAGCTAGAGCAACTTATCAATGGTTAATAAACTTATCAGATGACTACGAAATAAAAGAAATATTAAAATTCTTAAGAGAAAGAGAAATTGTTCATTTCCAAAGATTTGGAGAAGCTTTGGTAAACGTTCAAGAAAATATGGATAAGATTAAATATTAAGTACTTTATAATTAAATAAAATAGAGACGTTAATTCGTCTCTATTTTTTCATCTTTTATTTTTCTATAAAATCTATTACCTCTTCTACTGTTCCTGGAATTTTAAATATAATATTTTCATCTATTCTTAATTTACATTCTTCATCATTAACTTTTATTTGATTAAGTGTTAATTTACCTGGAGCTAACTCTTTATATCTTGTTGATGCAACATCAATCTTAAACTTTAAGTTTTTAGCTCCTGTAAGCTTTAATGATGTACCATGTTCACTATCATTTGACTTAACTCTTATACTTATTATATTATTACTTTTACTTTTGCATCCTACACTTTCAGCTGGAATACTTTCTATTGTAGCTTCTCCATGCATAGTCATCCATCCACCACTTAACTCCATTTTAGTCATTAATTCTAATTTATATTCATCACCTAATTTTTTAAGTAATCTTCCTAATTCATTTATAGTTAATTCAAACTTCATATTAAATATATCCCTCGCTTCTATTATCGTTATTTATTTTATTATACAGCTTTTGTAAGATAAAAGATATGGTTTAATAATAATTATTATATATTTTATTTATTCATTTAGCACGTATTCTTTAATGGCTTCTATAACTCCATTTTCTATATTACTTTTAGCTATAAAGTTTCCATATTGTTTCATGTCCTCATTGGCATTCTCCATAACGAAGCTATAATGAGCCTTTTTTAACATTTCCACATCATTATAAAAATCTCCAAATACCATAGTTTCACCTCTAGATATATTAAAATCATTTTGAATTTTTTCTAAAGCATTACCTTTATTTATATTTTGATTCATTATATCTAACCAAACAGCCCCTGACACTACTACACTAAGATCATGTCCAAATATTTGCTCTAAAACCTTATAGGAGTTCTTAGCAGAATTGCCTAAATCACAAATAGCTATTTTAAATATATCATCATCAACATCGCATAAATCTTCAACTATATATTTCTTATTATAATATTTATCTATTTCTTTATTAAATTCATCAGAACATTCTGTTTGATAAGCGCCCTTTTTTCCACATAAAACTATTTGTATATCTTTTATATCCGAGCAAACTTTTATTATATTATTTACTTCTTTTTTATCGATAATTTCAACACTTGATATTTCATTGTCTTCTACTACAAAAGCGCCATTATCACATATATAATAGAGTTTATCTTTCATCTCTTTAAATGTTTCCTTAAGGTTAACATAAGAACGTCCACTAGCAACAACAAACTTTACATTTTTTTTAATTAATTTGTTTAAAGTATCAAAAAACTCTTTTGGTAGTTGTCCATTCTCATCTAATAAAGTTCCATCCATATCTGTTGCAATTAGTTTTATCATATTTATCTCTCCTGCCTACTACTATTTTTGCTATTATTAATAATCTTTAGATATATAATATTAAATCTATATATCTAAGTTTTCATTTTATTAATATTTTTTATTATATCATATTGTTTATTATTATTTATTATCGTTTTTAATTGTTATTATTTTACATTAATTAAATATAAAATCTAAGTAATTGATATAAATTCTACAATATAAATATAAAACACTAACTTTAATTAAAGTTAGTGTTTTATATTTATATTAATTAAATTAATGTATCTTTTTTATCATATGAAAATATTTATGGTTATTTATTAGAATCTCTTTATCAACTCTATAACCTAATTTACTATAAAGATTATATGCACGTACATTTTCTACATCTACATTTAGAGAAATCTTTTTATGTCCTCTTTCTTTACTTATTCTTTCTGCTCCTTTTATAAGATCTGTTCCAAGCCCTTTTCCTCTAAAGTTTTTTGAAACTGATAAAGTATCTATATAGAATTCATCCTCTTCCGCTTCTTTATCAAAGAAATGAATTTCTTTTCCTGTATTTTCTCTCAAGTTATAAATAATTGGACTATCTAACTTTTTAGAATCACTTCCATGATAGCAAACAATTACCCCTGCAAACTTCCCCTCTACTTCTTTTACAAGCGTGTTCTCAAAACTTAAACGATTGCCTCTCTTTTTAAATAAGTATTCTAAATTTTCAACTACCTCACTTTCTGTTTTTCCCCCAGTTAACATAAAAGCTATATCATACATTGCATTTAGTAGTAATGGTACAACTTGCTTTACGTCTTCTTTTTCTGCTTGTCTTATCATTTTTATCACCTTTCTATTTACTTATTGCTAATGAAATTTTATTTTCATTATACTTACTTCAACATTAAAGTCAATAACTCCTCTTTTTTACTAACTCTCTCTACATAAATTTAGCTTAAGGCTATTAGGCATTGCTTTAAGTATGCTAAAAACAGCAAAAAAGCTAATTCCCTTATCCAATAAATCAGTAAATATTTGTGTAGAGAATACTGATGCTATTATATTTACTCCTGAATTTTTAAGTATAGTGACTAAGATACTTGAACCTGATGAAGTAACCCCATTAAATACTATTGCTGCAATAACAGAAGCTGTGATCGATCCTAAAACTGTAATTAATATTATAGATAAAATAGATTTTATTCCATTAAATTTACTACTTTTAAATAATAAACCTGTGCTTAATCCTACAACTAACTGTACTGGTATAAAGAAAATTGATATTGGGTCAAATGTTGCAGCATTAACTATAGATGTCAATATTCCAACTATTCCTCCATATATTGGTCCCAAAGTTATAGCTGACATAATTGTTCCTATTGTATCTATGTATACTGGTAATCTTAATGATAGCGCAATAAAACCACCTAAAATATTTATAACTATACATAGTGCCATAAATACAATCATACTTACATTAATTTTTTTCATTTCTTATCTCTCTCTTTCTTACTACATATATCTTATTTCATCTATTATTTAAACTATTAATAACTATATTTATCAGAATTTAAAACAATATCTATATCTTTTATATGCTCTTTAAACAATCTACTTAAAAACATTCTCATAAATTTTTTAGAATCTACTTCTCTTAAAACTAAACAATTTGGATTCTTCCTATAGAAATTTCCTTCATCAACTAAACTCATACCTATAGCCTTACCTTCAGTAACTATATCTACATAATACTCTTCTCCAGTACAAAGACTTCTATCTATAAAATATGCAACTGCAAGTGGATCATTTATAACGCAACCGAGGGTTCTCTCTTGCATCCAATGGAAATCTACATAAAACCTAGTTATGTCAACAATTAAATCTCCTAATGGTTCATTAAACTGTTTTATCATTTCAATATAATTTGGAGTCAATACTATATCTCTTGTTACATCTAGTCCCACCATTGTTATACTTTTTTCTAATTCATTAAATACTTTCTCTGCCCCATGAGGATCTACCCAAAAATTAAATTCTGCAACTTGTGAGCAATTTCCATGACTTTTAAAAGCTCCCCCCATTAAAACTAATTCCTTTAAATTTTTCATAGCTTCCTTCTCTCTCTCAATAGCCATTGCTATATTAGTAAGTGGACCTAATGCTATTATTGATATATCATCTTCCTTTTTTAATGATTCAATTATAAAATCTACCGCCCCTTCTTTGTATGATACTTCTGTCACTTCTTCTAAAAATGTTTCTCCAAGTCCATCTTCCCCATGAGTATCTTCAGCTGTAATAAGTTCTCTTTTTATTGGATTTACTTCTCCTATATACACATTAACATCTAATCTATTAAGCTTCTTTAGTATCTTTAATGCATTCTTTGCTCCCTTTTCTCCATGTACATTTCCAGATACAATCGTAATTCCTAATACATCAAGCTCCTCTGAGTTTAGTGCTAACATAATAGCTAGTGAATCATCTATACCAGGATCACAATCTATTATTACCTTTCTTTTATCCATAAAAAACTCTCCTTCTATATAATTAATTGAACAAAAAAATACCTTGAGACTATCTCAAGGCATTAAAATAAAACTAAAAAAGGTTGTACGAAAAGACCGTGCAACCTATAAAAGTCATGTTTGCCTAGTTTTTTATAGAGGGATGGTCTCGAACCTCTACCACTTAGTGGATTTCTTTTATTTACTTAATTTAAATTTACTATAATTAAATAATATTTTCAAGATATTTTATTCTTCTATTTTTTTATAAACTAGTTTATATACCCAAAGCCCATTCAATAATAAAAGTGTACTTGTAATAAAGAATATATATTTAATTCCAAAAAAAGCAGCTACTTGTCCACCTAATATTGAACCTCCAAACGTTCCAAAATATTGTGCAGACATATTAAATCCAAAGGCTCTTCCAACAATCTTATCTGGTGTTATTTTTTTAATTATTGCATTTATTGATGGATTAAGTCCTGCTGCTGATAATCCTAAGAAAAATCTAAGCCCCATAAGTTGCCATGGATTTTTAACGAAGGCCTGCGGTATAAATATAATTCCAGCAAATATAAGAGCTACTAGCATAACTTTATGTGCACCAATCCTATCTGATAATCTACCGAGTCTCCTTGCTGCTAAAATATTTGCAAGTCCTGATGTTGAAAATACCATCCCAGAAATAAATGCAATATTAGTAGCATTTTTAGATAAGTCTGTTACATATACAGTTATAATAGGCTCTATAGAATAAAATGCTAACTGAAGAACAAATGATGTTACAAACATTGCAATCATTAAATTCTTATTAGGAATAATATCCCATACCTCTTTAAACTTAAGTGCTTTTTCTTTTGATACTTGAAAATCTTCTTTTACAAATAATATAGTAGATATAAATACTATTAATAATAATACTCCAGTTATAAAGAAAACACTCCTTATTCCTGTTACACCTTCTAAATACCCTCCTATCATCGGTCCAAGTAATGAACCTGCAACTCCAGCGGTTGATAATGTACCAAGTGCAGTTCCAGCATGTTCTCTATCAGTTTGTGTTGCAATAAGTGTAGTACATGCAGTACTATATCCAGATATAGTTCCTTGTAGAAGCCTAAGCCCTATTAGAACATATACGTTATGTACAAATCCCATAAGTAAAACTACAATAGCCATTCCGAGACTTGCTCGCAAAAGCATCGGTTTTCTTCCATATTTATCAGCAAGTTTACCCCAAATTGGAGAAAATATCCCTGATACTACAAAGGTAACCCCAAAGGCTATACCTGATAATTGTTCAATCATTGTAACATCACTTATACCAAGTTGCTTTATGTATATAGGTAAAATAGGTGCTATTTGGCTCATTCCTACCATTGTTATAAATGTTCCAAACCAACAAATTATTAGATTTCTTTTCCAATTCTCCATGAATTGTTTATCACCTCCATTATTTATTGTTCCTATATAACCTCTTCTCTCATAAGTAAATTTTGTATTATATTACATGAAATTTATTATATCATAGTAATAACTAATAGTTATTGCTATTAAATGTTAGTTTTAAGAATAATTTTTTAATAAATATTAAAGAGTATCAGTTAAAACTGATACTCTTTAGACATACAAATATGATATTTACTAAATAAATAAAATTAAACTTATTGCCATAACTGCCATTCCTGCCACCAATCCATATATTGATAAATGATGTTCGCCATACTTCCTAGCCGTTGGAAGAAGCTCATCAATTGATATAAATACCATAATACCAGCAACTGCTGCAAGTAAAATTCCTAAAGTTACATCATTAAAAATATTTCTAAGTAATACATATCCAATAATAGCTCCTACTGGTTCTGACATCCCTGATAAAAATGAATATATAAAAGCTTTCTTCCTATCTCCAGTTGCATAATAAATAGGTACAGAAACTGATATACCTTCTGGAATATTATGAATAGCTATAGCTACAGTTATTGGTATTGCAAGGCTAACATTATCCAGTGCTGAAACAAATGTTGCAAGTCCTTCTGGGAAATTGTGTATTCCAATTGCAAGTGCTGTAACTAAGCCAGTTCTTAAAAGCATTTTGTCTTGTTTTGATTTATGATCAGTAATATCTAAACTATTAACATCTTCTATTGTTTTTACTTCATGGGGATTTTCTTCCTTTGGCACAAGCTTGTCTATAATTGCTATAATTGCTATTCCTGCAAAGAATGAAACTACAGTTATTATATTGCCAGCTTTAACTCCCATTGCACCAATTAATGCCTCTTTAGCTCCTTGAAATATTTCTACCATTGAAACATATATCATAACTCCTGCTGAAAATCCTAAACTTACACAAAGAAATTTTGTATTAGTCTTTTTAGCAAAGAATGCTATACAACTTCCTATTCCTGTTGCTAATCCTGCAATTAGTGTTAGTAAAAATGCCATTGCTACATTACTCATATCATCCCCTCCTTAACTGATAATTTTTATCAATTATAACCTTTTTACTCGGATTTGTCTACCTAAAAAATATTATTCTAAATATCCATCATTAAAAATTACATCTATCATGTGCTTTCTGTACTTCTCTCTATGTATTTTTAAGCATATTGTTGCATTATATATTTCTTCATTCTTTTTATTTATTCTATAAAACATCTGACCATAATTCTCTTCATTATTAGTTTCAACTGTTGCATACACCTCTTCTGTCTGCTCTACAATATCTGGCCATATTGTGGCTGCCATCGCTGTAGGGTCTGCTAAATCAAATACTTCACTACCCATATTTTCATTAAATTTTTTAATAGATTTTGTGATTCTTAATATAAATTTTGTTGTGAAGAAGTTACTTTCTTGCAAATTCTTAAGACTATCCCCCCCTACAAATGTATCTCTTGTAATAACATCTAAACCTACTAAAAATTTAGGTACATTTAAATCTAATACTATACTTAATGCTTCAGCATCAACATATGCGTTGAATTCTGCTGTTTCTGTAGTATTTCCTGGCGTATTAGGTCCCGATCCAACCATTAATGTCATTGATTTAAGTTTTTCCATTGTTTTCGGAGCTCTTAAGCATGCCATAGCAACATTAGTAAGAGGCCCAAGTGTTATAAGTTCTATCTCATATGGATTTTCTTCTATTAATCTTATTAGAGCACATACTGCATGCTCTTTTTTCGGTTTTAATTTAGAAGGAAATAAATGTGTATTCCCCATTCCATCATCTCCATGAACATTTTCAGCTTTAACAAGTTTTCTACAAAGTGGCTCTGCCATTCCTATATATACAGGTGGTCTATATGTGTTTGCAACTTGTACTGCAATTAATGAATTTTTAACTGCTTGCTTTAATTCTACATTTCCAGCCACAACAGTAAGTGCTAAAACTTCTATATTTTTTGCTCTTAATGCTGCAATTATAGCAACAACATCATCTGTTGCCGTATCAGTATCAATTATAAATTTTCTCATAATCATCCCCCCTAAAACCTTTAAAATACTATAAGAAACTTATATACTTTTATAGTATTTATACAGTAAATCTATTGTGATGTAATTTTATTTATATTACTTTTTCAATATTTAGCACTTTAAGAATTCTCTCTTATAAAATAAAAAGTAGAAAACTTCCTTAAAAGCTTTCTACTTTCCAATTTAATGCTTATTATTATGTTTATAATAATATTCTAATTAATATTATTGCAAATATAACTTGGCATATTCCTACTAATACTCCATATAACAATGCTTTTGGCCCTTCTTTTACAAGGTCCCTTATATTTACCCTCATCCCTATACCAGCTAACGCTATAATTTCAAAGTTACTACTTATCCATTTAAATAATTTTGATAGGAAATCTGGAACTACTCCTATTGTATAAAGAATACAAACTATGAAAAATCCTGTTATAAACCAAGGTATATTAATTCTCTTCTTTTTCTTATTAATATTTATATTTTCATTATCTCTTATGTTCTTATCATATTTTATATTTTTATTGTATTCTGAAATATGTATCTTTTCATAAACTAACACAACTACTACAAGTAGTATAATTCTAATTATTTTAAATACTGTAGCTAATCCTACAACACTATCTCCAACAAATTTAGCTGAACCAATTACTTGTCCTACAGATTGCAAGGTTCCTCCAATAATAGCCGATGTTTGAAGTGTATCATTAGAATATAATGATGATGCTATTAAGGGTAAAGTTATCATTAATATTGTACCAATTATGTTTACTATAGTTATTGATATAACCTTATCTGAATCATCTGCTTCAATAACTGGCGCTGTAGCTGCTATTGCAGAAGATCCACACACAGCATTACCTGATGCCATAAGAAGACAATATTTTTTATTAAATTGAAGTCTTCTCCCAATAAAATATGCTATACATATTGTTAAGGTCATTTGTATAATTATAAAAATTAATCCACTAAAACCCAAACTCAATATTTCAGTTAAATTTATATTTGCTCCCATAAGTACTATGGAATAATTTAAAAGGTCTTTTTCTGCAAACTTTGTTCCATCCTCATACTTTTTATCATGAAAAATTGTATTTCCAACTACTATTCCAATGAAGATTGCAAATGTTGCAGCTCCAATTGTAGTAAAATTTTTTCCAAGTACTTCTGATATTATCCCAATAATTATACAAATTATTATTCCTGGGATTATTTTCTTTATTTTATTCAATTATATATCTCCTCTATGTATATTTTCCTTCTTCAAATTATACATAAAGTTTTTCTTAAGTAAAATATTATTATGTTATATATATTATAAGTATATACTTATATGTATTTAACTATTAATATAATTTTATATAACCTATTATTAATAAGAGGTTACTATATAGATTTTTTATGTTTATTTTTTAAATCTAAATTTCTTTATTTATATTGTTGACATTAACGCTACGTAAAGGTATATAGTTATCTTATCAGGAGGTGGAAATATGGAATATACAGTACAAAACCTAAGCAAGCTAGCAGGAGTTAGTACTAGAACTTTAAGATATTATGATGAAATTGGAATTCTTAAGCCGGCAAGAATCAATTCATCTGGATATAGAATTTATGGTGAGGAAGAAATTGATATTCTACAACAAATTCTTTTTTATAAGGAACTTGGTATAAACCTAGATGCTATAAAATCAATATTAGAAAATCCTTCATTTAATAAATTAAATTCTCTTAAAGATCACCATGAAAAACTTCTTGAAAAAAGAAAGCAATTAGACTTGCTTATTAAAAATGTTGAGCAAACTATTGCTTCAGTAAAAGGAGATGTAAAAATGGATAATAAAGAAAAATTTAAGGGCTTTAAACAAAAAATCATAGATGATAATGAAAAAAAATATGGAAAAGAAATTAGAAACAAGTATGGTAATGATACAATAGATAAGTCAAATAAATTATTCGCTAATATGAGTGAAGAAGATTATAATAAATTTAATTCCCTTTCAGAAGAAATAAATAAAACTCTTTTAGAAGCATTTAAAACTAACGATCCTTCAAGTAATTTAGCTCAAAAAGTAGCTAATATGCATAGAGAATGGTTATTATATACTTGGCCTAAATATAGCAAAGAAGCTCATGCAGGTCTTGCACAGATGTATGTTGATGATGAAAGATTTAAAGCTTATTATGATAAAGAACAAGATGGCCTTGCAGAGTTTTTAAGAGATTCTATTCTCATTTTCACAGGAATAAATAAATAAATAAATAAATAAATAAATTAAATATAAAAAATAAAGATTGAAAGGACTAGTATACTTACTAGTCCTTTTATCAATTAGATACTAAATCATTTAATTGTTCTAAATTCTCACCAGTTAATACAACTATGTCACCTTCCATTATTATAGTAGAACCTTTTGGTACTAATACATTACCATCACGTTTTATCATAACAATTAAAATTTCTTCTGGTATATCTGAATCCATAATTGACTTATTTACATACTTACTACCTTTTTTAACCTTAATTTCTAATAACTTTGTACTTTTTTCACTTTTATAATCATTGAATGTTTTTAGTACAGGTGATTCATCATCTACTAGGTCAAGCTTTTTTGCTACAGTTGGCACAAGAGTTCCTTGCACAGCAACTGAAAATAATGCTAAAAAGAATATTATATGAAAAATATCATTGTTTATAGGTACTCCATAAGTTACAGCAAAGATTGCAAATACCATAGATGCTGCACCTCTAAGTCCTACCCATGATATAAAAAGCTTTTCTTTAAATGTCATCTTAAAGAAGCTTAGTATTCCAAATACTGCAATTGGCCTTGCAATTATAATCATAAATAATGATATTGATACACCTTTAAATGCGACTGCCGGTAACTGTGACGGAAATGCTAATAATCCAAGTATAAAGAATAACATTATTTGCATTATCCATGATATACCATCAAAGAAATGAACAAGACTCTTTTTATGAGGTATTTTTTTGTTACCTATTATTATACCTGCAATATATACACTTAAATATCCATTTCCTCCTAAATATTCGCTTAAAGCATAAGCTAAAACTGCAACTGCTGTAACGAATATTGGATAAAAGCCTTCTATTTCGAAATTTGCACGCCTTAATAAATATACAGTTCCTTTTGCTAAAATTGCTCCACATAATACTCCAATTATTACTTGAGTTAAAAGCATTGGCACTATTGATCCATAACCATTACCTGCCAATAATCCTAATATGATTATTGTTAACATATATGCAAATGGATCATTACTACCACTTTCAACTTCTAATATTGATGCTAAAGAGCCTTTTAAATTTAATTTCTGAGAACGCAAAATTGCAAAGACTGCTGCTGCATCAGTGGATGCAATTACTGAACCTATAAGCAGTCCCTCTAATATAGTTGTCTTAAACACCCAGAAACAAAATAATCCAGTAAGTCCTGCTGTTATAACAACTCCTATTGTTGAGAGTAGTACAGATTGTACTGCGACAGGTTTGGCCATTTTCCAACTGGTACCAAAACCTCCATAGAACATTATAAAAATTAATGCAATTGAACATAATTGACTTGTTAATTCGTAATTGTCAAAGTATATTCCTATAACTCCATCTGAACCAAATAACATTCCAAATATGATGAAAATTAAAAGAATAGGTACCCCAAATTTGTATAAAATCTTAGTAGAGGTTACACATACTAGTAGAATTAAAGCACAAATGATCATCAAGTTTATCACATCTACCACCTCCAAAATATATTTATATACAAGTAAAATTTAATTATATAAGTAGATATTCCCTTCTACTAAGTTTAATAAATTTTACCGAATATTTCAAATATTAATATAATTGTATTATAATTTGTTAAAAATATAAAGTTTTTTTATCATTTTAACTTATTTTTAACCTTTAAATTAAATTTTATATAATGCTATTATATTTCAAATTACTTGTTTAGATTCTTAATATTTTCTTCTTTGAGTTTTTTTATATCTTTTAATAGTATATTATATTCATTATCTAACTTATCTTTTTTATTGACATCTGTTTCAATTGAAAGCATTGATATGACTTCTGAAATTTTATTTTCTAATACTAAAATTTCATCTTTATTATGTTTTTCCACTTTACTCTCGCCTCTTTTCTTTATAGATTCTTTTAACTCTTTATAATTTCCATCAAATTTATTTATTTTCTTATCTTTTATCTCTATAATTTTATTACATATATTTGATATAAATTTTCTATCATGTGAAACTAATATAATTGTTTTATCTGTATTAACTAATGCTGATTCAAGAGCTTCCATTGATTTTATATCTAAATAATTTGTTGGCTCATCTAATATTAATAAATTATTGTCGCATAAAAGTATTTTACAAAGTGATACCTTAACTCTTTCTCCACCACTTAATAAATTAACTTCTTTATTTACAGCTTCTCCTTTAAATCCGAAATTATTTAATTTACTTCTTATAAAACTTTCATCATAATAGGAATCCACTTTTACATTTTCTAGCACACTCTTCCTTTCATCTAATATTTTTTGACTTTGATCAAAATAACCTATTTCTACCCCTTTAGAAATTTTAATATTGTCATTATCATTTTTTATTATTTCCTTTAAGAGAGTTGATTTACCACATCCATTTTCTCCTATGATAGCAACTTTATCTCCTTTGTTTATGCTAAACTCACATTCCTCTAGTAGAACTTTATCTCCAACAGTTAATTTTAGGTCTTTTACCTTTACTGGTATTTTAGCTTTAAAATCTCTTTCTTCTTTTATTTTTATTATAATTTCTACTTCATCCTTCGGCTTTTCTTTAACTTCTAAATGATTTATTCTATTTTTTATATTTTTGATATTATTATCAATATTTTTCTTTCCCTTTTGATCACCCATTTTTATAGTTTTAGCTTCAGATTTTCCCATTCCTTTTGGAGCTTTTTTTATTCTATCTCTTAACCCTTCTTTCTTTAATATAACTTTTTCTAACCTTTCTTTTTCTTTAATATAACTATGATATTCTCTATCTTCTCTCTTTCTCTCCTCTCTTTTTTGATTTATATAATCTGTATAATTGCCTTTATATCTTTTTATCTTTCCATCATCTATTTCTACTATATAATTACATAAACAGTCTAAGAATTCTCTATCATGAGATATTAAAAGCAATGAACCATTATAACCTTCTAGCATATTTTCTAATACCTTAATACTAGAGCTATCTAAATTTGATGTTGGCTCATCTGCTATTATAAGATTTTTATTTTCACTAAGTGCATTTACTATTTTTATTTTTACCTTTTCTCCACCTGATAAGAACTCATTATACTTATCCGACGCTCCAAATAAACTCTTTATCCTACCTTCTGTACAATCCCCATAATCATCCTCAATCTGGCTTATATAAGAATAACTGTCTGTAATAAACCTCTCTCCTTCATCAATATCTATCTCTCCTATTAAGCATTTAATTAATGTAGTCTTTCCGGAGCCATTCCTACCTACTATCCCAATCCTATCCCCATCTAATATCTCAAACTTTTCAATATACAATATATCTCTATTTCCATAGCTTTTCTTTACTTTATTTAATATAGCTAACTCCATATAGAACACTTCCTTATTTATAATAAAACCTAAGTTTATTATTTCATTAAATAGATTAGATAATACTTTTTAAATATTTATCTTCATACAAAAATAATAAACCTTAAGTGTAACTTTAAATAATTACACTTAAGGTTTATAATTCCAACTCTATTTGCTTATCTCAATATAATATGTCTAATTTTATATTATTTAATCTAAATTAAATATTTTTTTCCTTATAATCTTCTAACGCTTCAATTGCTAGTATATATCCTTTTTCTCCGAACCCTGCAATCTGTCCAATACAAGCTGCTGCAGTTTTTGATTCTTTTCTAAAATCTTCTCTTGCATGAACATTTGAAAGATGTACTTCAACAGTTGGTATTCCTGTATTTCCTTTTATAGCATCATGTATAGCATAGCTATAATGAGTATATGCCCCTGGATTTATAACCACACCATCATACTTTTCAAAGTATGAATCTTGTAAGAAGTCTATTATTTTACCTTCACAATTACTCTGAAGAAGAGTTATATCATGACCTCTTTTTTCTCCTTCTGATCTTATGTATGAACAAATTTCTTCAAAGCTCTTTGTGCCATATATACCTTTTTCTCTAACCCCAATCATATTTATATTAGGTCCATTTATAATCATTATTTTCATATTCTAGCCCTCCAGATTACATTTATTATACTTATAAAGTTATCACTAAAATTAAAATAAGGCAAAGCCTTTAGACTCTGCCTTATTCCTCTTAGATTAAGATATTGTAGTTAAAAACATTTTATAACTTTCAATAATATCTTCTTTATTCATTTTTTCTAACCACTTATTATAGGAAAGAAAATTTTCCTTTAATAGAATCATATCTATATCTTTAGGTTCTTTTCTTTCTACATACATGTTTATCTTTATTAAATTTCCCAATTAATCACTCCTTTTTATTTAAAATTTAAATAGTCACATCAAAAATTTTCTTTTTCCTAGTTTATTTATAAATAATATTGAAGTATTTTCTTATATTATTATGAATTAAAAGACTATAGAAAGTTCCAATAAATTAGAAGCTTCTTCATTAGATAAACTTTTAGATTGGCATATCTCTTCAATTAGAATTTTCTTTGTACTAGTTAACATCTGCTTTTCACTAGTATTTAGAGGATGTTTAGAATCAATTTGACTAAGATTACATATAACTTCAAAATAGTCTGATAGTAAACCTGATTTTATTTTTGTAGAATTAATAACTAATCTTTCTTTAAAGTTATGATTCATTAAATCATCACCTTTAGTTATAAATTTATCCATATTGTCTAAATTATAATCCATTGTTTTAATATCACTAACTAACCTTATATTTGATTGCTCTACTCTACTAAATGGTAACATTAATTTCATTGTGTTATTAAAAAGATGTATCCTATAATATTTTTTCATTTCACCTTTGAATTCTTTTGTTTCAATGAAATCAATTATTCCAACACCTTGACTTGGATAAACTATTTTATCTCCTATATTAAACAACTAATCCCTCCTTTTTTTCTATATATATATTATACCACACTTTTAATATATATATAAATTTTTTATTTTATCATAATAGTATTATTATGTCAATAAACATATTCTACTGATAATTTACTCCCTTTAATAAGAGGCAATAAATAAATAATAAGAATAATAAATTATTATTCTTATTATTTAAAATTACTATATTTTTATTAACTACAATTCTCTTTTTTAGAATATCTCTCTAAGGCTCTTAAAAAATTGCCTTCTATTAACTCGCTTAACTTTTCTATTATTTCCTTTGGTTTTTCTCTCATCCCATTATGCATCCATTTTACAACAAGTCCTGTAAAAGCTACAGTATAAAAATCTGCAATAAATTGCTTATCAGAATCTTCTACAATCATCCCTTCTGATATCTCATTTATAACTCCTATTATTAAATCATTAGTTACCGAGTATATATAATTATCTAAATGATTTCTTCCCAAAGAATTTAATGAATTGATACAAAACTCTCTATTATTTTCTATATAAACAAATATTTTATAAAATCCCTCAGTCCAAGTCTCATAACTTTTACATTCGGATATACTTTCAATTGCTTCTGTTTTATAAATCCACTCAAGTAAATCATATATATCTATAAAATGATAATAGAAGGTCTGCCTGTTGACTTTGCAATCATCTACTATACTCTTTACAGATATTTTATTTAACTCAGTTTTCCTCATTAATTTTTTTAATGAACATGCTAAAGATTTCTTTGTGCTTAAAGAATTAGACATACTACCACCTTCCATACCTTGAAATAAATTATTCTTATTATACCATAAAGTAGAAATCATTCTTTTTAATCTATTATTTAATATCTTTTTCTTTTATTTATTATATCTATTCATATATCTAATAAATAAAAGCACATATCAAAATTGATATATGCTTTAATTTCTTCCTTTGTATTAGAGATTATTTTGCTTCTTTGCTTGCAAATTGACTATTATAAAGTTTTTCATAGAAACCACCCTTTGCCATAAGCTCTTCATGATTTCCTTGTTCTATAATATTTCCATCATTCATAACTAAAATTAAATCCGCATTACGTATTGTTGAAAGTCTATGCGCTATAACAAAACTTGTTCTGCCTTTCATTATATTTTGCATAGCTTTTTGAAGTAATTGTTCGAGTCTTGTATCTACTGAACTTGTTGCCTCATCTAGTATAAGAATTGACGGGTCTGATATTATAGCTCTTGCTATAGTTAAAAGCTGCTTTTCTCCCTGTGATATATTAGATGCTTCTTCATTCAAGAACATATTATATCCATCTGGAAGAGTTTTAATAAAGTGATGTACATTTGCAATCTTAGCAGCTTTCACTATCTCTTCTTTTGTTGCTCCAAATCTACCATACTCTATATTATCATGTATTGTTCCATTAAATAACCATGTATCTTGAAGTACCATACCAAACATGGAACGTAAATCCTCACGTTTCATATCTCTAGTATCTACCCCATCTATCTTAATTGAACCACCTTTAATATCATAGAATCTCATTAATAAATTTATTAATGTAGTTTTACCTGCTCCTGTTGGTCCAACTATTGCAACCATCTGCCCACTCTTTACTTCTGCATTTAAATCATTTATTAATATCTTATCATCATTATATCCAAATTTAACATGCTCAAATGTGACATCTCCACGTAATTCTTTTATCTTTACTGAACTTACTGGATCAGGTGTCTCTTCCTTCTCATTTAATATTTCAAATACACGTTCCATAGCTGCAAAAGCTGATTGTATAGTTGAAGATAATTGAGTTATTTGAGAAAGAGGTTGATTAATTTGCCATATATAACGAATGAAGGCTTGCAGATTACCTACTGTTATTATTCCCTTTATAGCATAAACTGGACCTATAAATGCCATTACAGCTATTCCTAAATATGTCACTAATGAAACTAACGGTGACATAATACCAGATACAAATTGTGCTTTAAACCCATTAGTACAAAGCTCTTCATTTATTTCTTTAAATTCTGATATTGCATCCTCTTGTTTTCCATATAATTTTATTTCATTAAATCCTGTATACATTTCTTGAACTGTACCATTTAATTTTCCCAAAGCATTTTGCTGTTTTTCAAATAAATTTTGTGATTTACCTACAATAAATCTTGAAACAAGATAGCTAATTGGAATTATAAGCATTGCTAAAAGTGCCATTTTTACATTGATAGTAAACATCATTGCAAGTGCTAATGTTACAGCTAATATAGAATTTATTACTTGGCTAAAACTTTGTTGAAGTGCATTAGATATTGTATCAACATCATTTGATATACGACTTAAAACATCTCCATAACTATTGCTATCAAAATAACTTATAGGTAATTTTCTAATTTTATTTTGTACTGCATTTCTTAAGTCCCTAATAGTGTTTTGAATTGCATTTGTTAATAAAAAGTTTGCTGCGTAAGTTAATACAGTATAAGTTGTATAAAGACATCCAAGAATTACAAGTATTTTAGTAATATAAGCAAAGTTTACAGTAACACCTGATATACCCTTTGCCATTTCTATTACATCTTTAGTAAGTTGAGTTATTATAAGCCCTTCAACCTTAGGTGATACTGCACTTATAGTCGCTGCACCTATTATAAATAATATAGAGGCTATAAATCCTATTTTGTATGGTTTAACATATGGAGAAATATTTTTAAAAGTTGTTTTTAAATTTTTCATTCTACGCATCTTTTAATTCCTCCTCTGTAAGCTGGGATGTTGCTATTTCATAATAGATTTCACAATTTTTAAGTAATTCTCTGTGAGTACCTTCTCCTACAACTTCCCCTTCATTAAGCACTATAATCTTATCTGCATCTAAAATTGAACTTATTCTTTGTGCTACTATTAAAACTATGGAATCTTGAGTTTCTTCTTTTAATTTAGCTCTTAAAACTGCATCTGTCTTAAAATCTAATGCTGAGAAACTATCATCAAATATATATATTTCTGGTTTTCTAACTACAGCTCTTGCTATAGATAATCTTTGCTTTTGACCACCAGATACATTAGATCCACCTTCACTAATTTCTTCATCAAATTTATGTGGCTTCTTTGATATAAATTCATAAGCTTGAGCTACTTTAGCTGAATGTTCAAGCTCTCCTGTATTTGCATCTCTTTTACCAAACTTTATATTTTGACCTATACTACCTGTAAATAGTAAAGTCTTTTGTGGAATGAAACCTATTTTCTTTCTTAAGGCCTTAAGGTCATATTCCCTTACATCTACTCCATCTATTTTTATGCTACCTTCTGTAACATCATAGAATCTTGGTATTAAATTAATAAGTGTACTCTTACCACTTCCAGTACTACCTATAAAGGCTACTGTTTCCCCTTTCTTTGCAGTAAAGGATATATTTTTAAGTACTGGTTCTTCTCCATATGGATAAGTAAATGTAACATTATTAACTTCTATATATCCTTCTTCTACTGTATCTATTACACCTTTTTTAGGACTCTTTATTAGAGGTTCTTCTTCTAATAATTCTTGTATTCTATTTGCTGAAACTTCAGCTCTTGGATACATTACGAATACTAGTGAAAATAACATAATTGAAAACATTGCGTGGAATAGATATTCTATAAACGCAACTAATTGTCCAACTTCTAATGAGCCTACATTTATCATCTTGCTTGATATCCAGAATATAGCTATTATAGCTATATTAAGTAAGAAAAAGAAAGTCGGTTGAGTAATTGCCATAAGTTTATTAAGCTTTTTAGAAATTTTTGCATAGCTCTCATTTGTATCTTTAAATCTCTCAGTTTCATGATCATCATTTCCAAAGGCTCTTATTACCCTTATACCAGTTAGATTTTCTCTAGATATACGATTTAATTTATCTAAACCTTTTTGCTGACTTTTTGACATTGGATGAGAAACCTTAGCTATGATTACGACTCCAGCAATTATAAATGGAATTGTGACAGCTAAAACCAAAGATAGGGATAAACTTGTTCTTATTATCATTATTAAACTAATTGTAAACATGATTGGAGTTATAAGTGCAACCCTTAGAACAGTATTTACGAATTGTTGCAATTGGAAAGCATCATTTGTAGTTCTAGTAATCATTGAAGATATGCCAAACTTATCATATTCACTATGAGAAAATTCTTGTGCCTTTTCGAATATATCATTTCTAATATCTCTTGTGACACTTGTTGAAATCTTTGATGAACAATATCCAAGTAAAATTGTTCCCATAGATCCTATTATAGAAATAACTACAATAATAATTCCCATTTTCCTTATATACGGTATATCATTATAAACTATACCAATATCTATTATCTTTGCCATTACTGTTGGTATCCCGAGCTCAACTAATGCAAAACCAAATACAGATATCACATTTATTATGAACAGTAATTTGTAGTTTTTTAAATACCTTAAAATTAATTTCATTAATCCTCATCTCCTCCTATTGTTTCATTTTATAAAATTAATTTAAATACTCACTTGTATTCTACAGATAATAACATTTATATTTTATTATGCCCAAAATGATTACCTTTTTTTACTTAACGATTATTTAAATAAATTAAATATAATTCTTATTAAAATATTAAATTTAAGTATAAAAAAATACCTTAGCATAGAATTTTTTCCTGCCCGAGGTATAATACTCTCTTAATTAAAATTTTTCATCTTAAACAATATAATATTCTAGAGCAGTATATTTTTTTATATTTCCATTATCTGATTTCACTAAAATTTTTTTCATCTAATACCACTCCTTACTGCTTATATTCTCATCACAATATATCATATATTATCTTAATTGTAAATATTTATAATTCAAGTGTATTTAATTAAAACTGTATATTCTTATCTATTTTAAATTTGTTTTCTCACATATACTATATCCATATTTACTGTATGCATTATATTATCCTCATCAATATCTGATATACTTTTCTCAATTTATATATAATAAAGATATACTCACAAAAATACAAATTAAAAAGTCACTACAATATTGTAATGACCTTTAATTTTTACATATAATCTTTTGTACGAACTTTCATTCCTTTTTTCTTCAGCCTATCTTCTACAATCTCTTTAATTATAGAATATACAATTGCAAATAATGGAACACCTATAACCATTCCAACTAATCCTAAGAATTTACCTGCAACTAGTATTGAGAATAATATCCAAAAAGCGGATATTCCAATGGAATCTCCAAGTATTTTAGGTCCTATAATATTTCCATCAATTTGTTGTATTATCAAAATAATTATCGCAAGCCATAGTGCTTTAATTGGTGAAACAAATAGAACTATTATAATTGATGGTATTGCACCAATAAACGGTCCAAAGAATGGTATTATATTGGTTATACCTATAATTACAGATATTAAAAGAGTATATGGCATCTTGACTATTGTTAAAATAACAAAAGTTAAGACTCCAATTATAAGTGAATCTAATATTTTTCCACTTAAAAACTTTCCAAAAGTATCGTTACTTCTATGTGTTAACTCCAATATCTTTTCAGCTGCCTTCATAGGAAATATTCCATAAGTCATTTTCTTACTTAGGGCAAAAAACTTCTCTTTTTCTATTAAAAGATATATAGAAACTATTATCCCTAATACTATATTCCAGATACTTGATAAAATAACTGTAAGTATTCCTCCAAGCATAGGAATTAAGTTTGCTGATGCCTTAATTACATAATCAATAAGACCGTTAAACTTATCATTTATTATTACTAAATAGTGTTCTTGAATATCTAATTTATTTACTATATCATTAATAAACTTACTAGTATTAGATATGTATGATGGTATATCATTAACTAAACCAACTATACTGTTAATCAGTTGTGGTAGTACAAATTGAATAAATAATCCAACAACTATAAAAGCAGTTATATATGTAAATAATAATCCAAGTCCCCTTTTTGATCTAATATTAAATTTTTTAAAAATTTTTTTAAAAAATGAAAATTCTAATACTTTATTTTCATAAAACCTTAAAACAAAATCTAGTATATATGCTATAGCAAATCCCCAAATAAATGGTTTAAGTATACCTATTGCAACATGTATCTTATTCATAAGAGAACCTAGCTGAGATATTGCTAAATAAAATAAAATTATTGCACATACAACAAGAAATGCATAAACAGAAATGGTATTATATTTTTTATTCCAATCAATCTTCATCTTTTCACCCCTAATCCTCTCTATCATAAATATCTAACTATTTATTTTAAATTAATTGTATTAGTACATTAATGTTTTAAATTATATCATATATGTACTAAAGTATCTCTTTATATCCTTACGTATTATTAGTTTATATAGTAAATTTCTATTCATATCCATTATATACTAAAACTCATATCTAAATTATATACTAAAGTATTTTTAAGATATATTAAGAACTTTTTAATTATTTTATTAGATTTTTCAAGTTTTTTTATTGAATATTAAACTTCCTTCATGAAAATCATCAAACTTTTATAGATATTAAATTTTAATGAATATACTTTTATCTATAATCACAAAATAATTAATGAAAAACTTATAGGAGGAATGTGTTATGGATAATAATAAGTCTGCTCACGATATGGCTAAACAAATGATTATTGATGGAGAAACTTTTGAAAAGATTATGGATAAAACACACTTAAGACTTAAAGATTTAAAAAGAATTCAAAGAGAAGAAATAAGCAATCATTTTTAAAAATAAAAAATAACGGGATTGCCCGTTATTTTTTATTTAATATTTTCTTTTAAGTAGTTTTTTCGTTACTTCTAAAAGTATATCTTTATATTCATTATCAGGTAATTTATTTATATATTTAAAAGATTTTTCAGAATACTTTTCTGCAATTTTAATAGATTCTTCTACCCCATTATTTTCTTTGACTTTTTCTATTATATTTCTAGCCTCTTCATCAGTATAATTATCTTCTTTTAATATTTTATCAAATACTTCTTTATTATTCTTCATAGCTAATAGTAATGGAAGAGTATATATACCGTCCTTTATGTCATTTCCAGACTTTTTACCTATCTCTTCGTCTGTTCCTACATAATCTAATGTATCATCTATTATTTGGAATGCCATACCTATATTATGACCTATCTCCCAAAATAATCTACAGATTTTCTTATCACATGAGCTTTCTGCAGCACCTATATATAAACTTAATGAAAATAACTCTGCTGTCTTACCTGATATTCTTTTTAAATAATCCTTAATTGATACATCTTTATTAAACCTTGAGCTTAATTGTTCAACTTCTCCCATACATATCCTAGACATTACCTTTGTATCAATATCCACTCCTCTTTCTATTGATGAAGTTGTAGCTAATATTCTAAAACATAAGCAGAAAAGATAATCTCCTATGTATACGGCATAGTTTTTACCATACTTTGCTTGAACTGTCTCTTTTCCACGTCTTAACTCTGCATCGTCAATAACATCGTCATGAACTAATGTGGCCATATGAAACATTTCTATTACTGATGCCAGCGCAATAACTCTCTCTTCATTATAATCTCCAAATTTTGAAGCTATAACTGTAAAAGCGGGTCTTAACATCTTACCACCAGAATTCAATAACTCTAATATACTTTTTTCTATAATTTTATCTTTACATTTAGCATTTTTGCTAATTTGTTTTTTAACCTCTTCAATTTCTCTATCAATTATAGGATAATTGCTCCAAAACTTACTCATGTTTATCCCCTCGTTTCATCTCCAAATAACATTATAATTTTATTGAATTAAAAAGCAGGAATATATTCCTGCTTTTTTATTTAAATTGTTTTACTTATTTCCACCATGTATATCATAGATAGGTTCTCTCTTTCCCATCCAGAAGTTACCTACGAGTTTGTTGATCCAAGGCATTACATAATAATCTAATCCAAAAGTTCTTCCAGCACCAGCCATTAATGCGATACTACCAAATGTGAACCATAATATATCCCACCCAGCCATTGCTGAGAATATAAAATTAACTGTCATAAATGCAGATGCTGCTGAAGCTAAGAATGTAAACAATCCTACAATTAAGCATAACCCTATAGCTATTTCAGTTAAAACAACTATTCTTTGGAACCAAACTGCAATTTCAGGATTTGGCATAAATATTTCCATTATTGATTCATAGAATTTTGGCATACTTTCAAATATAGGTGTTGGCATATTTGTTGCTGTACCTTCAGCTGCTTGTGATGCTCCTGAGACTGTATCTTGAAGCCAGGAAAATGGCATCTTAACATTCCCCATCTTCATCCAGCTATCCCAACCAATTGTTAAGTTGCTGCTTAAACCATCAAAATAAGCGGTTATACTTCCACCAGCTGCATCTGATGCGCTAGACGCTGAATCAAAAGCTTTAGTCCAAGTTTCTTCACCAATTAATTTTTTAAGCCCTTCAATTAACCAAAGGAAACCTATATAAACTCTTAAAGGAACTAACCACAATCTATTTCCCTTAGATGATAAATGTCCTCTCATTATACATCTTCTTTCTTTCATAGCGAAGAATTCATGTTGAAGATAGTTATATACTGCATGAACATTATTTACTCCAAATAAATAAACCATATTTATAAGGTGCTTCATTACCATAGCAAAGAAGCCTGATAATTTCATTCCCATTAAATTAGCTACAGCGTATCTTCCACCTATAGATACCATAAATCCGTGATAATTAGACTTAAATTCTACTTTTTCTTTATTTTCCATTGAAGCTACTATATTTTTAACAGCTGTTACTGCTGTTTGCTCTGCAGCTTCAACTATTTGCGGATTACCATTGCCTGGTGTTTCTTCTACATATGCAATATCTCCAACTACAAATATATTTTCTTTTCCTTCTGCTTGCATATATTTGTTAGCAGCATATCTTCCAGCTCTAGCTTTTTTAATCTCAATTTGATCTAAATCTTGATTAGCTTGAACTCCACAAGTCCAAATTAAAGTTTCTGTAGGAATTACTTTTCCACTCTTTAGCTTAATAGTATTTTTAGTAACTTCTACAATTGGAGAATCCTTTAAGATTTCTACACCATGCTTGACCATGTATTTTTCAGCTTTATCTGCTTGCTTTCTATCTAACATATTAAGTATAGTAGATATTGCTTCAACTACCAATATCTTAATTTCTTTAACATCAACTCTATACTCTTTTGCTAATGTATCTTTCCATTCTAATAGTTCTCCAGCCATTTCTATCCCAGTAAATCCTGATCCTGCAACTACAAAAGTAAGCATTCGCTTTCTCTTTTCAGCATTTCTTTCATAAGAAGCTTCTTTAACTCTATCTTTTATATGAGCTTTTATTCTAAGTGCATCTTCTAGTGACCATAGAGTAAATCCATTTTCCTTTACTCCCGGTACTCCAAAGAATGCCGGTTCACTTCCTGTTCCTATCATTAAATAATCATACTGATACTCACCTTGTTTTGTCTTTACTATATTTTTATTTTCATCTACATTTTCTATGTAGTCAACAACAACATTTACTTTGGTTCTGTGGAATATTCTAGAAAGTTCTACCTTTACAGACTCTTCTGGAACTCTCCCCCCTGCAACTTCATGTAATTCTGTCATTAAAGTATGGTAAGGATTCTTATCAATTAAAGTAATCTCTACCTCTTTATTCTTTTTATACTTTTTTGCTAACTTTTTGGCTGCATGTACACCTGCATAACCAGCGCCTAAAATAACAATTTTCGTAGACATATAATTCCCTCATTTCATTTTAATTATTAACCAATATTCTTTTGTTAAAATAATCTCAAAAGTTGTTTTGCATGTCTATTCTATATTTAATAACTATAACTGTCTAGCATGTTTTATTACTAAATAAATATAATTTATGAATAACGTTTCATTTTAACGAAACTTTATAACCCCTTATATTTAGGCGCTTTAGATACATAACTTAATTTAATTTATTCAATTTTGTTATAACTTTTCTTTATGAAGTATGAACATTTTAAATATTAGGCATACTCAATACTTACAACTTCACCTTACTCTCTATCTCTTTGTTTAGAATCTTTTCTAATTCATCTTTGAATAGATTAATCTTCTTTTTCAAACTGTTTTCTATATCTTTTTTATAAGTTATAAATAAATCATATTCTATTTCATAACTTTTACATTCTAAATCTTTAAATATTCCTGATTCTAATTCTGCTTGAACTGATATTCTTGGAACAATAGCAGCTGTATTAGAGTTATTTAAATATTCCCTTATCGTATCTATTGAATTTGTTTTTAAGCATATATTGGATTTATCTAATTTTTCAAGTTCTCTTCTTGGAATACTTAAATTATCATCTAGTAACGCAATAGATAATTTATCAAACTTATCTTTTTTAATTTCTTGTTTACTTATAAGTATTAACTTATCACTTCCTATATAATTTGATGATAAGTCAACATCATATATCATTTTGCAACCGACTACTACATCTGATCTATTATGTAATAATAAAACTTGCTCATTAATTTCTAATTGATTGTTTATGATCACATTAAAGTTCTTGAATATTTTGCTAATATCTTTAGCAATATTAGATACTAAAAAATTAGCATACATACTTGAATTAGTTATTTCTATTTCTTCTTTACTAACATTATTTGCACTTATCTCTTCAATTAAATTATTGTGAGATATAAGAATTTCTCTAGCATAATTATAAAGTATCTCTCCTTGACTAGTAAGTTTAACTCCTTTATTACTTCTTTCAAGAAGTCTTGCACCAAGCTCCTTCTCAAGCTTAGAAAGTTGATGACTTAAAGCTGGTTGTGATATATGTGAATTATTAGCGGCCTTTGATATACTTTTTAGTTCTGCCACTTCATAAAAATATTTCAAACTATCTATTTGCATAATTTTCCTCCTCTCTAGTTTGCAAGTTCAAAACTTTCATTTGTTAATTTAAAGCTCTCTCTTACTCCTTCAGTTATATAAACCTTTCTATCATTCATTATAAATATTGCATCTACACCATCTAAAGTTTCTATAAATTTAATACCTTCATCTAATCCTTTAGTGAATATTAAAGTTGATAATGCATCTGCATCCATTGATTTATCAGCTATTATAGATACTCCTGCAATATCAGTTTTGTAAGGATATCCTATCTTAGGATTTAAAATATGGTGATACTTAACTCCATCTTTTTCTATAAATCTTTCATAAACCCCAGTGGTAACAACAGATTTATTATAGGTCTCAACCATTCCGACTACATTACCTCTTTCTGTATTAGGATCTTGGATTCCTATTTTCCAGTTTTTATTACCTTCCTTTTTACCTAGAGCATATATGTTTCCACCTAAATCAACAATAGCTTCTGTTACCCCTTCTTCTTTTAAAAGTTTTACAATTTCATCTGCTGCATATCCTTTTGCAATACTTCCAAGGTCTATCATCATTCCCTTTTCACTTAAAAATACCTCATTAGTATCTTTATTAATTTTTAATTTGGAATAATCAACATGTTTAATAGCTTCTTTTATTTCATTTTCATTTGGAACCTTTGCTTCAGGAAGTCCAATACTCCATAACTTAACTAGAGGACCTATTGTAATATCATATCCGCCCTTGGATGCTTTTGAATATTCTAACCCTTTTTCTATAATATTAAAACTATCATCACTAAGCTTAACCGGATTTATCCCTGAATTTTTATTAAGTTCTACAATCTCTGTTCCGGACTTATTAATACTAACTAAATCCTCTAGATCAATAACTCTTTTAAATGCCTTGTCCAATATTTCTTCGCTTCCTCCATCATAAAGTGTTATCTTTATAGCAGTTCCCATAAATAATTCAGTTCTACTAATGGGATCTTTCAATTTAGTATCTTTCGATTTTTCTTTAGTACACCCTACTAAACTAATGATCAAAATAGTTGTTATAAAAAAAGTAATAACTTTTTTGCCCATAAGTGTATTCTCCTTCCAAAAGAAATCATTTTAATTGATTCCATTCATCGTATTGTTAATTTTTTATTCATATTATTCATATGTATTTTATATTTTATAAGTTTTTCCGGTAAAATACAACAAATTATTCTTTAATTTGCTCTATTTTCTCAAACCCCTATTGATAAATATTAACATTTTTTCTATTTTAAAGTTAAAGCAATAAAAAAAAGACTATTAATATGGTAATTTACTATATTAATAGTCTTATATTTATTAAATAAATCTTTTAATTTAAATTTTGTTTTATAAATTATAATTATTTAATTTCTATTAATTCTTTTTCTGCTTTTCCTTCATTTGCATTGTTTATAGCTTCTTTAACTAAAACTTTAGCTTTATCTGATGAGCTTGTTGCACCAGTTACTGCATCGAAATCTCCTGATTGAGATTCTACAATTTTCTTTTCTAATTCAACTTCATATGCCGCTGGATTTGTACCTGCTTTTTCTTTCATCATGTCATTATATTCTTTGTCTTCTCTCTTATTACCTTTGTCAGTAAATTCATTGTAAGCAGCTTTTGTTATTTTTCCATCTGCAACAGTAAGAACAACTTTAGCTTTTCCACCATTATCATCAGCATTCTTTGTTTCTACTTCATAAGTACCATCTTTCATTGTAACTTCTGAACCTTTGTCTGGTGTTTCTGCCTTTTTATCATCACTTCCACCACAACCTACAAGTGATATTGCTAATGCAGCTGTGCATAATCCTACTAATAACTTCTTTTTCATTAAAATTTCCTCCTAAAAATATATAGATTAATTTTTTATTATTCCCAAGAGGATTATACAACGATTTTGACATTTTATATTAATATATATTTTTTATACAGTATAAGTTTTTTCTATTACCCCTTTCTTTTTATATAATTTAAAATCTAATCGTAGCTTTAATAAAAAACTACAATTAAATTTACTTAGGAGAAATGTTAAATGAAGATCTTCAAGAAATTAGACATAATTATAATATTATTTCTTATTATATTGTCATTCGTTCCTTATTTGATATTTGCAAAAACTCTATCTAAAGACTACAGTAGTACTTATGCTAACATCAAAGTTTCTGGCGATGTATATGATAATATTCCACTTTCATCTTTTAAAGGTGAAAAGACTTTAGTAGTAAAAACTAATCATGGAAACAACACTATTTCAATAAAAGATAATACAATTAAAATAATAGAAGCTGATTGCAGGGATGACCTTTGTATTAAGCAAGGAGTTATATCCAAGGTAGGACAAACCATTGTTTGTTTACCCAATGAATTAATAATAGAAATTAAAGGAGATGAAAGTAATAGTGATTCTGATACTATACTTTCCCATTAGATATTATGAGATTTAACAAAACTTCAAAAATGCTTTATATGGCTCTACTTGTTGCTATGGCTCTAATTTTATACATATTTGAAGGTATGATACCAGTACCATTTATAACACCTGGTGCCAAACTTGGACTTGCAAATCTTGTAATAATGATATCAGTATATACATTAGATAGCTATAAAGACTCATTCCTAGTGTTGCTTTTAAGACTACTTTTATCAACTATGTTAGGAGGAAGTATATCAACACTTTTATATAGTGCAGCTGGTGGTCTACTTAGCTTTGCAATTATAGTTTTAGTTAAGGAACTTGGTGGTAAATATGTATCAATAATAGGCGTTAGCGCTTCTGCTGCAGTATTTCATAATATAGGTCAGCTTTTTGTAGCCTCCCTTATACTAGAGAATTTCGGTGTGTTTTTATATTTACCTGTCCTATCATTAGCAGGTATAGGAACTGGGATATTTGTAGGTTTATCTGCAAACTATTTATTATCACACTTAAGAAAGATACCTTATTTTAGAACTAATTAAACTTTAAAATCTAATAGTACCTTAAAAGTTTTAAAGCCAAAAGTAAAATATATATTTTACTTTTGGCTTATTATTTTATATAAATGTATCTTTAATTATTAAATCTTTAGGACTATATAATCTATCAATATCCCCTTCTCTATACATCCACTCTTGGCAAAGATTAAAGTCTTCTTCCCTATAAACTTCCCCTTTTTCGAAGGTAAAACCTTCTAATCTCTTTGCTGCATTTAAGCTATATCCAGCATAGTCTATAGCAATCTTTACTTTCTCTTCTTTACTAGATTCATTAAATATTACTTTAGCCTCTTCTAAAGCTTTATGAAAGCTTTTAACTGCTTCCTTATTCTCTCTATAGAATTCCTCTTCAAAACACCACATAACTAAATTTTTTTCACTTTCTCTTAAACTCCATACCTTTTGATAGCCCTTATCTACAAGTTCTCCTATAAATGGTTCTATAGCAACTAAAGCATCGATTTCTCCATTATCAATTGCTTTAATTCTTTCATATGTGTTATTAATCCAAGTAATTTTTACATCTTCTAATTTATTTTTTAAATCATTTTCTAAAAATAATTTGAAAAGTCCAGATCTATTTACTCCAACTCTTAATCCCCTTAAATCTTTAGGGGCATCCTTCCTTACTAAAAAACTTATAGTACGAGTTAAATTTGCTGTTATAACAGCATCCTTTCCTCTTTTAAGCATATAGAAAAAGAATGTTATATCTCCCATCATAGCATGAGATTTACCTTCTAGAAATGGCTTCTTACCACCAAAATCAAAATCCTCTGGAAGCTCCAAGTTAACCTCTATATTATGCTTTTTAAATATTCCCATTTTACTTGCCATAATTGTAGGTATGCATAATGGGTTTTTCTTTATTAAAGTAATATTAATTACACTCATAATTCTCTCCTCTTTACTTTGCTATTATCATAATTAAAAATTCTAAAGATAACGCTATATGAAAGCTATATATTAATAATAATGGTCTTGGTCCCCACTCTCTTCCCATTTCTTTATAAACTTCTTTTATCTTATAATAGTCTTTATACCAACGAACATATCCATAATAATAGAAAGTAATAATTCCAGTTATAAACATAATAAGCATTATACTTCCATTAAAGAATAATCCTATCCAACATAACACCATGATTATAGCCTCTGGTATTATTATCTTAATTGAATTTCTAAATCCAATAACATGAGGAAGGGTTGTTCTACTTCCCATATCTTTATTATAATCCGACGTATTGTTAGTAGACATTAAAAATACTGTCATTATCATGGCTATAATTGAATATAGAACTACATCTACAGTGACTTTACCTAATTGAATATATATAGATACAAAACAACTTATAAATCCGACAAAAATTCCAGATATAAGTTCCCCTACCGGATATATAATATATGGCTTAGGTCCCAAAGAATAGCATATAGCAGCTAGTGCACTAAGAACTCCTATAAATAATATATTTAAATCTCTAGTTATAAATACTATAAGAAGTCCTGATGCACCTCCAAGCATAGTCATAAATATAAGTGCAATAACTGCATCCTTAAGCTTAGCTGCACCTCTAGCAAGACCTTCACTTCCTATATGTCCTGTTAGTGTTTCTTCGCTTTCTTCACTTTTTAAATATCCTCTTATTTCATTTGCTATATTAGATACTATGTTGAAACTAAATCCCGAAATAAACATAAGAACTAATAAAGCTATGTCTAGCTTCCCTGCTAAATAAGCTCCAAATAAACCACCACTTAAAACAGGTAGTCCAGTTGCAAAACCAGTTCTTACTTCTAATACTGTATATACTCTCTTAAAAAAATTATTTTCTTTCATCATTTAATACTCCCTGACGTTATACCCCCGTATATATGCTTTTGAAGAAAACAAAAGAATATAATCATAGGTATCATACTAATTATTATGGCAGCACATATAATCTGCCAATCTGTTCTTGCTGGTCCAATAAACTTAAATAAAGCTGTTGATACTGTATTTAACCCCTCACCAGGCATATATAAAAACGGTATATAAAAATCATTATAAATTGAAATTATTTTTATCATACATGCTGTTGCAGTTGCTGGCTTTAGTAGCGGAAAAATAACCTTCCAATATATCTTGAAATAGCTTGCCCCTTCAAGTCTTGCCGCTTTATCTATATCCTTTGGAATCTTTTCAAGCATTTGAAGATATATATATACCATAAGTACATCTGCCCCTAAATATAAAACTATAGGTGCAAGGCGTGTATTATATATACCCATTGCATCAATAATTTTAAATGTTGCAACTTGTGATATTTCCATAGGAACAATTGATACTAATAAATACATAAATAAAATTATTTTTTTGCCTCTAAAATTGAATCTATTTATAGCAAATGCTACCATAGAACCAATTATTACACTGCCTCCAACTCCAAAAAGAATTAGAATAAATGTATTAAAAAATCCTACTAACATCTTCCCATTTATAAACGCATCCTTATAATTTGATAAATTTAAAAAGCTATCAGGTGGTGTTATTCCAGCTGTATTATTAAATTCATTATAAGTTTTAAATGAACCAAAAAATATAGTTATAATAGGTGTAAATAAAATTAATAACCATAAAATTAAGGCTATATATTTAATTGTCTTTAAAGTTATTTTCCTAATATTCATCTTCATCATTTCTATACATCCTCTTTTGTATTAAAGTCATAACTACGATTAGGATAGTTATTATAACTGCCATACTAGCTGCAAGACCTATCTGCTTCTTTTCAAAGGCTGTCTTCATAGTCATAAGTAAGAAGGTACTTGTCCCATTAGATCCATTTGTCATTATCATAGGTATTTCAAATACAGAAATTGAACCTACAATCAAAAGAATAAAGTTTATCTTAATTACTGTGTGTATGTTTGGTAATATAACATATCTAACCTTTTGAAGAATTGATGCTCCTTCAATTTCAGCACACTTTAAATATTCCTTTGGAATAGACTGAATTGCTCCAAAGTACATAATAAAGCTCATTCCAGTAAATCTCCATAATGATATACTTGCTAAAGTATAGTTTACAAATCTTGGATCACCAAGCCAAAAGTGAATAATATCTGCAAGACCTAAAGAAGTTAATATTTGATCAAATGTTCCATCTGGTGAGAAAAAAACTCTAAACATCATTGATATTGCAACACCACTTATAAGGCAAGGAAATACAAAAGCAGCTTTAAAAAATCCTTTAAATTTAACCTTAAAAGATAATATTATTGCAAAGGTTAATCCAATTATAATTTGTAATATACCAGATACAAAATAATATAGACTATTTTTAAACACTTCTATGTAGCTAGGATCTGTAAGTATCTTTATAAAATTATCGAATCCAACAAATTCTTTTGTAGTGGATAACCCATTCCATGAAGTAAAGCTGTAACTAATCAAAGATATTATAGGTAAAAATCCAAATAGAATTAATAATAATATTGGAAAAAAAAGAAAGATAAATATAATCTTTCTTTCTTTTTTTAAGGTACTATTTTTCATTATTCTTTACAGCTTTTTCCCATTTAGCTTCTAATTTATTGACATATTCATCATAACTTTCATTTTGATTTGGATATAAACCTATATTTATAGTCTTTTGTAATACATCTGTAAGTCTTCCAACTCCAACCTCATTAGCTATAGTACTATATAGTTTATCATTTTCTGGTGTTTCTGTCGGAACAGTTAATATTATATTATTTTCTTTAAACATTTTTTGTTGTTCTTCATTTAAATCTTCTCTATTTGGTGGCATTCCACCAAATTCTTTTGCATATCCACTTTCATCAGACACTAAGAACTCTAAGAAAGCTTTTGCAGTTTCTTTATTTTCACTATTTTTATTAACTCCAACTACAGCTGGTGCTCCAAATGGTATACTTGTTTGTCCATTAAATTTAACTGGGAATGGTGCTATATTTATTTTGTTTCCATTCTTAATAAGCTTCTGAATATCTGGAATCTCTTGTGATCCCATCATAAACATTGCAACTTCTCCATCTGCAAGCATTTGTTGTGACTTAGCATAGTCTCCTGTAATTGGATCCTTTTCAGTAAGACCTTTTGAAGATAATGTATAGAATAAATCCATAACTTGTCTTATTGGTTGTCCTTCTTTAAAAGCAGTTCCCTTTTTAAGCATTTCTGATCTATATTGCTCTCCGCCATAAGAAGTTAAAGATCCTCCCCAAACTCCAAGTGTGTTGTTGTAGTTTGTATAGAATGGAATTGCATCAGTATTCTTTTTAATTTTTTCACATGCTTCAACCATTTCTTCTAATGAAGTTGGCATTTTTTCTACTCCTGCCTTTTTTAGAACATCTTCATTATAGATAATTCCTAAAGAGTTAAGAGCTGCTGGTATACCATAGGAAGTTCCATTAAAATCTGCCTCTGTAACATCTATATACTTCTTTTCTAATTCATCAACTTTACCTAAAGGTTCAAAATAATTTTCATATTCATTTGGATTTGCATTCATACTAAATGGTACAAATAAAACATCTCCATAGTTTTTTGTATTCATACGAGTTGTGATGTAATTAT
Organism: Clostridium sardiniense; assembly: GCF_019753795.1. Taxonomy (NCBI): domain Bacteria; kingdom Bacillati; phylum Bacillota; class Clostridia; order Eubacteriales; family Clostridiaceae; genus Clostridium; species Clostridium sardiniense. The sequence goes on along the minus strand of NZ_JAIKTU010000014.1, from coordinate 58,561 downwards.
CATAATCACTTGATGATTCAAAAACTATATCTTCTACTTTAGGATGTAATTTTTTAAACTTAGCTTCCATTTCTTCAAATAATTTATCAGCATCAGTTCTATCTGTTATTACTGTAATAGTTCCACCTATTTCTCCTTCTACAGTAGAAGAATCCCCTTTTGCGCACCCTGTAAGTAAAAGAGGTAGCATTATCATCATACTAATTATTCTTTTCTTCATTTTGTTCTCCCCTTATATTCCTTTTATTATGTTTATTGAAAATATTAGCATTTTTTAAATTAAAACTAATATTAATCTTCTCATTTATTTTAAAATCTTTTATTTTATAAGTTTTAGTTGTAAACTTTATTCCTTCATAATCTAAATAAAGAATTGTTTCACTTCCTAAATACTCTATTTTCTCAATTATTGCTCTTATAGATGAATTTCCTTCTTCACTGATTTGTATATCTTCAGCTCTAAATCCAATTATGTATTCATCTTTATTTAGTCTATTAGATTCATCTAAAATACCTATATCTATAAGATCATTTAATATTACTCTTTCATCTTTTATTTTCATCTCAAACAAATTCATTTGAGGTTTACCAAGAAATGTTGCTACAAATATACTACTTGGATTTGTATATAATTCTTTTGGTGTTCCTACTTGTTCTACTCTTCCATCATTTAATACAACTATTCTATCCGCCATGGTTAATGCTTCTGTTTGATCATGAGTAACATAAATTGTTGTTGCATTTATCTTTTTATGTAATGCGACTATCTCATTACAGGTTTCATTTCTTAACTTAGCATCTAAATTTGAAAGTGGCTCATCCATTAAAAATAACTTTGGTTTCCTAACAATTGCACGAGCTAAGGCTATTCTTTGCCTTTGCCCACCAGATAGTTTTTTAGGTTTTACATTTAAATATTCTTCTAAGTGCAAAATTTTAGCTACCCACATTACTTTTTTATCTATTTCTTCTTTATTTACTTTTCTAATTTTCATACCAAAAGCTATATTCTCATAAGCTGTTAAATGAGGTAATAATGCATAATTTTGAAATACCATAGATATATCTCTATCCTTCGGTTCTATATCATTTATAATTTTATTATCTATTGATATACTACCTTCAGTTATTTCTTCAAATCCACAAATCATTTCTAAAAGAGTAGATTTTCCACTTCCGCTAGAACCTACAATTACGATAAACTCACCTTTATCTATCGATAAATTAAAATTTTCTATAACATTTTTATTGCTACCTTTATACCTCTTAACTAAATCCTCAAAAACTACATAATTAATTCTTCTCATCTCCAGTTTATAAATATATTATTTGTTAATATTGAAAGCAGTTTAAATTATACAAATATATATCTTTTATGAGAAATAGGATTCTTCTATACAGCATAAATAACTTTAATAACAAATCTATAAATAAATTTTATATAAAAATATTATTTAATATTACTTGTTACGTTATTAAATTAAATATATTTATGCTAGCTTAAATTATTAGTTTAATAAAATTAGAAAGTTAGCCATAAATAATACTAATTCTAAATTACATTTATTTATAAAAGAAAATAATTTAAAATAAAGAGAGGAGTACTTTAACACTCCTCTCTTCTGATATATCCCTAACTTATTTCATTTTTTTAATACATAAATATTATAAAATATAACTAATAAACTTACTTCTCTTTCTAAAATATTTCTTTTAGTATTTCTGGATAGTCTGTAAATAATCCATTTGCATTATATTCTTTTAATCTCTTCATATCATCTATTTCATTAACAGTATATATATTTACCAAAATATTATTCTTATGAGCTTCTTCTATTAATTCTTTTGATACTAAATCCTTACTTGGATGAATTGCATTTACTTTAATCCTTTTTGCATATTCAACTACATTTTCTATAGGTTCATCATACAGCATTCCAGTAGCTACATCTTTATCTATTTTTTTGCATATTTGAATTGTTTCATGGTTAAAACTTGATAATATTACTCTATTTCTTAAAGAATATCTGTTAATTAAGTCAATAACATCTTTTTCTATTCCTTTATAATGGATGTTATCTGTTTTTATCTCTATATTAAGTATTAAATCAGCTTTCCTAGTTAAGTCTAATACTTCCTCTAAGGTAGGTATCTTACACTTTTCATTATCTCTAAATAGTTCTTTTCTGCATTTAAACTTTTTAAGTTCTTCTAAAGTAAAGTCTTTAACTAATCCTTTTCCATAAAAAGTACGTTCTATATCCTCATCATGAATCACAACTAATCTATTATCCTTAGTCTTATGTACATCTAGCTCAATACCAGATACTTTAATATTTATTGCTTTCTCAAATGCAAGTAATGTATTTTCTGGGAAATTACCACTTGCTCCTCTATGTGCAAAATTAATCATTACACTCACCTCCAACATTTTTAAATACTATATTCATTGTAACTCTAAAAATATCCAAACTTAACCTTATTATCTTAATTAATAACACTTTTACTAAAAGCACTTATATTAAATTATATTTCATGGAATGAAATCTTTTGATATGTTAAGACCTTTTAGTAGCAACTTAATACTAACATATCAAGATAATAATATAAGTTATTCTAAAAAAAAGCAGAAATATTAAATATTTCTGCTGTTATTTGCTTTATATAATTATAAACTATTCATTTAATAATCTACGTATTATTTCTGTCGCATCCATGTACTTAGCAATAGATTTACCATAGTTTAATCTATTGATTATTCTTGCTAAGAATTCTGACATATCAACACCGTAGAACCATTTTGAATTACTTAACTCTTTTGGTATATATGTTAAGTTAGTTGAGTAAACTTTTGATATTACTCCATCTTGATAGAACTTATTGAACTTTTCTAATCCTTCTGTAAAGAAAGCAAAAGTAGTTGCAACATATACATTTCTAACATTTCTTGCTTTTAATTCTAAAGCAATATCTAGAACTGATTCTCCTGATGCTATCATATCATCAACTATTAATACATCTTTTCCAGAAACATCTCTTCCCATATACTCATGTTCAACTATAGGATTCTTACCATTAACTATTAATGAATGGTCTCTTCTCTTGTAAAATAAACCAACATCTACACCTAATACACTTGAATAATAAATAGCTCTATCCATAGCTCCTGTATCTGGACTTATTACAAGTAACTTCTCCTTATTTAATTCTAATGAAGATTGATCACTTGTAAGTGATTTTACTATATCATATGTTGGATATATGTTTTCAAATGATAATAAAGGAACAGCATTTTGAACATTAGGATCATGAACGTCAAAAGTAATAATTTCATCAACACCTAATCTTTCAAGCTCTTGAAGTGCTAATGCGCAATCTAGTGATTCTCTACCCTTACGTCTATGTTGTCTTGACTCATATAGAAGTGGCATAATTACAGTAATTCTTGAAGCTTTTCCCTTGATAGCTGATATAGTTCTCTTTATATCTTGGAAATGTTCATCAGGTCCTTTATGATTTGTGAACCCAAACATTTTATATTTACAACTATAATTTCCAATATCACATAAAATGTAAATATCTTTTCCTCTAACAGTTTCAGAAATTTTAACCTTTCCTTCTCCATTTGAAAATCTTATTTCATTAGTTGGTATTAAAAAAGTTTCTGTGCAATTTCTTTTTTCTTGAATATATTTATCTACAGCATTACCTAATTCTTTACAGCTTTCTAATGCTATTATTCCAAGATCATGATTTAATTCACTCATCTGTTTATCTCTCCTTCTAATAATTTTTGAGAATAAAATATACTTGTCTCAAAAAAACTTCTTTAGTTATTAGTATATATCAATATTTTATATCTATAAATACATTTTGTATAATAAAATTTAATATAATTACATTTATTTTATTTATATTTCTTTTTAAAGTATTATAAACCGACAAAATAAACCTATAATTTAGTACTATTAATATGAAAAAGTATATGTTAAATCATATAAAGTATATCATTAAATCTAATATTTGTAACCTAATTTGAATTAAAGTGATATTTTATATATAAATTTTATCTAGAAAGACAGTACCTAAAATTGCTTATTTAATTCAAGTTAACACTTGTATTGAATCTTACTGTGTTAAAATAATTTAAAATAAAAAAACCTACATTATTATTTAATGTAGGTTCTTTTATATAATTTATTATAGTTATTTACTCAAAATAACAAACAACTGGTGTGTTAGGTTCTATATTATTAAATACTTTTTCTGCAAGAGCATGTGGTGCATTTACACAACCATGAGAACCACTATTTTTATAGATTTCTCCACCAAATTTATTTCTCCAACTTGCATCATGAAGACCGATTCCACCATTAAATGGCATCCAATAATCAACTTTTGAACTATAATTATCGCCTTTTAGTATTGCATTTTTTTCCTTATACTTTAACCTATAAGTACCTACAGGTGTCCCCCATTTTTTGCTTTCATTACCTGTAACTACATCACCCTCAGCTACAAGAACTCCATCTTTATAATACCATAGATGTTGTTTTGTCATGTCAAGTTCAACATAAGTATTTCCAATATCATCTATACCATAAGCTGCTGCTGTTTGAGAATATTTAGGGTCTCTCTTTACAGTTTCTCCATTCTTTATATCTTCCATTAATGCTTGTGTCTCATTTGGAATACTAATTGCCCATCCGTAATCTCCACCTGGAACTTTTACTACAGTTCCTAATGTAGTCTTAAAATCTCTTGTTTTTCCGTATGTGTTGTAAGTTTTAGCTAAATTAGTTACATAATTTCTAACTTTATTTTCATTAATAATAGCATTTAAATCGTTATTAACTTCAAGCCATTTATTTATTGTAGAACCATCTAAGTTAACTTTATTATATCCTATTGTATAAGTCACATTAGTTTTGACATATTTATCAAGCTTGTCCTTAGTCTGTGCTACTTCTGGTGATTTTGTAGTATATTTTGGATTTTCATAACAATTAGCTTCTTCTAAATTTAATGTATGTCTACCACTAGCTATAGCTTTCACTATTTCATTATATAAAGTTTCTTTATTAACTTTAGTTCCATATACTTCATCTACAACTTTATATTGACCATCCTCATACTTAAAGCTAACATTCTTAGGTTCAACTATATTTTTCTTCTTGAAATAAGGTAGCTCATTGATGTATTTATCTAATTTTTGTTTATCATATGAAGCCATTTCAGTAACCTCTGAATTCTTCGCTTTAAAAATATGAATAATCCAAGCAAATGGATTTTGGCTATCTTTTAACTCTTGAATCTTATCTGTTGAATTATACTGCAATCCTATATCAGATGCTGTAATTTCTGCATCTAAGTTATCTCTACCTTGTAACTCTAACTTATATGCTCCTATTTGTGATGATATTTTTTCATTTGCCTCTTCCACAGTTTCACCTGACACACTTATACCGTTAATTTCAGATCCAAAATAAAAGTGGTTAGTAAAATAAAATGACATACCTAAATACGCTACTAGTAAAATACAAACTGCAATTATAATACCTGTAATTATTTTTTTGCGATTATTTTTTTCTTTTTCCATAATGATTACTCTCCCCTGTACTTGTTACACACAACATAAAATTTTATTTTAATACTTCTACTTTTTAACTTATGACTTAGAAATACGCTTGTTACTTTTAAAAATTTATTCATATATTAGATCCTAACCCATTATATAATTATAAATTTTATTTTAAATATATCTCTTTACTTAGGTAATACATTCTATAAATATGTACTAATACTTATAATTAGGATTACTTTCTTTAAAAGAATAAAATATTATAGTTAAGACTTATCAACTACAAACCTATTTTTATTGTTCCTGTATTGCTTAATTAAGTAATACTTTTCACATACGGAATAAAATTTTCAAAATAAAAAATCCACTATATTGCTATGGTGGATTTTAATAGTTGATGTTACTTATAATACATCTTTTAAAATAATTCCATCAAGACCTCTCTGAGTATAGCATGTGTATTAAAATGCGATTTCTAGAAAACCTATATTTAGGTAACTAAAATTTTAGCTTTATATGTTTAATATCTAGTTAAAATAAATATAAAATTTTACTAGTTTGAGTTCACAACTAATAATACCAGTATACTTATACTTCGGCAATATAGAATTCATAAATTTAACTTTTAAATTTATAATATTCTTTAAACATATTAACACATTTTTAAAAATTATTTCTATTATTATTTTAACTCTAATTTTTGTGTTTTTTGTGAATATTTAAAAATATTTTCCTTATCTTTTCTCGTGTTTTTTTAACATATTTTATGCATACTAATATTATCAATTACTGGAGGTGAAAATATGACAAAAGATAGTCAGCCTGATAATAAAAAAGATAGAATGAAAAAATGTAATTACCAAACATCAATAACTAGTGAAGAAGGTAAAAATCATAATAGAACTCAAAAGAAACACTCAGTTAAACGCGAAGGTTTTCAAAGTCAACATATTAACTAATAAAAAAAGATTCTACCTTATTTATAAAGGTAGAATCTTTTTTATTAAAGTTCATTGCTTTCAACAATTTGTATTTCTAATCCATCTGGATCTTTTATAAAGAAGAACTTAGTATCTTTAGAGACTTTAATTGGTCCTCTTACTATATCTATATTCTTATTCTTCATATCCTCAATAGATTCATCTAATGAATCTACTCTAAAAGCTAAAGTTATTCCTTTAAATATTTTTTCTTCATCATTTTTTTTATTTTCTATAAGCTCTAAATTAAAATTATGATTATCCTTTAAAAACATTATAGTCATTTCTTCATTAGGCCTTAGAGTTCTTAATTCTTTTAATCCAATTATATTCTTATAAAATTTTGATGATTTTTCTATATCTGATACTGTCAATGTACTCCAGCAAAAATTCACTGCTATCACTCCTTCTAATATATACAGTAGTATTTCTTTTTCATATTATATCATAATAATTTTGTATTATTAGTCTTACATAATACAAAAAATGTAACTAAAAGTACTTGTAATTAAATAAGAATCCTAATAACATATTAGGATTCTTACATATTTAAAATTTTACTTTTGTAATCTCACAGTGTCTTTAGCAATCATAAGCTCTTCATTAGTTGGAACTACATAGACTTTTACCTTTGAATCATCTGATGAAATTTCAGCTAACTTACCTCTTACTTTATTTTTTTCACTATCTACTTTAATTCCTAAAAACTCTAGTCCACTTAAGCAAGCTTCTCTAGTTTCTGGACCATTTTCTCCAACTCCTGCTGTAAAGATAATTGCATCTACTCCACCCATTTGTGCTGCATATGCTCCAATTTGTCCTTTAATTTTATAATGGAATATATCTAAAGCTAATTGAGCCCTTTTATTTCCTTCTGAAGCTGCTTTTTCTATATCTCTAAAATCTGAGCTAACTCCTGATATTCCAAGAACTCCTGACTTTTTATTTAATAAATTAGCTACTTCCTCTGCTGTATAATTACATTCACTAATTAGATATGTTGGAATAGATGGATCTATACTTCCTGATCTTGTTCCCATAGCAATACCTTCAAGTGGTGTAAAGCCCATAGTAGTATCAACAGATTTACCACCCTTTACAGCAGCTAAGCTCGCTCCATTTCCTAGGTGACAACTTATTATTTTTAAATCTCTAATATCTTTACCCATCACTTCTGCAAGCTTATTTGATACATACTTATGAGAAGTTCCATGGAATCCATACTTTCTTATTTTATAATTTTCATATAATGCATATTCTATTGGATAAATATATGCAACTTCTGGCATTGTTTGATGGAAAGCTGTATCAAACACTACAACCATAGGAGTATCACCCATAATTTCTTGGCATGCTCTTATTCCAATAATATTTGGTGGATTATGTAAAGGAGCTAGCTTTGCGCATTCCTCTAAATATTTAATTACTTCTTCATCTACAACAACAGAATTTGCGTATCTTTCTCCGCCATGAACTACCCTATGTCCTACAGCTGATATTTCATCCATAGATGAAATTACACCATTTTCTTCATCAACTAATGCTTTAAGTACTAAATTTATAGCATCTTTATGATTTTTAATCTCTTCATTTATCTTATATTTACCTTTATCTGATTTTTGTGTTAAAACAGAACCTTCAAGTCCAATTCTTTCAACTAATCCTTGTGCGATACATTCTTCATTTGTCATATCAATTAATTGATATTTTAAAGATGAACTACCACAATTTATAACAAGTACCTTCATTTAAATACACCATCCTATTCTTTCATTGTCATCTATTGTTTTTAAAATAATTACAACAACGTTTACAATACCCTTAATGAACATTCTCTTTATAAATAATTAATTGGGCCTAAATATATTGGTAAATTGTTCTATACCTTTTAAAATATACCCAGCATCTATATTTTTATATGAAATAACAACTCCAAATCCCAATCCCCTATATTTACCTCTTTAAATTATTATCCTTCGCTCACTCAAAGTATTAATAATCATCGTACATGTAAGCATTTACTTACACTCTCATTGTAAACATTTTATATTAATATATCAACATTTGCAAATAAAATAATAAAAATAATTAGATAAATATTTTTATTGAGTATTTATTAAAATTCAGTTAAAAATAAGAGCTTTTTTATCACAATTTATTAACAATTGTTCATTTATACGCAATTATATTCATTTATGGTTCATTTTATAAAATTTGTGTTCATAAAATAAATCTTTAATCAACTATTTATTACCAAGTATTTTTTTACCTTAAAATAAATGCAATGAATTATTAAAATATTAATTACAAATACTAAATAAAACAATTACCAAACTATATAAAAGTGTATAAAATATGTTTCTAATTATTGTATTTTTATTATTAATAAAATATTCAATAAATTATTTGTTGATAATAATTATTATTTAATATATAATTTAAATATAGAATTTATTGAGAATTGGAGATGTTAAATATGAGTAATAAAGAAAAAACTATAAAACCAGAATTTTTTGATCAAATCGTAGAAGAAGAAAAAAAGGTAGATGTAACAGATCCTTGTGATCCATCACATCCTGATTATCCTTGGGTACCTTGTGGAATAGACAAGAAGGATAAGAAAAATAATAAATAATATAAAACATAAAAGCTCCACAAAACATTTATTGTTGTGGAGCTTTGTTTTATTCTATATATTTATTCAATAAAATAATTTATTTTAATACCTATTTATATAATTTATTTTATTGCCTTAATAATATACTTTCCTTTTGGTATATTAAAAAAATTATATTCTCCAGTAAAATCTGTATAGGTAAATTTTTTTGGTATATATACTTTTTTAGAAATTACTTTATACAATACTACAATCGCCTTATTAACGACTCTATTATTTATATCAGTAATATATCCATATATTCTATTAGTATTTATATGACATAAACTTATATTACAATTAATATTTTTGAATGCCTTAATTATAAATGTTTTTTCTGTATATCCCTTCTTAGAAATAGTAATTTTATAAGTATTTTTGCAGATTCCACTAGTGAGTGCTCTTCCTCTATAACATGTCAAAATATTTATAATTTTTTTTGATTTATATGCCCTAATTGAAATTTTAGCATCTTTTATAGGAACATTATTCTCATCTCTGACATTAAATTTAATATATATTCTACTATTTATTTTATATTTTTCTCTAGGTAATATCATCAGTATTAATATAAATAAAAATCTATTAATCATATGTTATATTCACCTTTATTAAAATTACTTATATGTATATTTAAAGAACTGAATTAAAATCCAGTTCTTTAAATTTATTAAGGTACAATAACATCTTGTGTTTGGTTCGCTTTAACTTTGTAGTTTCCTTGTGGAACATTAATAAACAAATATACTCCTGAAGCATTAGTTTTACCAAATGAAATAGCTGTAAGTGAATCATCTGAATTTACTTTATATAAGACAACATCGGCATTAGCAATTGGTTGATTATTATTATCTGTAATAATACCTGAAACAGTACCTCTTGAAGCATTTGGATCCTGCACTATTGTAATTAGTGAAGGGACTATTTGACCAGGTGTGCTTATAGATACAGTACTAGATGTTCCTATATATCCTAAAGCTGATACTCTTATTGAATAATTTCCAATTGCAAGCTCTCTAAATACGAATTGTCCATACTCATTAGTATAAGTTATAGCTTGAAGAACTTCTGTATTATCTGGATTAACCAAATATAATGAAACAACTGCACCGCCTATAGGTGTATTGCTTGAAGAGTCAACTAAGTCTCCTGCAATTATTCCAAGCTGGGCTGCTGGATCACTAACAAGATTAAAATCTCTATTTATAACTTGTCCAGCAGTAATACTAAAGCTTACTCCTTGTTGAAGTGCCATTCCAGCTGCTGTACAGAATATATTATAGCCTGTTCCAGCTGGAAGATTATCTAATGTATAAGTCCCATCTAGTGCAGTTACAGCATGTAATATTGGATTATAATTAGAATCCATAATCTTAACTAAAGCATTAGGGACTGGGTTTCCACCTGAAGTTACCGTTCCTGTAACTTTTCCTGTATTATTTAATACTTGTGGTCTTAAAGATAAGTCTAACCTAATTTCTTGGCCTACACTATTAATTTGTTTAGCTTGAGATTGACCGAGCACATAAATATCTTGTTTTATCGTTGCCATAAAAGTTCTCTCCTTTATTCTTCTACTTAAAATCACAAAATTTTCAAATATTATAATGTATTATATTAATAAACACAGTAATGTGTTATAACAAACTACATTTAGCCGAATATAATATATAAAAATCTTTTTATGGAGGTGCAACATGTATAACCCTTCAAATTTTCTAATCAGTATAAATAATGACTCAATTATTAATTTAACTACTGGAGGAACTATTTCAGTATTAACTACCGTATCTAATACTGATAGTACTAGCACTTTATATAACTTATCATTTACTCTTAATTTAGGTGATGGAATCACGTTTGTTAGCTCTTCAGTACCATATACAAGCGTATCAGATAATATTTATTTATTTACAAATATAAAGGATCTAGCTCCTAATGAAATAGATTATGGCATTAATTTTAATTTAAAACTCAATACTGAATTTAATAATGGTGATACTATGCCTTTTGGCTCATTAATATCATGTAGTATTACTGCATTTGCTGATACTATGCCTCGTGGAATTTATGATAATAATAACGAAATTATAGAATCTATATCTACCTTTTCATTTAATGCAAGCAGATATATTATTTATAAAGTAAATCCATCTAAATTATTATTAGGTAAAATTTATTCATCATCTATAATAATTAAAACAGCTAAAAATTCTGATATATTCTTTGATAGTTTTACAGATATTTTAGGCAATGGGATAAATTATTTGGGCAATTTGTCTATATTAGGTTATTCATCGCAGGAACTTAATAATTTTACAATTCTCTCTCCAAACACTTTAAGTAATAATTTCAGTTTAGTTTGGAATAATGTCTCAATACCGGAAGATACTACTGTAACAATACGTTTTGATATAAAAATTAATGAAAGATATTACACTAATGGTACTATATTAGGTTCATATATTGAGAATAATTCATCAATTTCAAATGAATTATCTTGGGTTATAGATAATGTGAGTTTTTCTCAAGTTTATACCCTTATTGCTTTTGAAGTAATTTTAAATATAGTTTTATCCAAATATATAGTTGATATAAATGAAGAATTGACTTACTATGTATATTTTTATAACAATCTATATCATGGGTTATTGAATCTTAGTGGTTATCTAACTACAAGCGATGGACAAATACTTGATGATACTAGCACTCCTATGTATACCTCAAAAACTACTTCTTCTGGTGGAATAACTCAAGTTTTATTCAATGTAGGAACTATATCTGCCGGGCAAACAGCAATTGTAAAAATTAATGGTAGCATTCTTAATAAATATCTATCTAATGGGTTAGATATCTTATCTGGTGATACCTTTACTGTTTCAACAAATTGTAATGCCATAAGTACTGCTACTAACAAACTTATAAGCTCATCAGATTCTACTGTCCTAAGAATTGGTTTCCCATTGACCTCTAAAGTTATTACTGGATATTATTATAGAGATAATACACCAAAGCCTTTTAATATTGTCGCTCCTGGTGATTATATAAGTTATAAATCAACTTATAATAGTAGCAATATACTGGCTCCTTCTAGCCAAGTTAAAATATTTGATTTTTACCCTTATATGACTAAAGATATTCTTAATATTAATTATAATTATTCATCAAATGAATATCCTGGCACTGGAATTGTTCCAGTATCTCCAAACGGTGTATTATGGTTTGTAAATAGTATATCTGGAGGTCAATCCTTTGATATAGATTATACTACTCAAATAGATTATATAAATTCAGATACTAATTTCCCTTATAATCTATTTAAGTTACAAGTTGTAAACTCTAATGGGATAGGTTATTCAAGTAGAAGCCAAGTAGGATTTATTTTTGGAAAACCAAATTTAATTTTAAATAGAAACGTATTTGGAAATAATATAAATAAAGTAAAGATTGGAGAAATATATTCTTTTAATGCTTCTCTTAAAAATGATAATTCTCTAAATAACGTAACTGATGCATTTAATATTACCTTTACTGAATCAATTCCAAGTTCTGTAATACTAGATCAAAACTCTATAATTGCTAAAGTAAATGATGCTATAGTTCCATTTACAATACAAAATAATTCTATAGTTATTAATATTGATAAATTAGGACCAAATGATATTTTTATGCTAAGCTATAAAATATCAATCTCTAATACTCTAGGCCCTAATGAATCCTTTACTTTTACTAGTTCTACAACATCACCATATACTCAAAGTTATAATTCAACTCTAGAAAATTTACAATATGATATTGGTGCTTTAACACAAAGCACAACACTTCGTTCAGAGGTTATTACACTTCAACTAAATAGTGATTCTCCTACAAAAATTGTAGGTGATATTGTATATTATACTCTTAAAATTACAATTCCTATGGGGCAAAAGTTATCATCATTATCTAACTTGATATTGATACCATCATATCAAACTTATTTAAATGAAGCATGGCTAAATGATGTTCCTATAGATTCTTCTTTGGCAAATAGAACCGTAATTTTTGACACTATAACTAATATAGATACAATATCTAGCTCAATTATCTATAATTATAAGATTAAGTGCTTAATAAGTGACTCAATAGTATCAAGTCAAAATCCACTCTATACTACAGAAAGTTTTTATGGTAATTTGACTTATATAAATATGCTAAACGAAACTACCAATTTAGGCATAAATAATTCACTTATAATAAATCATCCTCATATTGACTTAAATATTGGCTCTTCTGGAGTTATGAATGGATTTACACAATTCTTTATCCTTGGAAGCTTTAATAAAATATATACTAAGGTTCAAGCTTCTAATTTAGGGAACACTGATGCTGCTAATATTTATGCTAATGTAAGTATTCCAGACTATTTAAACTTTAATAATATTATCTTATCTTCTAATGGAGTTACTTCATCTTACAACAGTATTACTCATATATTATCTATAAATATAGATTATATTTCTGCTTTATCTAATAAATATTTAGTATTTGAATCTAATATTTTAAATGGACCTATTGCTGAAAATAAACTAATTATAACTGGTCATGCAAATCAATATTACAATAAAATATATACAAGTAAGATATATACTTCTGATTTGATTTATAATAATGAATTATATATAAATAGCTTAATACAATTCTTACCATTATCATTTTACAGTCTAATTGGTAGTGATGCTGCAATTAATCTATCTCAGCTTGGAGAACCAACTAAAATAGAATATATTTTAACTAATATAGGTCAAGGATTTGATAGCTATAGATTAGAAATGACTCCAATTAAATATGACTATGATGTTTATATTGGTGAAACATTTGTACAATCTATTCCTCAAAACACTTCTGCTAATATAACATCATCATTATTAAATAACATCGCTCATGGAAATAGTATTTATATATCTTTTAGATATATAATATCAGTGGATAGTGGAATACCTTTCTATGCAACTATGCTTGTAAAGGCTACCTCAATTAATAACGAAAATACTAAAAAAACTATTCCAACAACACTTCAAGACCCATAAATAAGATAGAAGGGTTGCTACTAAAATGTAACCACCCTTCTATATTATTTAAGCTTCATTATTTATTATTTAAACTTCTTTTTACTTCTAACAAATAATTTCCTCTTATAATTAAGAAATATATTATTTGTACTAATAAAAAACTTCCCATAACAATAAAAGCAGCTATGCTTATATTTATATTAAAAGCACTCTTTAATGCCTCTAGTGCAAACATGGAATGAATAACAGCTATTACATATGGCAATAAAAATAGCACTCCAATTTCAATAGTTGATACTTTTTTTATCTCCTTAAAAGTTAACCCTATCTTATTTAACTTTTTATATTTAATCTTATCTTCTTCAACATCCATATAACATTTGTTATATAAAAAGCTTCCTGTAGTTACAAAGAATATTATTCCTATGAATATAGTTAAAAACATAACTTCTCCATATTCAATCTTGCTTGCTTCTAGCATCTCAGCCTTCATTAGTAGAGTATACTCTCCACTATATCTTTCATCCATAAATTTTTCATTATAGTCATTACATATATTTAAAGTATCTTTATAACTCTTTACATTAAAGGCAATAAATACAGATTCTGATCCTTCAATTTTCTTATAATCATAATCACTTATAACATAAACATCATCATAATATGCAGGTACTATTCTTTTTTCCAGTTTTCCTATTACTTTTATATCCATATTATTTGTTAAAATATTTTTCCTTTTAATATTATTAAGTGGAGTACTTAATAAAGCTTCGTTATCTTTAATGTTCACTTCTTTTTCTCCAAGAGATTTAGCTAAATTATTATAGGTACTTTGGCTAATTACATTTAGTGCTATAGTATTATCCAATGGACATACAAATTTAACTGTACCTTGATCCTTAGTATAATAATATCCATCTCTTTTTAGGGCATCTTCAATAAAATCTATTCTGTTGCTATTTATCTTTTCTCCTGAATAGAAAAATGTTTGAGGAAAGTTTTTTTGAACTTCATCTTCTTTATTCATCCAAAAAGCTGTCACTCCACCAATTGATGTAAATACTACTGATGATGTTATAGCTATTAAAAAGAACATCCTTGAATTATCCTTAACTCTATATAAAAGATTTGATACCCATAATACAGCTGTTTTATGCATATAAAAATTTCTATTACTCTTCATAACTTTTATAATAAAAATACTAAATTGTGAAAATAAAAAATATGTGGCTATTATAACAACTACTGTTACAGGTATAATTCTATAAGATATATTTCTCATAGTTGATGTAACAGCGAAATAATAACCTCCTACAAGTAAAATTATACTTAATATTGATAATATTATAGAACTCTTAGGTTGCTCCTTTGGTTTCTGAGTTCCTTTAAGCAATCCTAAAACCTTATCCTCTTTTATTATTGATGTAGTAAAAATAGATATTATAATTCCCATTAAAATAAATGCTATTAAAATTGTTACTATAGCTTTAATAGGAAAATAAAATCCTAAAGCATCAATTCCTAATAACTTTCCACTTAAGGCCAAAAATATCTTAGAAAATACTAATCCTATTAAAACTCCAAAAAATCCTGCTGAGGAGCTTATAAGTATATTTTCAATTGCAATCATCTTTCTTATCTGTCTTTTTGATATTCCTAAAATATATAGTATTCCAAATTCTTTGAACCTACTTTTTAAGAATACACTTACAGAGTAGAATACAAAAAAACATAAAAATAAGTATGCAATTGATGATGTTAATTTAAAGCCTTGTTGTAAATGCTCTGGCAAAATGATAATATTCAAATCAGGATGCATTACTAGCATAGTAAAGGAAAATAATAATGCTGCTGATATAGTACTACTTAAAAAATATCCAAAATAAGCTCTTATATTTCTTAATACATTCTTAGTTGCAAACTGTCTAAAATTCATTAGTTTGTTCCTCCTAATAATGCAAGTACATCTATTATCTCTTGATAAAACTGTTCTCTACTTTCCCCTTTGTAAATTTCATTATATATATATCCATCTTTTATGAAGAGAATTCTACTACAATAGCTTGCCGCTAAAGGATCATGAGTAACTAGCATAGTTGTTACCTTCTCTTCTTTATTCACCTTTTCAAATAGTTCCATTACTGTCTTTGATGACTTTGAGTCTAAATTTCCAGTAGGTTCATCTGCTAGAAGAATAGAAGGATCATGTATCAACGCCCTTGCAATTGCTGTTCTCTGCGCTTGACCACCTGATACTTCGAAGGTTCTCTTGTTTAATAAATCCTCTATTCCAAGAATCTTTGATACTTTATCAAGTTTTTCATCCTGTTCTTTAACTGGTACCCCATCTAACGTTAACGGTAATACTATATTTTCTCCTATAGTTACTGTATCTAATAAATTAAAGTCCTGAAACACAAATCCAAGCTCTCTTCTTCTAAATAAGGCTAATTTATCGCCTCTTAATTTTAGAGGGTTCTTACCCTTTATTGTTATTTCACCTGAAGTTGGTTTATCAACAGTAGAAATCATATTTAAAAGTGTCGTTTTTCCACTTCCTGAAGGCCCCATAATTCCTACAAATTCACCTTTTTCTATAGTAAAATTTATATTATCTAAAGCATTAAATGTTACTTTCTTTCCATATACTTTTTTTAAATTTTTAACCTTTAATATGTCCACGTCTCTACTCCCCCTTTAAACTTCTTTCTTTTAATAAAATATTTTTAAGTGTAATTATTTTATAGTCTCTCATACTTCTTTCTCCTTCATTACTACCGCTTATATGACTAGTTTAAATGGAGTTCCATAAAGTTACTATCTCCAAACCTTACATAAACGTGACACGTATGTCACACTTATTTATTAATAAAATAAGTAGAATGATATATTAAAAACATATCATCCTACTTATTAAATGTTATTATTACAGTTGTTCCTTCTAAAACTTTTGAATCTATTGATATATCATGACCTAAATAATCACAAACTTTCTTTGATATATATAATCCCATACCAGTAGATTCACCAAATTTACGTCCATTTTCACCTGTAAAAAAAGGATCAAATACTCTTTTAATATCTTTCTTAGGTATTCCTATACCTTCATCACTTATGGTTAATTTTATATCATCAGTGCTTTCATAAGCTTTTATAATTAATTCCTTTCCATATCCTTTAGAATATTTTAATCCATTAACTATAAGCTGTTCTAATATGAATTTTATCCACTTAGCATCACTATTTACTTGTATATCCTTATCTATTTCAATCCTTGGCATTATTCTGCTTTTTATAAACATCTGTTTTTCTTCATTAATTTTACTTAAAACTAAATTATTCAACGAAAACTTTTCTACTACAAAATCTTTTCTAAAAGAATCAAGCCTAGCAAAATACATAGCCATGTTTAAACCTTTATTTAATTTATTTACCTCTGCTTTCATGCTTTCAATTGCTTCTTCACCCTCATACTCTTGAATATATAATTGTATTGCAGATAGTGGTGTCTTCATCTGATGAACCCATTGATTTATAAAAGTTAAATGCTCTTCATGAGTATTATTAAGTTTTATAATCTCACTTTCATATAGGCTATGCTCTTTCTTTAAAACATTAGATATATTTTCTCCTAAAAGAGAATTACCAATATCAATAAATGCTTCATCAACATTTTTTATACCATCTTCTAAGAACTTGTATACTTCTTTATTTTTATAATATCTATAAGTTAAAAAACATAATAAAATAAATGTATTAAATAACAATATATATAGGCATTCACTAAATTCAACTGTACCTAGAAGAATTAAATATCCTAACGTAAGAAAAATACTTATAAAATATATACTTATATATCCTATATTATCTTTTATAAATAACTTCATATAAATTTCTCCTTACCATGTTTTATTCAATTTATATCCTAATCCTCTTACAGTTTCTACACCATTTTCTATTCCAAGTTCTTTAAGCCTTTTTCTTATTCTGCTTACATTAACATTTAAAGTATTCTCTTCTACAAACTCAATATCGTCCCATATCTTCTCTAAAAGAAAATCTCTACTTACTACTTTAGGATACCTCTTTATAAGATATTCTAATAATATCCCTTCCTTTTTGGTAATTATTAGGATTTTATCATTAAACTCTAATTCTGACCTATCCTTATAAAATTTAAGTCCATCTAACTCCACTATTCTTTCATTAATTTTTGGTGCATAATCTCCAAAAGCTCTTCTTATTTGACTTTTTATTTTCGCAATAACAACTTCATAATAAAATGGCTTTGTTATGTAATCATCCCCACCACTTTCAAGGGCCATAACTTGATCCATACCGCTATCTCTAGCTGATATAAAAACTATAGGTATCTTAGACTTTTGTCTTATTTTTCTACACCAATAGAATCCATCATACTTTGGAAGATTAATATCTAATAATACAAGATCAGGATTAAACTCGTTAAACTCTTTCATTATATCTTCAAAATCATTAGCTACTTTTACATCAAAACCATATTTAGTAATATAATCTTTTAATAAAAGACTAATTGATACATCATCTTCTACAATATATATTTTATAATTCATAACATCCTCTCCCCATTTAGTTATTAGCCCCATTTAATTATACCAATATTTACTTCATAATATAATATTTTCATATTATGATTCCATTTAATTTCAACAATAAAAAAAGTAGCTTAAAATAAGCTACTTTTTACTATATTATTTATACTACTATACAAGTTTCTCTAAAACAGATTCACCTATAGTTCCTTCAGGCATCTTAAGATCAAAGTTATCAGCTATAGTTGCTCCAATTGTAGCAAAGCTTTTTGCTGTTTCTAATTCTCCATCGCCTTTCATTGAAGGTGAGTATGCTAAGAATGGTACATGTTCTCTTGTATGATCTGTTCCTTTATAAGTTGGATCATTACCATGGTCAGCAGTTATTATTAATAAATCATCTTCTTTTAATTTATCTAGTACTTTACCTAAATTAACATCGAATTTTTCTAATTCTTCTGCATAACCTTGTGGATTTCTTCTATGTCCCCAAAGGGCATCAAAATCAACTAAGTTTACGAAACATAATCCATTAAAGTCTTTATCCATTATTTCTAATGTTTGTTCCATTCCATGAACTGAACTCTTTGATTTATGTCCTTCTGTAATTCCTTCACCATCAAATATATCCTTAATCTTACCTACAGAAATAACGTCAAAGTTATTATCCTTTAATTCATTAAGAACAGTTTTTCCATATGGCTTTAACGCATAGTCATGTCTATTACTAGTACGTTTGAATTCACCTTTTTTATTTCCTAAATATGGTCTTGCAATTATTCTTCCAACTTTCCACTCATCTTTAAGTGTTAATTCCCTTGCAATTTCACAACATCTGTATAATTCGTCTAATCCAAATGTTTCTTCATGACCACAAATTTGTAGAACTGAATCTGCTGATGTATAAACTATCATATCTCCAGTTTTCATTTGATGTTCACCAAGTTCATCTAATATTTCTGTTCCACTAGCACTCTTGTTTCCAACAATTTTATGACCAGTTCTTTTACTTAATTCATCTAATAATTCCTTTGGGAATCCTGTATCAGTAAATGTTTGGAAAGGTTTTGTAATATGAAGTCCCATCATTTCCCAATGGCCTGTCATTGTATCTTTTCCAACACTTGCTTCTTGCATTTTCATTTGATATCCTAATGGTTTTGAAACTTCATCTACATGTTTTACTTTGTGTAAGTTTGAAATACCCATCTTTTGTAGATTAGGAATATTAAAACTTTCCACTGATTCAGCTATATGTCCAAGTGTATCAACACCTACATCACCATATTTTTCTGAATCAGGCATAGCTCCAATTCCTAATGAATCTATTACTATAGTAAAAACTCTTTTATATTTACTCATAATCACAACTCCTTATACTTTTTAATGCTATTTTATAACAGTCCCTTTTCTTTGTCTAATTTTATTAGATTTCTAATTCCTTCAACTGCTACTTTTATAGCTCCTTCAGTATCATGCGCTTGCTTATTTTCAAGTCCAGCTTTTTCTCTTTCTTGGTTAGCTATAGCTAGGAATACAGCTCCGACTCTTACCTTTAAGTAACTTCCAACTATAAATAATGCTGCACCTTCCATTTCAGATGCAAGACATCCACATTTAACCCATGCATCCCACTTATTAATTAAGTCATATCCTATTGGCTTAGTTTCTGGTGAATGTTGACCATAGAAAGAATCTTTTGATTGAACAACTCCAGCATGATAAGTTTCATTTAAATTTTTTGACGCTTGTACTAAAGAGTTTACTACATCTAAATTTGCAACTGCTGGGAATTCTATTGGAACATATTCCCTAGTAGTTCCTTCTGCTCTTATAGCTCCTGTTGCTACTACTATATCTCCACCTTTTACATCAAGATCCATACCACCACATGTACCTACTCTTATAAATGTATCTGCTCCACATTTAACTAATTCTTCTAATGCAATAGCAGCTGATGGTCCACCGATACCAGTTGAAGTAACACTTACTTTAACTCCATCTAAATAACCAGTATATGTAACATATTCTCTCTTATCTGCAACAAGTTCTGCATTATCAAAATATTTAGCTATCTTAGCACATCTTTTTGGATCTCCTGGCATTATTACGTATCTTCCAACTTCACCTTTTGCGACATCTATATGATATTGTTTTTCTGAACCTTGTGAATAAATCATTTAAATTCCTCCTATTGTTAGGACAAGTACAACTTGTCTATTTTGTTGTATGTTTTTATATATAGATAATACCATGATAATTTATCATTCGTCAATCGTTTACATATTTTTTCATATTTTTTATTTGCTATTTTTATAAAATATCTTATAATTTATATTAATAAATGAACTTTCAAAGTTAAACTTGTATATAACTTGTCCGTTTATTAGAAAGGTGATTATGATGGATAATATTGATATTAATATAATTGATACAGCAAAAGAATTACGATATGTGACTGTATATAATAAACTTTTTAAAATGATAAATGAAGGAACTTTCCCTAAAAATAGTAGACTCCCATCCGAACCAGATCTTGCAAAAACATTAGGGGTAAGTAGAAGTACCCTTCGTCAAGCACTAGCATTACTTCAAGATGATGGCTTAATTAAAAATATACGTGGAAAAGGAAATTATATTACAAAAGAAATTTCACCTAAGAAAAGTGGATTAGAAAAAATAGGACACGTTGTTTATAAATGCTTAGATCATAAAATAGATACTATTGAATTTGATTTTAAGATACAACCACCTTCAGATTATTTCACTAAAATATTAGGTAAAAAATCTGTAGCAACAGTTGGTATAGATAGATGGTATATGTGTAGTGGAGATACTGTCGCTTATACATTTACTATAATTCCAATAGAAGCTATCTCTACTTTTAATCTTGATTTAAATGATAGAGAAGAACTTCTTAAGTTTATTGAAGATAAAGTTTATACTGAATGTACTGATGCATTAGTTGATATAAAATTTTCAACAGCTGGAAACTTTGTCACTAAAGGTCATCCAATCTCTTGTGAGAAGCAATTTTATTTAGTTGAGGAAGGCCTTTATAAAAATAGTAAATATCCTATTGCCTTTAATAAACATTATTTACCTATGCAGTATGCTAATATTAAATTTCATCCTACTAAATAAATTTAATAATCAATTAAAAAAATAAAAAACATCTTATTATAATAATAAATAAGATGTTTTTTATAAAATAATTTTACTTTTATTTGAATACTCTAAAATTTGAGTATTGAGAGACTAATATATTTATATTTTTATATCAATATATTATATAAATATCCGTTTAATACTTTATACTATACTGATTTTTTCTTTCTAAAACATACTGAATAAAGAAGTACTACAGCAAAACAAATTACTGGTATAAAGAAAGCTGAACGGATAGCAGCTTCAGCACCTTGATATGCTGGAACCATACTTGATAATTTTCCACTATCTATAAGAGCTCCCATAATAGGTGTTATTACTGCTCCTCCTAATATTGCCATTATAAGACCTGCAGCCCCAACCTTTACTTCTGTTCCTAATCCTTCAAGTGCTATACCATAAATTGTTGGGAACATTAATGACATACAAGCTGATATTGCAACTAGACACCAAACTGATATATTTGTTGGTAAGAATATTGTTCCTAAGCTAGATAATATTCCACCGATTGCAAAGATAGCCATCATTACAGCAGGCTCTATATATTTCATAAGTGCTGTACATAGCCAACGACATACTATAAATGAAACTATTGCTATAAGATAATATTTAGCTGATGATGCTTCATCTAATCCTAATGTAACCATTACATATTTTATAGTCCAAGTCCATACAGCTATTTGAACTCCAACATAGAAAAATTGAGCAACTACACCAAATGCATAACGTGGAATCTTTATAAGTTTCTTTATTGATTCTATTATATTAAGCTCACCAGAATCATCTTTTTCAGAACTTTTATTTTTCTTAAAGAAACACCAAATTATTATAGCTATAACAACTAAACCCACATATGGTACACACACCCATAATAATTCAGTATTACGTATATCACTTAAAGCTTCTGCACTCATACTTAAACGTTCTTCATAAGTTGCTGCATTTAAATTTCCTAATATTAAATATTTAGCTAATATAATACCTGTTAATGAACCAATAGGATTAAATGCTTGGGCAAAATTAAGACGACGAACACTTGTCTCTTCATCTCCTAATGAAATTACATATGGATTACAAGTAGTTTCTAATATAGAAAGTCCACCTGCTAAAACGAAAACTGATACTAAAAATAAATTGAAGTTTTGTAACATTGCAGCCGGTATATATCCCATAGCTCCGATTATATACAATCCAAGACCTACTAATACACCATTTCTATATGAATATTTCTTAATAAGCATTGCTGCTGGTAATGCAAGTACTGCATATGAACCGTAAAAAGCAACCTGAACCAGCGAAGAATCCGCTGCTTCAAGCATGAATATTCTTCCAAAAGCTGGTACAAGATTATCAGTCATATTATTTAGAAGACCCCAAAGTACAAAACATGATATAAGCATTATGAAATGTACTCTATATTTCTTTGGCACAATACTAGTTTTCTCGGTACTCTTTATTTTCCCTTCCATTAAGAACTCCCCCTACAAATTTATAGATAATATATTTATTTTTCTTTTCTATAACGCTTGAATCCAGGATGTCTTCCACTTACTCCATAAGCTTTTCTCATACTAATTAATCTATCAACATTTTCTCTTGATATCTCTTTTTCTCCACCTAACAAATGTGCTGTTAAACTTATTTTTGCATATAATTCTAATGTTTCCATTCTATAATAAGCTGTTATTAAATCGGACCCTACTGCTAATGCTCCATGATTTTCAAGCAATACAACATCATGTTCCTGTAGATATGGCGCTATTGATTCTGGAACTTCATAAGTTGATGGCGTACCATATGGTGTAACTGGAATAGATCCTATTGCAATTACAGTTTCTATCATTGTATATCTATCCAAGTCAATATGAGCAACTGCAAATCCTGTCGCAGTTGGTGGATGTGCATGAACAACTGCACAAACATCCTCTCTTTCCTCATAACACCTTAAATGCATTTTTATTTCTGAAGAAGGTTTCGCTCCCTCTGGTCCATCAAGAACTTCTCCACTTGCATCAATATGAACTAATTTTTCTGGAGTTATAAAGCTTTTACTTATTCCAGTAGGTGTAGCTAAAAATGTACCATCATCTAATTTTACTGTTACATTTCCATCGTTTGCTGCAACCCACCCTAATTGCCACATTTTGTGGCATACATCACATATTTGCTCTCTTATTTCCATATACATTAAATTATTATTTTCACCTTGCATAAATTCTCCCCCTACTCTTTAACTAAGCTTCAGCCACTACTCCTTTTTGTAGTATTACATTTGCATATAGCGCTTTTTCTCCAGTTGCAATTATTGCATATGCTTTTTTAGCTTCATCATAAAATTTAAATCTTTCTATAGTCCCTACTGTCTCTTCTCCACGATTATCATATTTACTAATAATCTTTTTATAATCATCCCAAATTGGTGTTAAAACAGTATCTCCAGCCATAACTTCCATTAAGTTCACTGGTTTCTCTACATAAGTATCAAGTGGAAATACCTTTAATATTGCATCTAGTAATTCTGGTATTCCATTCCCATCGCAACGAATTACTATACAATCTTTTCCCATACTCTCAGTAGGAAAGTTACCATCTGCTATTACTATTTGATCGCTATGTCCCATTTCACACAACACTTTAAGAAGATTTGGGGATAAAATTTGTGGTACACCCTTTAACATTTAACTACCTCCTTAGATTTAATTACATCTTTAAATCTTTCATATGCCCCATTCCATAAATCAAAATCATTAGGATAATACTGATATATATCCTGAGAATTTTTTATAACTTCACGAGCTTTATATAAATTCTCTATTTGCTTTGTAGCCATTAACTGTATTGCTATATTTCCTAGTACTGTGGCTTCAATAGGACCTGCTGAAACTTTACAATTACATGCACTTGCTGTCATTTGGCATAAAAGTTTACTTTGAATACCTCCACCTACCATATAAATAACTGAATAATCTTTATTGATACAATCTTTTATTTCTTCTAAAGAATATCTATACTTCATTGCTAAACTTTCATTTATACACCTAACAATTTCACCTTCACTTTGCGGAACTTCTTGATTAGTTCTTACGCAATAATCTTTGATTCTACTTGGAATATCACCAGTTTGTACAAATACAGGATCATCTGGATCTATAAAGCATTTAAATGGTTTGGCCTCTTTTGCCATCTCTTCTAATTGTGAGAATTCATATTCTCTGCCTTCTCTTTCCCATTGTCTTTTACTTTCTTGTATAAGCCACAATCCAATAATATTTTTTAAGAATGATGCTTTATCTCCATACGCTCCCTCATTTGTGATATTATAATTATTTGATTTTTCATTAATAATTGGTTCATCAATCTCAGTCCCAAGTAAAGACCATGTTCCACAACTTAAAAATACAAAATCTTTTTCTATAGTTGGAACAGAAACTAATGCACTTTGTGTATCATGCCCTGCTACCGCAATAACATCACACATATCTATTTTAAGTTCCTCAATTATCTCCTCTGATATATTGCCTATTATCGTTCCACTTGGTACTATTTCTGTAAATATTCTTCTAGGGAGCTCTAAAGATTCTATTACTTTATCTGACCAAGCTCTATTTTTAGCATTAAATAGCTGAGTTGTTGATGCTATAGAATTTTCCGTAACCTTTTTACCTGTTAATAAATAATTAAATAGATCAGGCATTAGGAGCATCACATCCGCCTTTTCAAGCAGATGTGATCTTTTTTCCTTTAATGCTAATAGTTGAAATACAGTATTTATCTCCATAAATTGATTACCAGTTATATTATAAAATTCATCCTTTGATATTTTCTCAAAACTTTTCTCTATCATTCCAGTTGTTCTTTTATCTCTATAATGAATTGGATTTTCAAGTAATTGACCAAACTCATCTAAAAGAGCAAAATCAACTCCCCATGTATCTATTCCAATACTATCAATCTTTCCAAACCTTTTAGCCTTTATAAGACTTTGCTTTATTTCAAAAAATAATCTTAAAACATCCCAGTACATAGTCCCATTTAAAGTAACTGGATCATTTGAAAATCTATGAATTTCTTTAATATCTATTTTATTTCCATCAAAAGTTCCAAGCATTGCCCTTCCACTAGATGCACCAAAATCAAAAGCTAATACTTTCTTCTCTATACTTTTATTATCCATAGTATCACCTACTAATTTTTTTATTTATACATTGGTCCATAAGCTTTGCAAGCTCTATAATCTTGTCCTTCTTTATCCATTCCAAATGCACTCCAAGCTGCTGGTCTAAATACCTTATCCTCAGGTACATTATGCATACTTACAGGTATTCTTAATATTGAGCATAGAGTTATTATATCTGCACCTATATGTCCATGACTTATAGCACCATGATTAGCACCCCAATTATTCATTACATCATATGCTGATGTAAATGCACCTTTGCCAGTAAGTCTTGGAGCAAACCAAGTACAAGGCCAAGTATAATCTGTTCTCTTCCATAACTTATCTGATACTTCATCTGGAAGTTTTACTGTATACCCTTCAACTAACTGAACAACTGGTCCAAGTCCCTTTACAAGGTTTAAACGCATCATTGTTACTGGCATTTCAGCTTCTGTTAAGAATCTTGAAGAGTATCCTCCCCCTCTAAAGTATCCATTGTCAGCAGCATTCCAAGTAGTTGCTTTTAGAATTTCTTCTTGATCATTTTCTGTTATGTCATACCATGCTTTCATTGTTCCATTTCCATCATCATCTTTTGCTTGTCCGCACGCATCTAAACAAGCTGCTCCTGAATTTATTAAATGTATAAATCCATCTGATTCTTTTGCTACACCCTCTAAATCATATCCAGTAGCTTTCTTTACTGCATCTGGGCTCCAATAAGTACGAACGTCAGCAAATATTTGAGCCTTATTTGTAAGCAATTTATTAAATAACATTCCAATTCCGTTTAATACATCATTTTCAGTAGCTAATATATAAGGCTCCCTAGCTCCATCCCAATCAAATGAAGTATTTAGTAGTGCTTCTGGAAAATCACAGTTTGGATAAAAATCAGTCCATTGTCTTTGCCCTTGGAATCCAGCTGCTATTGCATTATGTCCAAGTCTTTCTTCTTCGCATCCTTTAGGTAAATTCTCATTTCCGTTCATTAAATCTTTTATAATGCACATCATCTTAACAACAAATTCCCAATCAGAATCTTTCTCTTCTCTCGTCTTTTGAACACTTTCAGGATTTTTATCAAAGCCTTCTATACACTTTTCCTTAGTCCATTTTAATGCTCTTTTAAATTCTTCTTCGTCATATATTCCTTCAGACATTCTTCTTATTATTTCCACTTCATCAACTGATTCTACTCTCATTCCTAAATATTCTTCTATAAAATTAGGATCTATAATAGAACCACCTATTCCCATACATATAGAGCCTATTTGAAGATAAGATTTTCCTCTCATAGAAACTGCTGCAACTGCTGCTCTACCAAATCTTAATAACTTCTCTTTTACATCTTCAGGTATTTCTGTGTTATCTGCATCTTGAACATCATGTCCATATATTCCAAAGGCAGGAAGTCCTTTTTGTGCATGTGTTGCTAGAACAGATGCTAAATAAACAGCCCCTGGTCTTTCAGTTCCATTAAATCCCCATACTCCTTTTATAGTCATTGGATCCATATCCATTGTTTCTGCACCGTAGCACCAACATGGAGTAACTGTAAGAGTTATATCTACACCTTCTCGTCTAAATTTATCTGCACAAGCTGCAGCTTCTGGCACTCTTCCTATTGTAGTATCAGCTATAACAACCTTTACTTTTTCTCCATTTGAATACTTTAAATTCTCTTCTAAAAGTTTTGCAGCTGACTTTGCCATATTCATTGTTTGTTCTTCAAGAGAACCTCTTACATCAATTACTCCTCTTCTTCCATCTATTGTTGGTCTTATTCCAATTACAGGATACTCTCCTACTAATCTACTTTTTGCCATAATAACTCCTCCCTAAATATTCTTATATTTAAATTCTTTCAATTTACATTTTTTAGTATTTTTGTTGTTAAATTCATTATAATTCTTTCGTTAAACGTTTTCTTGTGCTATAATAGTCAAAAAATATAATTATATTCACTTTTTCATTTAAATCTTAAATTGGAGGTATTCCTATGAAGTATTTTGATTATAAAGAAAATAAACAACATGGCACTTTCGATTTTCCTATAGAACTTTATCACGTAACACCAAATCATCCTAGATACAATATGCCCTATCATTGGCATACTGAATGTGAAATCATAAGAATCTTAGAAGGCGATATGCTTATAATAATTAACGAAGAAAAAATATTAGCTAAAAAAGGAGATATTCTTTTCATTCATGACGGAATATTTCATGGTGGAACACCAAAAGACTGTGTATATGACTGTATTGTATTTAATATGAATTTACTATTAAAGCAAAACCATGCTTGCACAAAACAAATACAAAATATTATAAATCATAACAAAGTAATTGAGCCTAGACTTCCTACTGATATTTCAGAGTTAAGGACATGCTGTAATAATCTATTTGATTCTATGCAGATAAAAAATACTGGATATGAATTTGTTACACAAGGGTCTTTGTATCACTTATTAGGAATTATATTAAAGCATGAGTTATATATAAATAAGAATAAAAATACTAAAAGAAATCAGCAAAAGATTCTACAATTTAAAAAAGTCTTATCTATAATTGAAAATGAATATTCTAACCCTATTTCCCTTGAAGATTTATCTAGAGCTGCTGGAATGACTCCAAAATATTTTTGTAGATTTTTTCATGAGATGACTAATAAAACTCCAATTGAGTATCTAAACTACTACCGAATTGAAAGTGCTTCGGAACAACTTATAACTACTGACTTACCCGTTACAGAAATTGCTTTTAATTGTGGCTTTAACGATGTAAGCTATTTTATTAAAACTTTTAAAAAATATAAAAATGTAACTCCAAAACAGTATTTGAAAGCATATTCACTTAATGTTATATAGAGCACTTATTTTAATTTATAAGTTTATTTAAATATTAGTAAATATAAAAATGAGCTACAATAAATCATAAGGATTTATACTGTAGCTCATTTTTGTATATTTTATATTAATATATTTTAGTTAAATTAATGATTGATATAATTTTATTATATCTTCTACTGATGTTTCCTTTGGATTACCAGGCCTACATGCATCTAAGTATGCAGACTCTGCTAAAAATTGAATATCATCTTCCTTTACTATATCTGTTAAGTTAGATGGTATACCAACATCATTAGAAAGCTTTTTAACCGCATCTATAGCTGACTTTCTATATTCTTCTACACTCATACTCTCTGTATTTTCAACGCCCATAGCCGCTGCAATATATTTGTATTTATCACCTGTTTTATCTGCATTATATTCCATAACAGTTGGAAGAATAATTGCATTTGCAACTCCATGAGGTGTATCATAAACTGCACCTAATGAATGTGCCATAGAATGAACAATTCCAAGTCCTACATTAGAAAATCCCATACCTGCAATATATTGACCAAGAGCCATTCCTTCTCTTCCCTCAGTTATATTTTCAACTGCTCCTCTTAAACTTTTTGAAATTAATTCAATAGCTTTTAAATGGAACATATCCGTCATTTCCCATGCTGCTAATGTTGTAAATCCTTCTATTGCATGAGTTAAAGCATCCATTCCTGTAGCAGCTGTAAGACCTTTTGGCATACTTGCCATCATTTCAGGATCAATAACTGCTACTATTGGAATATCCTGTGTATCTACACAAACAAATTTTCTATTCTTCTCAGTATCTGTAATAACATAGTTAATAGTAACTTCAGCTGCTGTACCTGCTGTTGTTGGAACAGCTATAATTGGTACAGATTTATTTTTAGTTGGCGCTACTCCTTCTAAGCTTATAACATCTTCAAATTCTGGATTATTAATAATAATTCCTATTGCTTTTGCTGTATCCATTGATGATCCTCCACCAACAGCAATTATATAATCTGCACCTGAATCTTTATAATTTTCTACACCAACTTGTACATTTTCAATTGTTGGATTAGCTTTAATATTAGAGTATAATTCATAACCAAGCTCAGCCTCATCTAATATATCAGTAACTTTTCCTGTTACTCCAAATTTAATTAAATCTGGATCAGAACATAAAAAAGCTTTCTTAAATCCTCTTCTTTTTACTTCAGTTACAATTTCCTTTATAGCTCCAGCTCCATGATAAGAAACTTCATTTAATACAATTCTATTAACCATGCTATTCTCCCCTTTTTAATGTAATATAAGTATATTGTAATTTTATGAAGTTCTTATTACTAGGAAGATAGTAGCATAAAAATATAATAATTTTCACTTTTATTTATAAACTAAAATTCTTTTATATATTATGATTCATTTTTATCAGTAACTTTATATATCTTTTCTAAGTATTCCTTACTAAAATCAACAGCTATTTTATTATCTAATACTAAAACATACTTCTCTTCAAAGGATTCGACTTCTTCATCATTAAATCTATAACCTTTGTAAGTATTTATTAATTTGCTAGATCCCTCTTTAGTCTTACATAATTCATCTAAGTCTCTACTTATTTTATATAAAGTTAATGCTAATTTTATATTATATAAATCATTTTCTCTAATATAAACTACCTTCTTAACCTTTTTATTTTTCTCTTTAAATTCCTTTAATTTATCAGGGTTAATATCCTTTAATACTTTCTTTCTATTCTTTATATGAGTTTCTTTTATTGCATAGATTTTTTCTTTATGTATCTTATGCCATTCTTTCGAACTAACTAAGCCACCTAAATCATACAAATCCTTAAGTAGCTCTAATTCATTTTTATTTATCTCCATAAATCTATAGCCTGGAACATTTTCTCCAAACTCTTTTAATATATGATACCTTCCCTCTATATACTTTGCTAGAATCCAATTATTCTCTACTTTTTCTTCTGTAACTTCTAAAATACAATGTTTCTCCCCATGAGACATGAAATTCCAATGATCTGATATTCTAAGACTTCCTTCGGGCTTATACTCCCAAGTAACATTTGGAACATTATAATAACTTGAACTATATGGACTTTTATTAATATGGTCAAACTTATTAATTTCTTCTAACACTACCTTAGGAGTCACTTTTGCTTTCTGTGGTAATAATATCTTTCTCATAATACTTCTCCTAAATATTTTATATAAATAGTATGTGTACTTTAGAAAAGTTAATTATAAAAAATTGCATGCTTTAATTAGCATGCAATCATTTTACTTATATTCATTAAAGGAAAGAATATCATCAATTGCTTTTCTTACCTTTTTTCTTGGCTCTCTATCATCATAATATCCTAAAGATATAACAAGATGTATTTCTTTATTTGTATTTATATTCAATAACTTCTTTATTGCTTTTTCTTTAAACCATCCCATCATACAAGTTCCAAGTCCTAACTCAGTTGCAGCTAAGCAAATATGTTCTGAAGCAATACCTATATCTATAGATGTATAGTCTTTCTTTTTAATAAGTTCACCCATCTTAGATGTTAAATTACGTTTTTCACCTACAACAACAATAAATACTGGAGCAGTAAGTGCAAATTTATTTAAACCAATCATTGGTTCATATAAATTATTTGCAACTTCCTTTGTAATCTCTTTATCATCTACGACAACAAACTTCCAAGGTTGTGCATTACAAGCTGATGGTGCTAATCTAGCAGCTTCAATAATTTTTATAATCTTTTCTCTTTCAACTTGTTTTTCTAAGTATCCTCTGACACTTTCCCTTTTATTTATAAGATTAAAAAAGTCCATATATTATAACTCCCTATACATTTCTTTATATCTATATCATTTCTTTTTATTATATTATTTATTTTCGTATATAGATATATAGAAAATTTATATTCTCTTAAAACATCTCTTAGATAATCTACTAATCCTAATTAGCTTTTTTTATCATATCTAAAAATCTCTCTTCATCTAAGAATTTTATCTTCTGACCTTTATCTCTTAAATCTGATGCTCTTTTAAGCTTATTGCTCATTTCACACCTATCTAATTCTTCTATATTTTTTGTATTTGTTACTAAGCATGTTGTTTTCTTAGTTACCGAACTTCCTGTGCATCCTCCAAGTTTTCTAACTAACATCATAGCTTCATCTCTTGTCATAGAAGCTAATCCTCCTGTAAATACTACAACTTCATCTCTAAATGCATTACTATCTAAACATTCAAATGGATTATTACTATCTATTGATGGCTCTCTTCTTGATGTTATTAATATTCTTCCTCTACTTGAAGAAGGCTTGTATCCATCACTATTAACTACTCCAAGAGTTACCCCTAAAGCTTTAGATATCTCATTAACATCTTTAGTATCTAATTCCTCTGAAATATTAAGTAATATATTGCTACATGCAAGAGCATCTGCTAAAGCATCATGATGCTTAAACTTATATCCTAAAAAATTATTTACTGTGTTTAATCTTACATTATTAAGCCCTGTGTAGAAATTCTTAGCAAGTTTCATTGTACATATATAATTAAAAGTTGGTGCTTCAATTCCATAAAGTTCTAAGGTATTTCTTAAAACAGATATATCAAATCCAGCATTATGAGCTATTACTAAACTTTCATCAAAATGATGTTTAATTTTTTCCCATACCTCATTAAATTCTAATTCATTTTCAACCATTTTAGGTCTTATACCATGTATACCAATATTTATTGGCATAAACCTCATTTCCTTTGGCTTTATTAAATGATGTATTCTTTCAATAATTTCTCCATTCTTTACTACAACAATACCTATAGAACAAGGACTATTCCTCTTTTCGTTTGCAGTCTCAAAATCTATAGCAACAAAATTCATCTATCTTCCTCCATTATTAAATAATCGATTATATTTATATA
Source organism: Clostridium sardiniense (assembly GCF_019753795.1). NCBI lineage: Bacteria > Bacillati > Bacillota > Clostridia > Eubacteriales > Clostridiaceae > Clostridium > Clostridium sardiniense. Next base: position 25,600 of record NZ_JAIKTU010000014.1, on the reverse strand, counting down.
TCTTATAATTTAAACAATATTATATTAAGAAAATAATTATACTACGATAATCTAATATTTAAAAATTATTATTTAGTAAATTTAATATAAATAAAAAGTTGTATTGAGAAACAATATCTCTCAATACAACTTTTAACTAATATAGTATTAATTATATTATATACTATTTATATTATATACTATTTAAATTTAATTTTATTACTTTCTACAATAGAAATGTATCTTTATAAACTAATTATTATCTATTTCTTTTCTATTCTTAACTTCAAACTTATCTGAAATAAATGATAATATTATTGATAAAATCAAAACTGCTATAGATACATATAATAATGTACTATTATCTTCTACCGGACATGCTCCTTGTGGTAAATGCATACGACTTTGAAATACTTTATACCCAGCATATATAGCTACAACAATGGCTATATTAGAAATATAATTACTAACTTTACTTAACTTCATAAATTTATACCCCTATACTCCCTTTATAATATTTAAAAATATTATTTTATATAGAGTGAATATACCACTTTTCTTAAAATATCACAACAAGTTACTTTTAGGTAACCAAGTCTTTTTTATTACTGCTGATTTAATAATTCCTCTAATAATTGCATAGCTTTATCTTTATTTTCTAATCCAGATTCCTGATTGTCATATTCTATATACCAAACATATGAATCCATTAAGGCATATAAAAGACTATATATTTTTCTACGAGTTTGGCTTTTTATATCACTGCTTAATTCTGTTCCATAACCTTTTATGAAAGATTCATTTATTATCCAAGGACTAGCAAATTCAAAATCAACATCACCAAATATTGATCTATCTGCATCAATAATAGCCGCTATATTATAATTATCATTCCTCTCTTCTACTAAAATATTGCCAGCCCATAAATCACCATGAACTAAATGTGGTATTTTAACTTCATCTAACATTTCTTTATATTTATAGATACATGATTTAAATAACTCTAACTGCTCATCATAAAATATATCAAACTCTCTAATTTTATCATTAAGTTTTGAAATTTCATCTATTAAGTATTCACTCCATAAATCAAATCCATCGCCTTTTGATATATCATAAACTCGTCCAAACTTTTTAGAAGTTATATTATGTAATTTAGATATATATTCTCCAACCTCATTATAAAGTCTGTCTTCTATATCTTTACTAACTTTAACATCATATAATACTTTACTATCAATATAATCAACTATCATGTAATCTCTATTTATAATTTTCTTTTCTGTATCACATAAAAGTATCTTTGAACATGGTATTTCATTATCTATGCAAAGTTTATAAACATACTCTTCACCTTTCATTAAATTATTCTCAAAAGGTAAAAGTAAATTCCTATTACTAGGGCCTACCCTTAATATTACTTGTTGTTTATCTTTGAATATTTCTATGTGATAAGTAGTATTAAATAATCCACCTGATATTAATTTTGCTTTAAAATTAGTTCCTATTCCAAAATAATTCTCTACTATCTTACTTAATTCCTCTTTGCTTAATTTCCCATAAATTCTCGATGTTTTATTCATTTTAAGATCCTCCTGTAATCAAAATATAAATATTTTTATATTTTACTTTAGTCCTTTAATTCCAATTAGATTTATTATCTACAGCAATTATTTAATTTCTCTTAATACTATGAATTCCATATTTCAAAACACATCAAAATATTACCACCTATGGATTATTTTTACAATATATTTCAATAAAAATTTTTTTTGTTAAATAGCTATGTAATTTACTATGCTACTCTAAAGTTTTATTTACTTCACATTTTACCACCACACCAATATAATATTCTAGTTTACTATTAGTTTACTTTTTAATAATCTAAGTTACTTTCTATTCAATTGTAATATTTTGTATTATTAGCTATACTTTACTCAGAAAGCTTTCTTATCACAAAATAAAGGAGTAAAACTTATGATTTTAAATGTTGGAAAAGTCATACAAAGATTAAGAAGAATAAAAGGTCTAACTCAAGAACAGCTTGCTGAAGCAGTAGGTGTATCAAAGCCAGCAGTATCAAAATGGGAAAATGGATACGCTTATCCTGATATTACATTACTCTCTCCAATCGCTCGTCTACTTGATACTACAATTGATGGATTATTAGAATTTAAAGAAAAGCTAACAGATAAAGACATAGAAGAAATTTTATCAACATGCTCAAATAATTTTACAAATAAAGATTATAAGGAAGCTTATGAAGATTGTGAAAATTACTTAAAAGAATATCCAAATGATTTAGGTTTAAAGCTTAAAATAGCAAGTTTATATTTTACTCAGCTTCCCCTTATAACTACAGAAGAAAGTCAGAACTCTCTAATGGACAGAGTTATGGAACTAACTAAAGAAGCTTCCGTATGTGAAGATATAGAAATATCAAAATCAGCTCTTTTAAGTTTAACAAGTTATTATATAATGCTGCAGGATAATGATAAAGCTTTAGAAACTGCACAAAAGTTACCATCTGAATCTACAGATACTAATCTATTAATTGCTACTATTCACTATAATAAAGGAGAAATTGAAAAATCAAAGAAAATGTATCAAGAAATGCTTATTAAAAACTTAGGAAACTGTGGTATGAATTTATTATCTTTAGCTCGTATTGCAGAAAAAAATAAAGAATTTGACAAATCAATAAAATTATTAGAAGTTCTAATAAAGCTTCATAATTTGTTTGACTCCCCAAGTAATGGAATGTCAGCTTATATAACGCTAGCTGAAGCATATGCTCGTAATGGTTGCGAAAAAGAATCCATAGAAGCATTAAAGAAATCTGAACCTCTTATAAAATCTAAATTAGAAAATATTTATGAAGATTTATCAAATAATATATTTTTTGATACCTTAGAGATTAGTAAAAAGACTATCTCTAAAGAGTATTTAAAAGAAACTATAACTACTCTTTTAGAAGATAATAAGACATTTGATAAGATAAAAGAAAATACTGAATTTCAAGAAATCATAGAAAGAATTAAAGAATAAATCTAGTATCCTATAATACTTATTTTTATTTATATTTTTAAAGGAATAAACTTCAATTTATAGAATTAATATAATTAAATCTATAAAATTCTTATTTTTATAATTAAGTAAATAAGAGTATTATATTATATTTTATAAAGTGAGGAACCAATATGAATAAACCTTTTTTTCTTGGAATTGCTGGTGGTAGCGCTAGTGGAAAATCAACTTTTTGTAATATTCTTGAGAAAGAGCTTTCAGAATTAAAACTTAAAATCTTTCACATGGATGACTATTTTAAACCTGAAAGTGAAAGACCCTATTCTGAAGCACCAATTGTAGGAACTATGTATATTGATGATAATCATCCGGAAACAATTGATTTACTAAAGTTAAAGCTTGATCTATCTAATGCATTAAATAACAATTATGATGTAGTTATAATTGAAGGATTACTTACATTATGGGATAAGGAACTCTATTCAAAATTAGCTTTAAAGCTATTTATAGATTGTCGACCTGATGAAAGAATAGTAAGACGTCTTAAAAGAAATATGGAATGGGGGCTTACATTTGATGAAATTTCAAATGTTTACTTAGATATGGTTCGTTACAGACATGATGAGTATGTTGAGCCCACTAAATGGAAAGCAGATTTAATTTTAAATGGCTCTAACATATCAGATATATCTATTAAGGCAATTACTCAATTAATAAAAATTTCATGTACTAAATTATAATTTTCTTTTTGCTAATTATTTATTAAATAATTAATCCGTTTTAAAATTAGACCTTTTTAAAGTTAAATTATTAAAATCTCCTAACTGAAATAATGCTGTATTATTTTAGTTAGGAGATAAAAATCAATTCATAATTTTATACATATATATTGATTATATTATTAATCGATTTAACTTTTTATTGTTTTTCTTTTTAAGTATTTTTACGTTTAATTTAAATATTACTTAAATTAAACATCTCTATCCGCAGCTATTTTTAATATAAGTTCACTATAAAGCTTCACCGCACATAGCATATCCTTCTCATTAAAATCAAACATAGGTGAATGATGCTCAGCTTTTAAATTACTACCAAACATAATATACGATGCCTTTCCTCCATTAGCTTGTACCTTATTCATCATATAACAAACATCTTCACTAGCTCCAAAACTATCTTTTTCCCTTATAATAGTATATTCTTTTATATTATTTGCAACATTCTTAATTAATTTTACTAACTCATCATCACTACTTGCACTTATAGATTTTCCTACACATTTTATATTAACATGTGTGTCATGCATTTCTGCTGAAGCCATTAATATTCTTTCTGCATAATTTTCCATATATCGATTTAATTCAGTTGTCTCTCCCCTAGTCTCTATTTCCATAAATGCTCTTCCTGGAATTACATTTCTTCCGCTTCCAGCTATTAACTTTCCAACATTTATTCTTGTATCACCCTCACCATTTCTTGGTATAGCATCTAAGTTCAAAACTGCTGTTGCTGCTGATAAAAGTGCATTATGTCCCTTTTCTGGAGCTACTCCTGCATGAGATGATTTACCTTTAAATTCAGCATTGATCTTAGATGTTGCTAGGAATCCATCTGTCCCACATATTATTTCTCCTGATTTTCTTGCCTTTATTCCTATATGCCCACTAATTATATAATCTACACCATCTAACAAATTTGATTCTGATATTGCTCTAGCTCCACTTACACCCTCTTCGGCTGGTTGAAATATAAGTTTTATTGTGCCCTTAAAATATTTTTTCATCTTTACAATAACTTCTGCAACTCCAAGTCCTATAGCTATATGTCCATCATGACCACAAGCATGCATTATCCCATCATTATTAGATGAAAAACTGTTTTTAAATGGTATGTGACTATAATCTTCACTTTCTTTTATTCTAACTCCATCCATATCAAATCTTAATGATATAGATGGACCATCTCCATTTTCTAAAATTCCTACTACTGCAGTATATCCACCACGCATTAACTTGCATATATCTTCATATGCACCTTGATTTATTGCTCTTTTATAACTTTTATCTAGTTCCTCTTTAGATGGAATATTCATTCTATATTTATCATTTATAACTTCTTTTCCTATTTTAATCTTATACCCATTATCTATTAATACTTTCGCAATCAAGGAAGCTGTTCTAAATTCTGTCCATGCAAACTCTGGATATTTGTGAAAATCTCTTCTGTATCCAATTATTTTATCTTTCATCTCATCAACTAATTTTTCTATAAACTCATACATTCAAAGCACTCCTTGGTCTGCATTAAATCCTTTATTTAAATTTAACAAATTACAGGTTGTATATATTAACCTTATTATGAGTATACGTTTATTCATCTGTAAACTTTCCTATTTATAGGAAAATAAAAATTTAAATATAAATAAACATATTTATGCTACTATAGTTAAATACCAAGTAAGATTTCTCTGATATTTAGTTGCTATAGCCTTATGATTACCTATTGTTCACCGTACCTTTTACTATATTTCACCTGTACTTTTATATTTGGATACTTTTTGCAAAATTGACTAATTACAAAATAACAACTTGGACAAGGTTCCCATTTACTATACAAAATAAGATTTCCTTCATTCTTAAGTATTTTTCCTTCTATTTGTTTATCTATTTCTTCAAGTATCTTTTTTTCACTATCATTAACTCGATTATATCCTGTTCCTAATTTACCTAATTTATTAACTTTCATACTTTTAAAACTTGCTTCTTTTAATAAAGGTGCCGTACAATAACCTTTTACATCATTACTACCGCTTATTGCTTTAAATTCCTTATTATTATATGTTGCTACTGCTATATTTATAGAATCTTGTAATGCTTTGCTTTGATCTATTTTAAATGTATTTTTTTCTTTTTCGGAGACCTTAATATATTTATGTATATTCTTTATTAAGCGTTTCATTCTTGGTATGTTACTTGTTAAATGATGATGATATTCTACAGTTCCTTTCTTCACTTTCATATAGTGATAATTTATTTCATTGGGTATTTCTATTAATATTGTTTTAACTCTAGTTTCAGCATTATATTTTTCTTTTGCATCTTCTTTTCTAATAAGCACCATTTTCTTTAGAAGTTCAATATCCTTTGCATAAAGATAATCATTATTTAATTCCTTTTCTAAACTTTCAAGCTTTTCTTTCTCTTCTCTGCTTATTTCTACTGATATAATTTTTTTTATTTCTTCTATATCTTTTAATATATCATCAACATTATCTTGTGAGCTTGGTATTCGGTCATATTCAATCCTATCTATGATTAATCTTTTTATTTTGCTTATTTTTTCACATAATTTATTGTGTTCATTTTCAAATATCATGATTTTTTCTATATAGTCAATAAAATCTCGAGTATCATTTGCTCTATAAGTAATCTCAGTATCACTTATGCATTTATATAATTTATCTATTACACTACTATCTACCTTAAAATTTTTAGTAATTTCTTCTTTGAATTTTTCTTCATCTAATTCATCTATCTTATATCCTTCTTTTTTTAGTGCATTCTTAAATTCATTTACATTATTAATTTTTATTCGTTCTTTTTTTCTCTTCTTTAAAGTCATATTTACCTCTTATTCTTGGAGTCCATATTGAAAAATAATTCAATATATATTATTAAAGACCATAAGTCCCTTTCAATTTCTTTTATATATTATATAATATTAACATAATATATTTCAGGGGAGGGTTAGTTTTTATGAATAATCAACTAACAGAAGAAAATGTAAAAAAATTAAGAGAAGAATTAGAATATAGAATGACAGTTAAAAGAGGTGAAATCGCAAAAGAAAAATTAATTGCTGCTGCACATGGTGATAGATCAGAAAATGCGGAATATAAAGAAGCTTGTGCAAATTATAGAGAAAATGATAATAGAATTCAGTATTTATTAACTATGATTTCAACTGCAACAGTAGTAGATGATACGAGTTTAGATAAATCAGTCTTAGGTATTAATAGTAAAGCTAGAATTAAATTTGTAGAAGATGATGATGAAGTTACAGTAACTCTAGTAACTACAATGGATTTAGACCCAGAAAATATGCTTATAAGTGTGGAATCTGATTTAGGGAAAGCACTATCTGGCCACAAAGTTGGAGATATAGTTACAGTTAATGCACCTGAATATACTTACACTGTAGAAATATTAGAAATATTATAAATAAAAAAAGCATCCATAGCTTTAACTATGAATGCTTTTTTATTATTTTAAATATAGTTTCAAATATTTTAACCTTTAGTATTATAATATTCTTCTTTTTTCATATCCCAATAAGCCTTATCTTCATCAGTGATCTGTCTTAAAACTCTACATGGGTTTCCTGCAGCTACTACATTGTCTGGAATATCTTTTGTTACTACTGATCCTGAACCTATAACAACATTATTTCCAATTGTAACTCCTGGATTAATTACTGTACTTCCTCCAACCCATACACTATTTCCTATTTTTACTGGCTTACCAAACTCCAATCCTGTATCTCTAATTTCAGCATCTATTGGATGACCCGCTGTATATATACCTACTCTAGGTCCAAATAATACATTCTCTCCTATTTCTACTTTACACACATCAACAATAATACAATCATAATTTGCATAAAAATTATTCCCAACAGAAATGTGGCACCCATAATCACACCTAAATGGTGGTTCAATATATAAGTTCTCTCCTGTTTTCTCAAATAATTCTTTTAATAACTCTTTTCTATACTGAATTTGCTCCTCTGTCGAATTATTGAATAATCTAGTAAGCATTCTTGATTTTTTATTATCTCTTCTAAGTTCCTCATCATTAGCCATATATAAATTTCCCGATAACATTTTTTCTTTTTCTGTCATAATTCTAACTCCTTTTCAATTTATAATTACATTATAAATACATATTAGGGATGTTTCTTATTTAATTTTGACAAAACATTATACTATTTTGACATCTTTATTTGTTTCCTATATTCTGATGGAGTCATATGTTTATGCTCATCAAAACGTTTAATGAAATACCCAATATTATCATATCCACAAGACATAGCAATATCTATAATCTTTCTATCTGTCTTAGCTAACATCTCTGTAGCTTTTTCAATACGGATTTCATTAATATATTTAGTAGGTGTTTTACCTACTAACTTCTTAAAGTATCTACAAAAGTACTGCGTATTCATACCTATTAATTTTGCCAGATCATCTGTATATATTTTATGTTTATAATTATCATGTATATATGTCAAAACCTTTTTAACATTTGATATTTTGTAAGTTTCATCTTTCTTAATATCATCTAAATACTTAAACTTTTTATTTTCATATAAGAGAGCAATAAGTTCATACATATATGATTTAATCCTAATACATGCACCTAATCCATCATTTCTGGGCTCTTTCATTATTCCTTTATATATTCTTTGCAGTTCATTCCATATACTATCATCCTTGAAAATAAACTGTGGAAACTGTATCTTTTTTTCAATTAATGGTCTAATAATCTCATATTGTATTCCATCAAAATACTCAAAACTAAGCATCTTTAAATCAAAAACTAAAGCACTTTCTCTGCACCCTTCTTCACCAATAATTGAATGAATATCTCCTGAGGTAATAAACATAAATAAGGGAGCATTGATTTCGTACTTTAGCATGTTAATATATACAGTAAATTTCCCCTTCTTAAAAAATATTAATTCTATCTCATCATGCCAATGAAGTTTAACGAAAAACTCTCTTTTGTTATTCCACTTATAACTTGCTAATGGAAACCTATCTGTTCCATGCTTAACTTCTTCTCTTAGCTTTACCTTGTCCATCATCTAGTCCCCTCTAAATACCATCAAAGTTCATTATAAATTCTAAAAATATTTTAACATAATATAGGAACTATTATAAATAAATATACTCCTATATCTATAAAATATTAATTCAACTAGATATGGGAGTACATTCATTATTTATTATATTGAGGCTCTTCTTGTTTCACAAAATCAAGTCTTGAATGAATAGTTTGTTCTACCTCTTCCATTTTACTTGCAAGTTGATTAAATATTTGTTTTGCTTCTTGACTATCTGTATCTAAAGAAAATGTCTTCATATCAGCAGCTAATCCTTTAGCACTAGCTAATGCTGTCTCAAGTTTAGTCCCTGTTGGCATAAAAGTTCCTCCTTTATAATTTTTTATCGCACCTATATTTTTGTTCGTAATCAATTTAAATATTCAAATTATTGATAATGAAATATATTCCTTTCAAATTTACTCTATATTTATTAAATTACCTTTAATGCTATAAGTAAGCACTTATAGTAAGAAATGAATTAAAAGTAGGCTTATTGGTTAAAGTAAATTAGAAATCAATTTAATAAATACAAAGGAGAATTTTTATGACTGCGATTTCAAAAGTAAAACAAACATTAACTACACTAAAAGGAGCCGAAGCTACTTTAAAAATGTACTCATTACAGGAACGTGACAAGGAAGCTAGAGCTATTTATAATCTCGCATCTGAAGAAATAAATAAAATCAAAACTGATTTAGAAAAAAGAATAGGACTTATGGAGTTTGAGGAACCCCAATACAAAGGTAACTAAGTGAGGTGGATTATGAATTCTTGGTTAATAATATTATTTAATTCAATAGTTTTATTTTTTTTAACAATAGTTATAACAAAATATATGAAGAAAAAAAACTTATCTAGGGCTACTCCTTTTGACTTTATTTCTTATGCTGTCATTGCTATTATAATTACTTTAATTTCCTTAAATATACTTAATAATAATTACTTTGGACTAATTACACTTGCAGTTTGGGCACTTATGCCTCTTATTTTAGATTATGTTTCCATGAGGAGCAAGTGGATTTATAACCTAATACATAGTAAAAAAAGAGTATTAGTTAAAAACGGTAAAATCATGGAAGATAACTTATCTAAAGAAAGAATTACAGGTCAAGAATTTCTACAAGAAATGCGTTCAAAAAAAGCATTTAACTTAGCTGATGTTGAATTTGCCATACTAGAAACAAACGGAGATATAAATGTTAGCTTAAAAGCTGATAAGAAACCTGTTACTCCATATGATCTAGGAAAACAAGTAGGCTCTAAAACTGAACCACAAGTAGTTATTTTAGATGGAAATATATTAAATCAAGGACTTACTAATGCTGGATTAAATCGTAGCTGGCTTACAACTCAGCTAGAAATCAAAGGAGTTTCTCTTGAAAATGTTTTTCTTGGTCAAGTAGATTCTTCTGGAGACTTATATGTTGATCTTTTTGATGATATGATACAGGTCCCTAAACCACAGGTTAAAGAAATGGTATATGCTAGTATTCAAAAAAGTCAAGCAGATCTTATGTCATTTTCTTTAGATTGTGATGATGAAGATGCAAAATCCATGTACTTACAAAATGCTAAAAAATTAGAAAGAGTCATAAAAAAATTAGAACCATATTTATTACGTTAGAGGGTGAAATAAATGTCAAATATGAAAAAGAAAAGAATGTCCACAGCTCAGCAGCAATATGATGAATTAGTAACTAGTATAGAACCTAAAAGACCTATTTTTACTAACTGTATTAGAGCTTTTATAGTAGGTGGTGCAATATGCACAATTGCTCAAGGATTACAGTGGATATTTATTAACTATTTAAATTTTGATGAAAAGACATCAATGGCCCCTACCTCCATAGTTTTAATCTTTTTTGCAGTTTTATTTACCGGTCTTGGAGTTTATGATCATCTTAGTCAATGGGCTGGATGTGGAACTGCCGTTCCTATTACTGGATTTGCCAATTCTATAGCTTCTGCATCAATTGAACATAAAAGTGAAGGATTTGTACTTGGAGTAGCCGGGAATATGTTCAGTCTCGCAGGTGCTATTGTTGTTTATGGAGTTTTTGCTGCTTTTATAGTTGCTACAATAAAAATGACAATACTATGGTTGGGGGCGATGTAAATGCTTAAAGGACATCAATCTTGGATTTTTAATTCTAAGCCTACAATATTAGCTTCTGCAGCTGTCGGTGGTCCTTTCGAAGGTAATGGTGCTTTAGCTAATGATTTTGATATACTTTATGAAGATTTATGGCTTGGGCAAGATAGCTATGAAAAAGCAGAAAAAGTTATGCTTGAACATGCTTGTCAAAGAGCAATAGAAAAATCTAGTCTAAGAAAAGAAGATATTAACTTTTTTATAAGTGGAGATTTAATGAATCAAATAATTTCTAGTAGCTTTACTGCAAGAACCTTAGGGATACCTTTTTTAGGAGTATTTGGAGCTTGCTCTAGCTCTATGGAAAGTTTATCATTAGCAGCTCAATTAATAGAAAGTAAAGCAGCTAAATACGTTATAGCATCAGCAAGTAGTCATAATGCAGCTGCTGAAAAACAATTTAGATATCCTACAGACTATGGTGTACAAAGACCACCTAGTGCTCAATGGACAGTAACTGGAGCTGGAGCTGCAATCCTTGGAGAAAGTGGCGATGGGCCTAAAATAACTTCTGCCACAATAGGCAAAGTAGTAGATATGGGCATTTCTGATCCCTATAACGTTGGAGCAGCTATGGCACCAGCAGCTGTAGATACCATTGAAGCTCACTTTAGAGATTTGAATATTGATGCTTCTCATTATGATCTTATTGCTACTGGTGATTTAGGTAAAGTTGGGCATGAAATTGCTAATGCTTTATTAAAAAAACATGGTATAGATATGCCAACAGACATATTTACAGATTGCGGACTTTTAATATATACAAAAGAGCAACCAAGCTTTTCTGGTGGTAGTGGATGTGGTTGTTCTGCTACTGTAACTTATGGGCATTTACTTAATCGTATGCGAAAAGGAGAACTAAAGAAAATATTAATTGTTGCAACAGGTGCTTTAATGTCTCCTATATCCTATCAACAAAAGGAAAGCATACCTAGTATTGCACATGCTGTTTCTATAGAAATGTAAAAAGAAGGTGTGAGTTACGTTATGGAAAAATTTATTTTTGCTTTTATCATAGGTGGTCTTATTTGTGTTATTGGGCAACTTATAATGGATACTTTGAAAATCACCCCAGCACACACAACTTGTACCCTAGTTGTTATTGGTACAATTTTAGGTGGCTTTGGTCTATATGATCCTTTAGTTAAGTTTGCAGGTGCAGGAGCATTTATACCTATAAGTAGTTTTGGTAATACCCTTGTAACAGCAGCTATAACTGAAGCTCAGCAAACGGGCTTTATAGGAATATTTACTGGTCTTTTAGGAACAGTCAGTGGAGGAGTTTCTGCTGCAATAGTCTTTGGATTTATTGCTGCAATGATATTTAAACCAAAAGGTTAATCATATAAAAAATATGTATTCAAAGTTTAATTTTAATATAAAATTCTTCTTTACTAGTAATTACAAATATAAAATATTTTTTAATATAAAATATTTTTTAATATAAAATATTTTTCTAAGTTCCTAGAAATTAAAATAACCCACGACAAAATCTCTTTGTATTGTCGTGGGTCTTATTATTGAAATTAAAAGTTATGTTTAAAAACATTAAATAATATAAATTTATTTCAATTTCATTTTTTATTATTTTCATTAATTCTACTTTCTAATAAAACATATATATTTTTTAATACTGATTACTAAATAATCCAGCACCCTCTATAATATCCTGATCATTAAATAAACTTGTTACTGCTTCATTATAATCACTTATTTTTTGTGACTTTTTTATTCTTTTAGCGTATTTTTTATTATCTGAAAATATGTAAATCATATATCCCCATAACTCTTTCATTCTAAGTATTGCATTTCTATCTTCATTGAATACTTCTCTATATGTATTAAAAATTTCATCATGAAAATCTTTCAATACTTTCTTATCTATGAAAGTATTCTCTTTAATCTCATTCATTAATCCTGGGTTAGCTAGTAACCCTCTTCCTAGCATTACTGTATCTACTTCCGGAAACGCTTTTATTAATTTATTATAATCACTTTTTGTAAAAATATCTCCATTATAACATACTGGACTATTACTTAATGATAGTGCATCTTTAAATACCTCTAAGTTCGGCTTGTTTCCATAAAAATCTTTTTGAGTTCTAGGATGTATAATTAATTCTTCTAAGGGATATTTATTATAAATTTTTATTAGCTCATAAAATTCTTCTGGGCTCTCTTTTCCTATTCTAGTTTTTATAGAAATTTTCATATCATCTATTTTATATATTTCATCTAAAAACTTATCAAGTTCTTCCCTTTTTGCTAGAAATCCTGAACCCCTACCTTTGGATACAACTGTTCCAGCAGGACATCCTAAATTTAAATTAATCTCATTATAACCTAATTGTTGTAACTTTCTAGAAGTAAAGATAAAACCTTCTGAATCATTCGTAAGTATTTGAGGAACTATATTCATTCCCTCATTATTTTCAGGCAAAATATCTCTTAATTCTTTAGTTTTTAGGCTTCTACTGTTATTTGGAACAATAAATGGTGTAAAATATTTATCAATATTATGAAAAAATTTCTCATAAGTATTTCTATATATGTATCCTGTAATTCCTTCCATTGGTGCTAAATAATATTTCATTTGTTAACTCCTTTATAACTGAAACTTAATCAAAGAGAGTTTTAACCTCTCTAATCTTTAGCTGATCTTGCCCAATATTGTAGATACTATTATATCCCACTTTTATAAGATATGAATTACATCTTCTAGACATTGAACAAACATTCTAAAAAATATTATATCAGCCTTCTTTTTTCTTATCTACTTAATTTATATTACATATGAAATTATTTATAGGAAAATATTATTAACTAATTTAATTACTTTAATTATATCTACTATTATGAAAAGCAAATATTTAAGTATCATTTTTATTTGGGTAATAAAAAATTAAAAGCCGTATGAGAAAATACATTCTAAAATGTATCTTAACCATACAGCTTAATTATTTATATTTTCTGTAATTATACGTGTTTTATAAGAGTTTATTTGTCATGCAAAATTTCAAGTAAAATACTTTTTAATAGTCACTTTGATTAGCTAGTCTTGTTTTTAAATTAATTTTTATGCTTCGTCGCTTAAATACCTAAATTCTATACTAGTTAAAAGTAATGCACCAGCATAGTCATTATTAACTGCTATACGAGCAACGCTTAATAATGCAAAATCTTCTGCTCTAATAATATCGTCTAAGTCAAACTCTAAAACATAATGATTATATTGGAAATTTCCAGGTGAGTTTTGAATTGGGATATTTCCACTATTATTAACCATTATATTAGCTGCATTTACTACACCATTAGCTCTAGTGAATAATGATGAAAGTCTAATTGCAAACATATTTCCAGTTGGTGTATTTGAATTATCAGTTAATAAATGAACAAACACTTTAGCTCTTTGCCATTTATTGCGAGCATCTCTTGGTACACTAAAAGTTAATGAATATTCATCTGTATCACCTTGAGGCAAAAGCCATCCCAATATACTGATACTAGAATTAGCGCTTCCTAGTGGTACAGTATCAGGTATACTCTCAGTACCATCATTCATACTTCCACCATTAAATATTAATGATCTAAATTCTAATAGTTCATGATCTGGACAACAACAATTTGACATATTGAGTTACCTCCTTATTATTTTAATTTTCTTTACAATATAATATATTACATATTGCTAATTATGTTACTAAATTCTACTTTAACATCACCATTTTTCCTGCTAATTTTCCAGTATATGTACCTGACTTAAAGCTACCCCACTACTTGTACATTCAACTATACCTAAATAATCATAAAGATAGCTAAACATTTAATAATTATTTTTTTATATTTTACTACCCTTCTGCTCCCATATTTTTAATTGTACATAATAAGTATATGATAGATTATTTTTTAACAGCGTTTCAGGATTAGATTTAATTATTTTAGTTTAGAATTTTACATGATTATTAAACAAAAAATCCCCTAGACTAATCTAAAGGAATATTAATATAGTTTTTATGTATACTCATTAATGCTTTGTAGACTTTGATATATTATTTCTTACTGGAACAAATTCTGAAGTTGTATCATTAGGATCAATATATTTATAATCTCCATTTTCATCTTTTCTAAGCCCTAAAGATGCCATTTTTTTCTTACTATTTTTATGTTTATTACTCATTTTTTTCACCTCTTATAATATTTATATTTGTCATTGAATACTATATTATTCTTAGTATTACAGCCTAAAATTATAGATAAATTTTAAATATTAATTTAAATTTGTTTTTTATCAATATTACTGACATATATAACTTCTTATAGAATAAAAAAATACTACTTAATTACCTACATTAATATTACATCTCTCTCTTGCTTTTTCAGGTATAATAACTTGTCCATTCTCTCCAACTACAACAGTTTCAAAAAAGTGTTTTCTTCTAGGTGGTGTTGTTATCCATGACTTCTTCTCTGAATGATTTATTAAATTATCTATTGTAACATTAAATAATTTTTAAAACTCCACACCTATTAATAAAATTTATTTATAGAATACTCTGCCTTATTATAACATTTTTTTACTTTTACATTATTTAAAAGATTATTTGAATCATCGTTTACTTTTTCTATTTATTATAAATATTAGTGTCTATACTAATACCCCATCCTTCCAACATGTAAACTTACATCTATCAGCTGTACACTTAAACTTATCGTAATTTGAAACTTTAAATATATTTATTTCTTTATTCATATAAATTAACTCCAATGTTTTATTAAAAACATAATATTATTTTTGTTGCTATACTCTTGCAAATAACTATAATATCTATTTTTAAGTATTAAAGCTTCTTCTCTATTTTTATTTGTACCCTTTCCTGTACGTGGTTCCCATTCTAACTTACCTTCTTTAATACTATTATGATTAATTCTAAATTCATCATCACATGTATTATTGCTACTTGTATTCAAATAGCTTGGGCCATTTGTGATAGCTATCCACTATCCTTCTTTGAAGTTATCCATAGTTTCTAATAATATTTCTACTCTAGAAATATCTTTTAATATCCTAAGCTCCTTGATCCTTTAAAATATATCTTTCATAATCTACAGTAACATCACATGGTTTAGTCATATATTTTAATTCTATAGGATAAACACCTTGTCCTATTTTAACTTATATATCTATATGCATTTATGGATCAATATCTAAAGGGCAGTATTCTAGTCTTATTTCTGCTTCTAGTACAAATATTTTCTTTTATTGCTTAAGTTATTCATAATTTTAGTTATGTCCATAACGGCCCTCTCCCCTTATAATGCATCAATTTTAAAAACTTACTTTTATATAACTATATTATCATAATATTAGTTTTCTTTTAATTTATTAAATTCTCCAAAAATATTAGTATTAACATTGTCACTATTAAGTTCTATTAAATATCCACTTTTAAAAATAGTTCTTTCAAGCCCCCAATAAGATTTTTTGTATGGTCCTTTTGGTACCCCTACTGTATAAATATCATCTACTTTATTAAATTCTATTCTATTATCACTAATATCCATTGGAAAATAAAATGCCCACCACGATGACGGAGATATCCCACCTTTCCAGCCTTTTATATCTTCATATTCAAATTTAGACACATAGTATGATGGTGCTTCTTCAAGATTTATTTCTAGTACATATAGCGGTCCATTCCTCCAGCCATTTTCTAACTCTTCATCTTCACCACTTTGATATACCTTAAAAAATTTATTATATACCCAACCATCAATACTGCCATCTGTGTTGTTCCTTAAAAACTTTGGCGTACATGCATAATATCCGTTACTTTCTGCAACCTTATCACAATACTCCATCAGTTTTTTAACATTTTCTAATGTGTTATACACTACTGCAAATGCATTTTTTATATTTTCACTATACGAATTCATAATATCCATCCTTTTCTATTTCAACATCACTTATAAACTTAAATTTATCACTATATTTTGCATTTTTACCAACTTTAAATATATAAAACTTATCTTTACCAATTACTTTGTTATTAGCTCTACTCTTAAAGTCCTTAAAACTATTAAAGCCTTTTCTTACCAAAAGCTTATATATATCTTCAATAACTAACTTTTCAAAGTAGTTTAATTTCGTACTCTTATATATTTCTTCTGTTATTAAACATATGTCTTCCCATGAAATAAATTTAAATGTTACACCTTCTTCAATTATATTTCTATTAATTACATTACTTACAATTTCTTTACCTTCATTTTCTTTAGCAATGAATAATAGAATAGGATTTGTTCCATTAACTTCTGCTAACTCTTTAACTATTCGTGACTCCTTAGCTAATTGATTTCTACTTTTCTCTATGTTCTCGTCATCGTTCAATACTTCATCATCTGAAGATAATCCACTATTATATTTAACTTCTATAGCAATAGTAACTAACTTTAGATTAATAACTAAATCTACTTCACCATCATTATGATATGGCCAAAATTTAATTCTTTCTGCCCACTCTTCTACTTCGTATTGGTTAAAATTATTTTCTCCAATAACTTGAAGTAATATTTTTTTAATCCCTTTACTAAAAGGAATATATCTTAAAGATCCAAAAAAGTTACCTGTTAAATTATCTTCTAATGTTTCTCTTAAGTTTGTCCCTCTACTACTAATTTTCCCATGTAATTCTGCAATCACTTATCTTCACCCTCATTATTATCTTACTTTGTATCTACTAAGAACTTAGTAATTACATAAGCTGCTATTTCATTTATTTACTATAATTATACAATATCAGAAGTGTTTTTCACTTTCTATATTATTATGATTAATAAAGTTTAATAGTTTATAAAAGAAAACCACCGATTAAAATAACCGATGGCTTCTTAAATTAATGTACTTCGTGAATAATTTACTTTAAGATATATCTTATAATCACTTAACTTATGTGATTAGCTTTCACTAACTTCTATTGAAACTTTTTTATACTCTTTATCCATTTTGTATAATTCATCTCTAACTCGCTGCCTTAATTCAACTGCTGGTTTCACACAGTATTTATTAAATTCGCTATTAATTAGTTTTAAATCTGGAAATAATATTTTTAAATATCCAGTAGCTAATCTTGTTATTACTTTTCTATCCCTTAGATCATTACAATTTTCTAATTTCATATTTAAATTAACATAGTCTGTATAATAAATATCACTTCTTAAAGAATGAAGTATTTCTGAAAAGAAATCACCCTTAAATCCTAAGTATGATGAAGGTGCGTCCTTATATATTCTTGGCATTTCCCACCCTGGTATTATTCCATGTATTCTATCTATAAATGATGTTTCTTATAAGAAATTTGGTATCTCTTTAAAAATCCCTTCATCATTATATACAAGTTTTTTTCTCATCCAAAGTTATATTACCAAGCATACCAAATCCAGCTTCTTCTGTAGCCTCTGTATTACCCATACTAAATTTATACTTGGTTCAATCATTGGTAAAATTCTAGTTATTAATACTATCTTTTGCTATTCAGAATATACATTTGGATTAAACCCCATACTTGATATAATTAAATCTAACCATTCATCTATTGAAAATTTTTTTATTAATTCTTTATAATAATCTATATCTACAAATGCAACTTGAAATGGCTTAAAGTCTCTCATCCACACTTCTCCTCTATCATTAGAGTCAATTTGTGGAACATAAAACAATTCTCCTACTCCCTAAACTCCACTAGTCAGTAGTAAATTATTTTTTATCTACTATATCTTCGCTTATAAATCCATCATCCATATTAAAAAATGGTATTTTTAAAGCTTTTTACCAGTTTTCAAGCTTATAGTTACACTGTAGCCATCCAATAATCTTACATTTTCTAAATTTAGTAGTTCATTTTTAAATTCTTCTTTTTGTCCTTTTAAAAATTCCCCATGAAAATCAAAACAATGGTCAAACCCCTGAAATCAAGTTTTTCCATTGTATCACTTTTACTGTTCTTATTTGGTGGAGGCGAAGCATAACCTTTAAAACCCACCACTAGACTATATAATTAAGCTAAATACAGACAAAAACATTATACTATTAACTCTAAAATCTTCCAATCTCTATTTTTAGCCTTCCATTATGATACTTTCTATGGCAGTCAGGACATAATGTAATTATGTTATTAATACTGCCATCTCCATTTTCGCTATATAAAATTATATGATGTCCGTGATTTCCCTTACATACAGTTAAACAAAAAAAACACATATATTCATCTAACTGTTTCCCTTGTTTTTGTGCATTTAAATGATTAGAATTTCTCCTTTTACTCATCCTTATCACCAATTAACTGTAGTGCTTTTTTTATTTCTGAAGGTAATTGCTTTTTATTTGCTTTTGCAAATGTTCCTCTAGCATCTGGAGCTATTTTATTTTTATTTTTCATAATTTCATAAAGTAAATCAGTAGCTTCACCTTCGGATATATTATCAAACTTTACCCATAATGCCTGGTCTTTCTGATCCTGTTCATGTTTACTAGGACAATTTCGAGCATTATGACCTGCTTTTCCACAAATTGAACATGCCATGAATCCAGCTCCTAAAATGTGCCTATTTCTATGTTCTTATCATAACTTTTTACAGATATTGATCCAGTTCCGTAAGTTATTAGTATCGTTTGTTTTAATAATCTTGGAAGGTTATCTTCATCATAGTCAAATGAAAAAATCTCCACTTCACCATTTTTCCTCTTAATTGCTATTTTATTATCCCATGCATTAACGACAGAATCTCCTTTATTAAGTAATTCAAATTTCAATTGCATATTATCCCACCTTTTTTTATAGTTTATATAAATAATATTATATCACTAAATATAATAAATAAATCATATATATTACTTATTTGTAATATTTTAAATATAAATTGTTATAAAAATGTAATATCATATATTTTGCTTATAAAAATGCTAATTTATACTTTAACTAACCTTAATATAAAAGCTATTACTATATCTTTCATATAATTGATACCTTTTAATTTTACTTATAACCTCTATCCCTCCACTATTTTGGAACAAAATAAAAAGACACATTGAATATCACTTCAATGTGTTCTTTATAAACTATAACTTCTTTTACAAAGTCCTATATAAACTTTTTGCACGCTGGAATATTTCTGGTTATCACATAACCACTAAAGTTATTTAATAACTTTCTTACATCCTCCTAAACTATTATATACATTTATATCCTTTCCATAGTTTTCATCTAATGTTATTATGGTATCTACTATAATATCCATTACTTTCTTACAGTACTTATCAAGCTGCATTGCTTGTTTTTTATTTGTTATCTTTTTCAATTTATTATCTCCTTAATAAAAAGACCCTTACCTTATTTAGTAAGAGTCTTTATCATAATTATTATATATACTTATAATTTAATTTATTTAATAATATACACTACCTATTTTATTGGTTCCAGTATTCCTAAGAACTTATCTGATATCCTAACCTTTCGTCCTAAATCTCTTTCAAGATATTTTCTAATAGTTGGAGTATCATAGTCAGAATAATAGTCATTCGTATTCAAATCTATTTCCGAGAAATTCCACAGTAAAATTAACATAGCTCCTAATGTTTGAGTATTTACTCTTAGATTCACAACATTTTTTATATCTTTTATAACCTGCCAATAGCCTTGCCTTAGGTTTGGTAGAGACAAGCATACTACAAGTGCAATATTTTCACTTTTATCTATACCATATCTAGATTCCAAAACTGCTATATCATCTAATATAGCTCTAGAAGCATCTAGCGTATCTGTTCCAAATTCAACCTCTACAGCTCCAAAGGTACCACTCGTTGTTTTATATATTGCATCCATTCTTGTATATACATCGCCTATACGTCTTGTTGAGCACTCACATCCCAAACTTACTAATATATTTCTTATTAACTTTTCAGGTACTAATTTAGATACTATTGTGTTGTTATACACTATTTGCATTATTGCATCATTTTCATCTATCAGTTTCCCATACTTTTTTAACTTTTCTAATGCACTTATAATTTCTCTTTGAGCATTTACTCCCTCAGAATTAAAAGGTACTTCTATATATTCATGCGAATTTGCAACGTTATTTATCAAAAACTGATTATCTTTGAAATAAATTGCTCCAATAGGACACTCACTTGCGCAAATACCGCACTTTATACATTTTTTTTGATTTATTATGGGTATTTCATTTTGGTTATCCCAAAGCAAAGCATCAACTGGACAAACTTTATTTTCCCTCTCACCTGGAAACTCATCCAACCTTGAACACTTTATTCTTTCTTCATAAAAATACATGCACTTAGGATTATCACATCTTAAGCAGCCTGAAATTATTTTACCTTGTTCTGTGTCTAAAACTGTCTTTTTTTGCGGTTGGCATTCAATCTTATCCACCCAATACTTTAATAAAACTAATTTTGTTCTTTTATTATTCTCATTAAGAATTTGCACCTATTATCCCCTCCAAACTATATAGTTTTTCTTTGTCAAATCCTACCCCTTCAACTAAAATACTTATAGAAATTTTCAATAATGTTCTTAAATCTATAACTCCTATTTTAACATTATAAGTTTTTTTAAAATCTTTGATTAATTTACCAACCTCTGCTCTATCATTAGGTAAACAATATCCCACAGCCAATGAAGTTACTTCCGGAATTGTAGCATGTGTCTTTCTAGATAAAAGAATAATCTTATTCTCTAAGGCTTGTCTTATTGCCTTTATTGAAATATTTTCTTCCTCTGTTGGAGATTTAATTTCAATTGGTATACTTTTTTGTATATCATCTATAATCGCATCCCAACGAGCTCCATTATCTCCTGCTCTAGAAAAGCTACATTCAAATCCCATAATTTTAAACAAAGTAGAAATTAAAGGGTAAAATGTATCTTGTTTAGCTGTTCTATAATATTTAAATAAATAATCTACTATTTCTTGAACATTCTTGCCATTTTTTAAGAGCTTATGGACCTTATCTAAAAACCTTCTATCTTCTTCTAATGTTAATAAGTCTAATCTAGCAGCAGTAGCTACATCTAACTCCCACATTTCAACAATACTCACAGCATCTCTTTTGGTTATTTTTTTATCATTTTCATCTAATACGTCTAAATCCTTTTTCTTTGTTTTATCTACTTTTTTAAATCCCATAGCCTTATCTATTAAATCATGCCTAATAGTTTGATACGGTGAAAATAGTAGCTCTTTCCCATCTAATACGCCTTCACATAATTTTTCATCAGCTTCAAACTGTTCTTTAACTGGCTCTATATTATAATCAGCCCGCTTTAACATAGAAAATATACCCAGCCTAATCAATGCCATTTTTACTTCTTCATCATAAGAATTAAATTCATCTAATCTCAAATCCTTCATTTTCATTAAACTACTTAACACATTTTTCCCATGAGTAGTAATTTTTAAGCACACTTTAGTTCTATTAGGATATAATTTCTTTGTAGAGTATTCTTCAGCTAATCCACAACTTTTTAATAGCGCTACAGGTATACGTGTACAATTATCTACCGGTGTTTCTTTCATTCCTAATGATTTAGCTAGTTCCGTAAAAGCCTTTTTCAACCTTTTATCATCACCACGTAAGGACTTTATATTTTCTATCATTTTTTTGTAAGCATCATCATTTATATCATCTACACTCATTGGTCCTAAACAGAATTCATGTTTGTACATAACTTCATCTAAATCAACAAAACTACGAAGTACACACTTAAAAAATCTAACTTGTTCATTATAGCTTAATCTTACGCTTAATTCTGTAGGGTTATTAATTCCTAAAACACACTGTTCATACAACATTTTTGAATCACCATCTGCCAATGCAATATGTGCTCCAATGTATGTAAATTCTAATGGGTATGATTTTGTTCCACTTGGTGTTACCCAACCTAACATTCTAAATACTTCTGCATACATTTTGGCATTCATCTTAGCTGAATTCATACTTTCCTTTTCAGTATTACTTAATTTTAGTGCCTCAGTTCCTGCATATCCATACGCTGTCATTAACTTTCCCTGTGCAATTACAGTTGCCATATCATCTAACGTAAACGGTTGTTTATCCTTTAAATTTATATATAACTCTTTTAAAACCTGTATTTGTGTTGAAAATTGTACCCCTGGGTTTCTAAAACGAATCATATTTGTCAACTCCTTCCATGTAGTATATGTTTTATTATACAACAAAAAAAAAAGAAAATATTCAATATATGAATATTTTCTTTTAAAATATAACTACAATGAAAATATACTTTAAGGGTTTAATTACAAAGTCCTACTACAATATATTTAACAAACGTTGTTCTGCAACATCACACCATTTTTCTTCTAATTCTATCCCAATCCATTTTATTCTATGACCTTGTCTATTTAATTTTTCACAGCAAACTCCTAATGTTCCTGAGCCATGAAATGGGTCTAGAATAAGACCTTCATAAAATCCATCTTTATTTTTAGGACAAAATGCTTTTATTAACTCTGTAATTAAACTCTCTGGTTTTTGAGTAGGATGTTCAGTTCTTTCATTTTTAAATATTTTACCAGCTAATGTCGGAAATTCCCAAATATCTCCTCTCATCGCTCCTAACGGATTTGGTCTCCACTCTACGGTTTCACCCTTTGAATTCTTATAATATACCGGATTTTTTAATCTCTCTTCACTTTTATACGGCACCCTAACATCATCTACATTATAAGTCCATTTCTTATCTGACTTTGAAAACCATAAGAATGGTTCATATTGTGCTCCCGGTACCTTTTTAGAACGCGAAAATCCATTTTCATATCTCCATATATTCATTCTCCTATAAAATAAGCCTAGTTCATACATAATACATTGAATAAAACAAATATAATGATGAATTCCAAACCAAATTACACTTCCATCCTTAGTAAGTAATTCCTTACATATTTCTAATCGTTGCTTGTTTATCTCAACAAACTGTGGGAGTGTCAAATTGTCACTATCATTTCCAAAATCTTTCTTTAAGTTATATGGAGGGTCTGTTAGAATTAAGTCGAATTTCAAACCACTTTTCAACATTTCAGGTAATATATCATCACAACTTCCATTATAGATTCTATTATATTCCCAATCCATACTATTTACTTCCCCCATTACTTTTCTCTTTAGCTTTCTTTTTAACTTTCTTTACTTGTTTTTTAAATATCAAAATATATTGATGATGTATATTTTCAACATATGAGAAAGGATATCCATAAGGTAGTAAGCTTTTATGATTTTGTAATAATGCCTTTACTCCCTGTAGCATTAATTCATGTTTATCATCTATTTTACATTTATTCATAATTTGAATAATATCACTATGAAAACTTACAAACTCTGATTGATTCCTAAAATCTGATACAATAATACACATATATTTATTGTCTTTTAATACTTTTGCACTTTTTATAAATACATCTTTTAATTCTTCTAAAAACTCTTGATAATCATCTATATTAGCTAAATCTTTCTTATCGTCAGAGTAATTTGTCGCTAATCCTTCTTCAACTCTTTTTTTAGTTTTATGGTCTATTTTTTTATTTAGAATCGACCAATAAGGAGGACTGGTAATAACTAAATCAATACTGTTATTTTCCATATTTTCTAAAGCTTCTCTACAATCTTTATTAATAAAAACATGTTTTGATGATTCTCCTTCACCTACTTCATATTCAATTCTATGCTTTGATAAATCACACCAATGACTTGATAATTCAATTCCTACCCCAATACGTTCTGAAAGAGCACATGCTTTAATAGTTGACCCTGTGCCACTGAATGGATCTAACACTTTTTGACCTTTTTTAGTAAAAAATAATACTAATCTTTGTACATCCTGAAATGAAAATGGCGCTGGATGTTGCTTTTCTATTTGAGCATGTGGATGACTAGCTCCTAAGCCTTTTTGATACCAGAAACTCTTAGTTTCAGGTAACCACTCTTTTCCTGTAAGGTCATTTAGATTATTTCTTGCATCTACTCTAGGTTCTAAACTATCTCCATGCTCCTCTTTATATTTCTCAATTTCGTCCTTATAAAATTCATTCCTATTCTTCTCATTTTTATGTACCTCTATTTTACCATCTTTAATTAACTTATTTAATTTATGTTTACTAACACCTAAAAACTCCATTACTTCAGCTGTTTTTAAAACGTCTTTTTTATCCTCTATTAAATCTAATAATGATTCCATTTTCTCACCTCATTTTACTAGAATAACATAGTTATTTTATAGTATCAACTTATATAATTTACTAACTTATATATTCCTTTAATTAATTGCTTACCTTTTATAACTTTATTATTTATAATAAATCACGCTTTATTTATCATACTATAACTTAATTATAAAATTAAATCATGACCACCCGTAAAACGGGTGGTTTGCTCTAGCCCTATAAGGGCATGTTACTGGCTGTGCTACTCGCACATTGAAACGGTTTGCCAACCGCATACTTTTACAAACTGCACCTATAAGGTGC